>CBDVAK010000318.1:0-3734 GCA_965371945.1 uncultured Candidatus Competibacteraceae bacterium
AGCTGACAACAAACCTGGTGGCGGCACGCTGGACCGGGTGGTGGCCGAGGCGCGTCGCAACCGCGACAGCCGCGAACTGGGTTACCGTGAACGCGCCCTGAAGATGTACCCATGGGTATGCGGGCGTTGCGGGCGGGCCTTTACCCGCGAAGGTCTGAGTGAACTGACGGTGCATCATCGTGACCATGATCACGACAACAACCCGGCCGATGGCAGCAACTGGGAGTTGCTGTGTCTCTATTGCCACGATAACGAACACCAGCGCTACGAGGAGCAGATCCTGCAGGGCACCGGCGCGGCCGAGGACCGGGGCGCGGGCGCGACCCACAATCCCTTCGCCAGTCTTCGGGACATGCTCCAGGACAAGGAATAACCCCAACCTGTGTAGCTGTTCAGATCGCTTCTGACGGGCTCCGGGACAAGGCAAAAGGGCGGAGTTTACAAGTGTAAACGAGCACTTTGAACGCAGTCCCGGAGTCTGTCAGGGGTGAGCTGAACAGCTACTCAGAAACAGGCGTAATCCTGGTCACAGGGCCCCAGCCCCCGGGTGGCTCGCTCCATGATCACGTCGATCACGTGCTCGCGGATCGCAGCCAGCTCCCCGTTTTCGCGCATGGTTTCCAGTACCGCCGAGATACGTGGCACCAGATCGGCGCGATCGCGGCCCAGATAGTGGAACAGGTCGAACCGCATGATCGCGGGTTGCAGCTTTTCCACACCCTCGATGCCGAGGCGGCGGATCTGGTATTCGCCGTTGATGCCGGGAGAGACGATGATATCGAAGCGTCCCTGCGCCAGCATCCCGAACAGCTTCCGGTAATCGCCAGCGCGCTGCACGTTCATCCCCCGGGTATTCTGCTCGGCGAACTTGATACCCCGTATGATGCCGATCCGGTAGGGTTCAAGGCTGGCCCAGCCATCCACCGCAAACGTCACCTCGTCACTGAACACCGCACCCTCGATATAGTTGATCGCAGGCTTGACCTGGATAAGATTCTGGTAGCGGGCGCTGATACCGTCGATCCGTTGTACCTCACCGTCGACTGAACCCTCGTTGGCCAACTGCAGCGCCCGTTCTGCCGGGTACTTGCGTATGACCACCTCGATATCGAGCCGCCGGTAGGCTTCGCGAAGAATCACCTCGCTGATCACGGTGTCGATGCTGTTGGTCGGCGTGACCAGCGTCAGTATCTCGCCGGCTGGCGCCAGGGTCGGTAGCAGCATGGCCACCAGCACCGGCGCCATGAGTCGGGTCAACAACCAGCGACGAAGGCATGTCGTACTTTTGCGAATACTGTGCACGGCAATCATGGTCCGGGATTGCAAGGGGTGGGTCAACCGTCGGCTATGCTCGCGAAAAGCCGCCCGATCAACTATATGAGATGGGGTGGAATGGGTTCTTCGAAGTGCAGGGACACCGGTACCGCGAACGCAGCACACAAAGAGGTGGTTGCTTTGAGCACGCCAGATTTTGCTATGCGGGGGAGCGGTATCAGCATCGCCATGTCGTGGTTCGTATTACTACTGCTGCTGGTATTTGGCAGCGGCTCCGTAGCGGGTGCCAGCAGCCCGGATGAGGCCATGGCGGTGGCTGCCGAAGCATTCCGGGCCGGGAATTTTCAGGCCGCACTCAACCACTGGCTGGATGCTGCCGACAGTTATGAGGCTGAAGGCGATAACGGTGGCCGGATCAGGGCCCTGGCGCGTAGCGCGGATGCACGTGTTGCCATGGGCTACTATCCGAGTGCCGTCAATACCCTGAATATCGCGCTGGAGGCAGCGAAAAAGACCGATGATAGCGCGCTCAAGGCCTCGGTCACCGCCAGTCTGGGCAATGCTTATGCCTTGGCCGGACAAGCGGCCTGGGCCGAACAGCAGCTGGAATCCGCGGTGACGCTGGCGCGCGAGGCCGGGGCTGCGGTGGTGCTGGCCAACGCTCTCAACAACCTGGGCAATCTGCACGCCACCGAGGGCGACCTGGATCAGGCCGCGGCTGTCTACAGCGAAGCTGTCAGCGTGGCGACACAGGGGGGGGATCACGGTTTGTCGGTGCGTGCGTCGATCAACCTGGCGCGGGTCGACATCACCCGGGGGCTCCACCAGCAGGCAGCGGCAACCCTGGACCAACTCGCTCAGCAAATCGGCACGTTGCCGGATTCCCACACCAAAGCCTATGACCAGATCAGTGTCGGTCGGCTTTATGCCCGGCTTGCGCTCGAGCAGCCCGAATCCCGTGTCAGCTTCGGCCGCCAAGCCTTCCGGCAGCTCGAGGCTGCATCGCGGACCGCTGATTCCGTCGGTGATGCACGCGCGCAGTCCTACGCGCAAGGCTATCTCGGTGAACTTTACGAACACACCGGTCAGTATCCGCAGGCTCTGGATCTGACCCAGAATGCCGTGTTCTCGGCGCAGCGTGCGGCAGTGCCGGAAGCCTTGTATCGCTGGCAGTGGCAGACCGGGAGAATACTCAGGGCGCAGGGTAACGATGATCAGGCGATCGTCGCCTATCAGCAGTCCATCGCCACCTTGCGGGGCATCCGCCAGGATATGGACAGTGGCTTTCGTGGTGCCGTGGGTTCGTTCCGCGACACCGTGGGCCCGGTCTATTTCGAGTTGGCCGATCTGTTGTTGCAACGCTCCGCCGAGGTTGGTGACCCGCAGGCCTCGCGGGATCTGCTGCGTGAGGCCCGGGACACGGTGGAACTGGTCAAGGGCGCCGAACTGGAGGACTATTTTCAGGACGACTGCGTGGCCCGGCTGCGCGCCAAGACCACCGGCATCGACCAGCTTGCCACCGGCACCGCGGCCATCTATCCAATCATATTGTCCGATCGCACCGAACTGTTGGTGAGCCTTCCCGAGGGGCTGCAGCGTTTTACCGTGGCGGTCGACCGCGACACCTTTACCGCGGAAGTGCGAACCTTCAGACGCAAACTGGAAAAGCGCACCACGCACCAGTACTACCCACATGCCCGCCGGCTCTATCAATGGGTGATCGAACCCATTGAACCGGAACTGACCCGCCAGGGGATCGATACCCTGGTGATCGTGCCGGACGGTGCCCTGCGTACCATCCCGATGTCCGCGCTGCATGACGGCAAACAGTTTCTGGGACAGCGCTACGCACTTGCTACCACCCCGGGTTTGACCCTGACCGATCCCCGCCCGATCGAACGCAAAGACGTAAAAGTGCTGTTGACCGGGCTCACCGACGCGGTGCAGGGGTTCCCGGCCCTGCCCTATGTGGGTCAGGAAATCGAGGATATCGAGGCCATTTATGGCGGCACGGTGCTCGAGAATCAGGCGTTCGTGAAAGCGAATCTGGAGCAGGCATTGCGGGACCAGCCATTCAATATCGTCCATATCGCCTCGCACGCGCAGTTTGACAGCGATATCACCAAGACCTTTCTGCTCACCTATGACAGCAAACTGAGCATGGACGGGCTGGAGAGCTTTCTCGGTCTGGCCAGGTTTCGGCAACAAAATGCGGTTGAGTTGCTGACCCTGAGCGCCTGTCAGACCGCCGCCGGCGATGATCGCGCGGCACTGGGCTTGGCGGGGGTCGCGGTCAAGGCCGGTGCACGCAGTGCGGTGGCCACGCTGTGGACGGTCAATGACCCGGCGTCGGCACTGCTGGTGGCCGAGTTCTACGGTAATCTCAAAGATCCTCAGGTATCCAAGGCCAAGGCGTTGCAGCAGGCCCAGGCGCGTTTGCTGGCAGACCCGCGCTACCG
>CBDVAK010000319.1:0-3729 GCA_965371945.1 uncultured Candidatus Competibacteraceae bacterium
CTCAAAATCCGCCGCCCGAGAGGGTGTGGGAGTTCGAGTCTCCCTCCCGGCACCATCGTTGTCACGCCTGGGGCCTTCCCTCAACCGGCGACAAAAATCTCCTTGTAGGCCACATAGGTGGATGCCACCAGGACCGGGCCCAGCACCAGAAAGCCGAGCATCATCGGAATCATGGCCAGAATGCTCAACCCCAGTGCCGCCAGACCATAAACCGAAAACGGTATGACGTTGACGAGGCAGCCCCGGAAACTGAGCTTGGCGGCTTCGATCGGGGCGATCCCATGCAAGGCCACCAGCGTCGGCACGAACCAAAATGCCATCAGCACCGGCACGGTTAGCAGCGCCAGCACCAAGCCGGTCACCAGCATGCCGCCACTCAACAGGACCGGCGGTGGACCGTTGAAAGCGCCGGTTCCCAGCGCATCGAGACCTGCAGCGCCGCCCATGAGGCCCATGACCACCACGGCCACCCCGATACCGAGCACGATTTCCACCACAAGGTAGAGCAATCCGGCCACTGCCAGCTTCTTGGCGTTGACCCGAAAGCCCGCAAACAGGTGTTCGAAACGAATCCCCTCCCCTTGGTCCTGCGCGCGACAGCCAATGACCATGCCGCCAATCAACATGGTCGACAGGACCGGGATCGCGATGCCACCCAGTGGAACCAGCGCTATCATGACGATCGCGACACCGAACACCACGATCATTGCCAGCCACACGGCCGGTTTGCCCCAAAAATAATCAAAGCCTTCCACGATCCATCGCCAGCCCCTGCCGGCCGACAGGGAACGTGGCTCGGCAAGCCCCGGCATCAGTGCTGATGAGCTGCCACGGGGCTCTGGAAGGCCATCGGGTTGGCGGTCGGTCATCCACGCTCTCCGGGTTCAGGATTTTCGGTGGGACGAAGCACTCACGGGCACTCGCGCATCGGGTTGTTGGGGTGCGTGGTCCAGTTGGCATAGTGGCTGTCCACTGCCGCTCCGGTGCGTGGATCGATGCCCTCCGTGAGCGGCCTCAAACTGATGCAGTCTTCGACCGGGCAAACACTGACGCACAGGTTACAGCCCACGCACTCCTCATCCTTGACCTGGAAGCGGCGTTCACCGTTGACCTCGCAGGTGATGGCCTGGTGGGAAGTGTCCTCGCAGGCGATATAGCAACGCCCGCACTTGATGCACTTGTCCTGATCGATCCAGGCCTTGTCGACATGGTTGAGATTGAGATACTGCCAATCAGTGATGCTGGGTACCGCCCTGCCCTGCAACTCGGCCACCGAGCGCATGCCTTTGGAATCCAGAAACCGGTCCAGACCATCGATGAGATCAGCGACGATCCTGAAACCGTATACCATGGCCGCCGTGCAAACCTGCACATTGCCGGCACCCAGGGCGATGAAATCAACCGCATCCCGCCAGTTGCCGATGCCACCGATCCCGGAGATCGGCAGTGCCGATGTCTCCTGATGGCGCGAGATCTCGGCAACCATATGCAGTGCGATCGGTTTCACCGCAGGACCGCAGTAACCACCATGGCTGCCCTTGCCATCGGTATTGGGATAGATGCTGAGGGTGTCGTAATCGACCCGGATGATGGAGTTGATGGTGTTGATCAGAGACACCGCGTCGGCACCACCTTCCTGCGCCGCCTTCGCGGCATGCAGTATACTGGTGATGTTGGGTGTCAACTTGACGATCACCGGGATTCGCGCGTGCTGTTTGCACCATTCCGTGGCCATGCGTATGTATTCCGGCACCTGACCCACCGCCGCGCCCATGCCCCGCTCGGACATACCGTGCGGACAGCCGAAGTTCATCTCGATACCATCGGCCCCGGTATCCTCGATCCGGGCCACGATATCGGCCCAGGATTGTTCCTGCATGGGGACCATGGCTGACACCACCAGGGCGCGGTCCGGCCAGTCCTTCTTGACCTGGGCAATCTCCTGCAGATTGAGTTGCAGTGGCCGGTCGGTGATCAGCTCGATGTTGTTGAAACCCAGCACCCGGCGATCATCGCCATGAATTGCGCCGTAGCGGGGACCGTTGACATTGACGATGGGCGGGTCCTCACCCAGTGTCTTCCAGACCACCCCGCCCCAGCCTGCCTCGAAGGCGCGGTTGACATTGTAGGCCTTGTCCGTCGGTGGCGCCGAGGCCAGCCAGAACGGGTTGGGTGAGCGGATACCCACGAACTCGGTGCTGAGATCTGCCATGGTGGAATGCTCCTTCGCGTATGCAGGCGGGACCTTGGCGGCCCCGCTCACTCCCCGCGGGCGAGATAGTGATGGATCGACTCTGCCGCCTTGTTACCGTCTGCCACCGCGGCAACGGTGAGATCGAGAACCCCGTAAACGCAATCGCCACCTGCCCAGACATCCCCCAGGCTGGTGCGCATGTCGGCATCGACCGCGATGCGCCCGTGCTCCAACGCGGGGCCCACGTCATCACCACGCACTGACGGTTCGTACAATTGCTGGCCGATTGCCTTGAACACCATGTCGGCATCGACACGAAAAGTCTCGCCCGTGCCTTCGAGCCCGCCACCGGATGCGCGCCGGGTACGTTCGAACTCCGCGGCACGGATGTGACCGGCCTCAGTGACCAGGCCAACGGGCATGGCCTCATAGATGATACGGACACCGTGGGTCTGGGCGTGCTCCTGCTCCCAATCGCTGGCCTTCATGCGCGCACGATCACCACGATAGACCAGCGTGACCTGCTCGGCACCCAGGTGTTTTTTCTGCACCGCGATGTCGATTGCGGTCATGCCACCACCAATCACCACCACACGGCGCGCCACCGGTAGCTCGCTACGGTCCTCGCTCTGTCTCAGCGTGGCGATGTAGTCCACCGCATCGAGCACCCCTGCGGCAGACTCCTGATCGAGTTGCAGCGCATTGACGCCGGCCAGACCGATCCCCAGGAAAACCGCGTCATATTGTTTGCGCAGATCCGCCAGGGTGAGGTCCTCGCCCAGCGTCTGCTGCTGGCGAAGCTCGAAACCACCCGTGGCGACGATATAGGCCACCTCCCGGGCAGCAAAATCATCCACCGTCTTGTAGGCGGCTATCCCGTATTCGTTGAGCCCACCCGGCTTGCGATTTCGATCGAATACCACCACGTCGTGACCCTGCAACGCCAGGCGGTGGGCGCAGGCCAGCCCGGCCGGCCCCGAGCCGACCACTGCCACCCGCTTGCCGGTGGCGGGCTCGCGTCTGAACAACTGCACGTCGCCGTCGATCACCGGATCGGTGGCATAACGCTGCAAACGCCCGATCTGGACCGGCTGATCCTCCGCGGTGTTGCGCACGCAAGCCTGCTCGCAAAGGGTTTCGGTCGGGCACACGCGGGCACACATGCCGCCCATGATATTGGCGGCCAGGATGGTGCTGGCCGAGCCCTCGATATTACCGGTCTGTATGCGTCGTATGAACTCCGGTATGTCGATCGCCGTGGGACAGGCCTGTACGCAAGGCGCGTCGTCGCAGAAATAGCAGCGATCGGCAGCCACCCGGGCCTGATGCCGGCCCAGCGGTGGATGCAAATCACCGAAGGCTTCATCGATCAAGGCTCTGGAAAGGCGACCCGTGGCGATATCGGGCGCGCTACTTTGATTCATCGCGATCTCCAGATACTGACTGTTTGGTCAAGGTCGAACCCCAGAGCCTTCTCAACAAAAAAAGGGTGTCCGGCCGTCACCGGACACCCACAAGAATCCCGCGTCAACGTT
>CBDVAK010000320.1:0-3683 GCA_965371945.1 uncultured Candidatus Competibacteraceae bacterium
CACCAGCCGGTCAGTACCTCGTATCGCTATGATGGCGAGGATATTCTGCGCCGGATTCACAGTATTTCGGCCGCCTACGCAAGGTTTCGTGATTATTTCGCGGTGTTCGGCATCAAGCCGGTGACGGTGAGCTATGAGGAGTTGGAAGCAGAGCTTGTCGGAACGGTACAGCGGGTGATAGAGCAGTTGGCGATCCCTGAGACCGGGTGTAGCAGGGTCAGGCCGGGGCGTATCGCGATCAAGCGGCAGCGTGGAGTGCTCAATGAGGAGATCCGCGCGCGCTTCCAGGAAGCCTACGGGTTCAGCTCGCGACCCCTTGCCGCCGCCGACGGTCGCTGAGATGTGTCAGCGTGGTGAACACAACTTGCACTCATTGACCGCAAGCCCCGCTACCCCGCCGGACCTGCAAGCAGCTGCGTGCCGAAGTGTCGTGTTCTGATGCCGGTACCATCCCAGGCTACCGTTATCGTCGTGGTCGGGGCGCCAAGATCGGGAACAACACTGACCGCACGGCTGTTGGCCAGTGCGCCGGGTTTCTGTTATCTGGAGGAAACCGGTGTGTTTTTGCGCGCGCTGCAGCCGCAACCCGCCGGCGAGCGTGATTCGTGGGCGCGGCAGTTGGCGGACGCGGTGGTTCGGCACGCCCGGTTACCGGAGTTCGACCTGCGTCCCGGCCCCCGCCTCATCGATCGCCACCGCAGCGATCTCGAAGCCACCGACCGTGATGAAATAGTGCAATTGTCCCGGACCTATCTCTCCCTCTTGTCAGGCAACGCCATTGATTTGCCAGCGCGGGTATTTGCGGATTTGCGCCGCTTGTCGGGCCGTGACGGTGTGATCGAGAAAACACCCACACAGCTGCTGGCTGTTCGGCGTATACGCCGACTCTACCCCCGGGTAAAGATCTGCCAGGTGATTCGCAACGGCCGCGATGTGGTGGCGTCCTATATTCATCCCAGTTTCAAGATTGCCAAAGGGCGGAACCCCATCCTCGACATCTGCCGGTTTCACAATACCTCGGTGTCTCTGCGCGATACGCTGTGTCGTGACGACGATTCACACTATGTCTGTGTCGACTACGATGAGCTGGTCGCCGACCCCGTGAACCGGGGGCGGCAGCTCTACGATGCTTTGCAGTTGCCCTGGACCTTGGCGGTGGCCCGGCGCTTGCGCAAGATTCATCCCAGGCCCTCAAAGTGGGAGACACTGGACCGTGGCCAGCAGCGCGAGATCGATCGCACGATTTGCAAAGCCCCCATTCTGCCGCTGATGTGAGTGCCCCGTTTTATATCTGCCCCCTGATCCATGGGGTTGCCAGGATTCAAACGGGCAGGCAACGCTTTTTCCGCCAGCTCAAACACACGCTCGATACCCTGGAGCCCGACGGGCCGAGTGGCGAGGTGCGCCTCGGCACGACACTGCCGGTCAATCTGCTGTCCCTGTTTCGGCACGATGGGGACGACTGGGTCTATGACGAGGCCCCGGTCGCAAGGATGCTCGAATTCGCGGCAGCGATTGCCAGACCTGTCGTTCTGCAGTTGACCGGCAACCACTTCACTGGCGACGGTCCGTTGGTGAAATTCCTGCTTTCCAGGACCGAAAACCTGATGCAGTTCGGTGATGGTGCTGTTCCGGCGGACCGTTATTTCCGCAACAACGTCAATCCGTT
The DNA here is from genome assembly GCA_965371945.1 of uncultured Candidatus Competibacteraceae bacterium. Lineage (GTDB taxonomy): Bacteria > Pseudomonadota > Gammaproteobacteria > Competibacterales > JAHEDQ01 > CBDVAK01. The sequence goes on from CBDVAK010000320.1 coordinate 1,670, forward strand.
TACATTGCTTTGCGATCCGGCGATCGAGGTCAACAGATATCGGTATCAGGCCCTGCGGCAGGTGCTGGGGGCACTACAGATTTTTGACCGCGAGCACCCGGGACTGCTGGTCGGGGTCACCCTCAACGGGGAGACTCATCATCTCTATGGCGATTTTACCGATGGTGGCGGACTCGCGGGCGCGGTCAGTATTACCGATTACAGCGCAGCCTCCGTTGCCGGGTTCCGCAACTGGCTGCGCCAGCGCCACGGTGACCTCGGGAGTCTCAACCGTTTGATCGGTGGCGATTATCGGGATTGGCAGTCCGTCCGGCCTCCAGGCGATGCGGCCGCCGCGGAGCGATCCAGGCTGGCATACATCGATTCACACGCGCACGGCGTGCTGACCGTGGAGGGCTGGTGCGATCCGCTGACGCAGGTCCGCGAGATTGTGATCGAAGTCGATGCCAGACCGATGGCACGGGCATCGCTGGGGCTGTCTCGCCCCGACGTCTTCGAGCATTGTGACGACATTGTCGAAATGAATGTCGGGTTTCGGGCTGAGCTCGATTACACCGGTCTCAAGCAGGGCGCGCATCAGTTGCTGGCCAGGGCAATCTGCCACGATGGGCGCGTGTTCGTGGTGGGGCGGCGACAATTCCACGTGGTCAGCGCCGCGGGCAAAGCAGTGGCTGCTGACTGGTATCGGCTGCCATCGCGTCTTGTGTATCGGCTTGCCGGACACTTCCGCAAGGAGAGCACCGGATTTCGAGGCTGGTGCGACCTGCCGGCTGAAGAAACCCGTTTGTTGTTCAACCCGCTGGCGCAGGAATGGCATCAGTATCGACGCTATCAGGTGGAACGTTATCTCGAGCAGTTCTGGCATGTTGCGGTGTCCACCGGCTTCGATCCCCGCAGACTGTTCAGCCACCAGATATTGATTCCGTATTTCGGTCGTCGTAGCGAGTTTCTCTATGCCACCGGCGACACGTTGCGACCCGAATCGGTCTATCAGCCGGGTGTGACCCTGTACGGCGGGCAAACCGTCAGCAGCTCGGTGGCCGGACTGTTCTCCGGACGGCGTTATGCGGTCACCGAGTTCCATCCGCTGGCCAGCCGGCACTCATCCATCCATGCCCAGGCTCTGCAACTGCACCGCGCGTCCGGTGCGGTCTGGGTGGCGCCTTTTTTTCTGTCGCCATTCGAGCCGCGTCACGCGGACCCCGGCTATGCACGGTTCTGGATCGATCCCCGCAACCGGCAGTTTGGCTCGAATCTGCTCTATGAAGCGATTCGCAATCAGTGCAGGGAATGACCGGAACCGGGTGGCGGCCTAGGTGTTATGATCGCCGCCGGAGCCGCGGTGACGCGCGGGTGGTGGCAGCATGCGTATCCTGATCGCGGGACAACCAAAGACCGGAAATGTGTGGATGAGGCTGATCCTCTCGCGTCTCTATGGGTTGGAGGATCTCAACGCCGTGCCGGAGGACATCCCGGGCACCCGCGGGCACTCATTTCTGGCCTTCGTATCCCGCGGTGGTTTCCATGACAACTCAATACTGCAACAGCACCTGCGTGCCAATGATCGCAAGGTGCTGGAAGGGTGCGATATCTGCGGTTGTCAGGTGGTGACCCTGCTGCGTGATCCCTATGATGCCTTCGTGTCATTTTACTTCTATGTCAACCGTATGAAGCGTCTGTTCAGGCCGCTCCCGGATGGTGTCATGATCGGCAAGCCAATCGATCACCCGGAAGTCGTTGCATTTATCCGCAGCCACTACAAACGTCACTTGAAAATGGCACACGGATGGCTGCGGTCGCAACGGGCGGTGGTGGTGCGCTACGAGGATATGCGTGGCGATACCGAAGCGGCGATCCGCGACCTTACCGGCGAGATCGGAGCTCGCCCGGAAGCCGCGGTTCTAGCTGCGGTCGAAGCGTGCCGCGCGGAGCGCATGCGTGGCAAGGGGGAGGCCACCAAGGATCATCGCTGGATTCGCTCTCACATCAGGACCGCGACCACCGGGGACAGCAG
>CBDVAK010000321.1:0-3683 GCA_965371945.1 uncultured Candidatus Competibacteraceae bacterium
TCGATCAGCGTGATGTCATGGTGATAGAACTCGTGGTTGCCCGGCACATAGATCATGGGATTGTCCGGGAATCGTGCTTCTGCCCAACGCAGGCCTTCCATCCCCACACCGATGTCGCCTGCCAATATCACGACATCCGCAGCCGTTGCCGGTGGTACAAAGTCTTCGAACTCGATGTGCAGGTCATCCAGGATATGGAGTTTCATAGGGCGACTTTACACCAACAAACTGGGCGTCACCGCCCTATGTAGGCACTGACCACGGCTTCCCTCTCATGCCCCAGCTCCTGGCTAATAGTGATCCGCGCCTCTCGATCTGCCTCGCGCTGTTCCGGAGTCAGCACCTTTGAATTAGGCCCGCCGACAGCCGGGCATTGCCAGGCGGGACGGAATTCATACGGTCGGTGTATATCATCACGGCCGGGCTCGCCGAAGAAGATCAGGTCGGTATCGAAGGGGCGCACCGGATTGCTTAGTGCCAGGCGAAAAATATTCTCCGCTTTCTTGGTCAAAGGGATGGTTCGGGCAGAGCCGTTCTTGGTTTTACTGAGGTAAACGGTACGTTTTTCCAGATTCACCTGCCGTCGCGTTAGTGACTTGATCTCACCGGTGCGCATGCCAGTGTAGAGGGCGATACGTGCGATCCAGCCGAGCATGGGATTGGAATGCTTGTCACAGGCCTTGAACAGGGCCTTCTCCTCATCCGCTGACAGACAACGATCCCGCCCCTTGGCCGGTGCCGGTCTACGGATGTTGGCTACCGGATTGTAGAACAGGCCTACACGCCATTCCTTGATGGCAATGGTGAACAGGTGTGAGAGCAGTGAGAGTTCCAGCCGTACGGTGCTGGCGGACTTGCCTGCCTCGAGCCGTTCGTCGCGGTACTCTGCCACTAGGTCCGCCGTGATGGCAGCCAGGCTGTAGGCGCTGAACTTGGCCTTCAGCGCCTTGGCCTTGTGGCCCTCCGCAGAGGCCGTGCTTGCACGCTTGGTAGAAGACACCTCGCTGAGATAACGGTCCAGTGCTTTCTCCAGCACCAGCTTTTCCGCGCCGGCCCGGTTGATGTACACCCCGCGCACCATTTCATCTTCGGTGCTGCGCGCCCAATCTTCGGCGTCGCGTTTGGTGCGGAACGTCTTGATGGTCGTCGGCCAGCCGCGTTTGCGGATGATCGCTTTCCAGGTGTTCGAGGGTGTCTTCGTTATAGCTGCCACTGCGTCTTCCGATACGAAGTGTACCGGGTGACACAGGGATTAATAGCAGAAAACTTTTATCTTGTTGATAAATATGGTGGCCAGGGACAGAATCGAACTGCCGACACGGGGATTTTCAGTCCCCTGCTCTACCGACTGAGCTACCTGGCCATTTGTTGGGGCGTGTCACAGGCTGACGTCTGGCGACGGCGGCCTGTTTGGAAGTGCGGTATTTAACCGGTCTGGGTCTGGTGAGTCAAGCCGGTTCAGGGTGGTCTAGCTGGGTGGTGTGTAGCCTTCGGGCTTGTCGGAGCCCTCACCAAACAGGTACGACTGCATCTCGGTTTCGAGGAACTTGCGCGCGTCGGGGTCCATCGGCGACAGACCATGATGATTGATCAGCATGGTCTGGTGCTGCAGCCACTGCTGCCATGCCTCTTTGGAGATGTTCGCCCAAACCTTCTTGCCCAGTTCCCCGGGATAGGGCAGAAACTCCAGCCCTTCGGCTTCAACTCCCAACTTGATGCAGCTCACTGTGCGTGCCATTGATCCACCTCATTCATCGTCTTGCAGACCCGCCAGCAAGCGTTTGACGGGAGTTGCCATGCCCCTCGTATCCGGGGTTCGAGGGTTATACCAAACTCGGGCAGGCGCTTCCATCACCATGTTTGCAGGGTTTTTGACCCGCATGAGCCACGGCACGATCCTTAGATGAAAGTGAGTGAAACTATGACGCAGTGTGGGCAACTGCGCCCCGGGTTCCACTTCGAGCCCCAGATGTTCGGTGCACCACCGCACCGGGCTGGCAGATTGTGGGCACTCTGGCAGGCTCCACAACCCACCCCACACGCCCTGCGGGGGTCGCTGTTCGAGCAGCACCGTCCCATCGCTGTTGCGCAGGATCAGCATCGTGGTATCGCGTGTGGGCCGCGGCCTGGACGGGCGTGGCGCCGGCAACGCAGTGGTGAGCCCACGCTGGTGCGCCACGCAATCCGCGGCCAGCGGGCAGACACTACAATCGGGTCGGGTTCGGGTGCAGAGCGTGGCGCCGATATCCATGATTGCCTGGGTGTAGGCAGCCACGCAGTCACCGGGTGTGTGGCCCTCGGCCAGGGTCCACAAACGCCTGCTGACGGAAGCGGAACCCGGCCAGCCGGCGATACCGTGGAATCGCGTCAACACCCGTTTGACATTTCCATCGAGTATCGGATGACGCTGACCGAGGCTGAGCGCGAGTATGGCGCCGGCCGTGGACCGACCGATGCCGGGCATCGCCAGCAAGTCATCGAATGTGCGCGGGAACCGTCCACCATGCTGGTCGCGGATCTGCCGTGCCGCACGGTGCAGGTTGCGAGCCCGGGCGTAGTAGCCCAGTCCGGACCACAGATGCAGAACCTCGTCGATGGAGCCGGCAGCCAACGACTCGACATCGGGGAAACGTATCAGGAAGCGCTGGTAGTAGGAACTGACCGTGGCCACCTGGGTTTGCTGCAGCATGATCTCGGACACCCACACGCGGTAGGGTGTCGGCTGCTGCTGCCAGGGCAGATTGCGGCGACCGTGCTGCCCGTGCCACGCCAGCAGCCGCTCGGCAAACTCACCATCGATCAATTTCCGCTACCGAACAAACCTTTGAGCGCACCGCCCAGTTGCTTGTCCAGCTCCTTCTGCAAACGCTTCTGGGCTTCTTCCTGAAGCTCTTCCTTGTGAGCATCCAGTTGCCGCCCGGCCTCGGCCCTGAGCATGGCCTGCAGATCAGGTCTGATATCAGGTTGCGAGAACGAGCCGGTGATTCGGACCGGTATTTCGACCCCGCGCAGGCTGCTGAGATCCCGACCCGCTACGCTCTCCGGGGTCCCCACCAGGAACACGCTGGCAAGATAGTCGATTTTTTCGGTCGGCAGATGGACGCGGCCCTTACCCTGCGCTCGAAACACCGGCGAGCTGAGCAACAGATCGTTGTTGGTCAGAAACCCTTTGTTGGCAACCAGGCTGGCGCTCATCTGTGAAAAGTCGGTGCGGTTGGGGCCTTGCCGGGGTGGCGGCGGCTTGCCACTCAGCGCTGCATCCGCTTCCCGTATGATCTGGCCGATATCGACCCCCTTGATCATGCCTTTGCGAACGACCAGCGAAAGAGTGCCCTTCAGAGTGCTTTCAATCTCATCTGACGTCATGCCCACCGCCTTGAGATCCGCCTGCATCCTTGCGGTGCCGGTCAACGTCGACTCGCCGTTGAGATCGGTCAACAACGGGTCGAGCTGTATGCCGCCGACCTTGTAGTTTGCTGACAGCTTGGGCTGTTGACCGCGCACGTTCAGACCTGCCTTGCCCTGCAACCTGCCACCGTAGAGTTGCAACTTGATGGGATCGAGTTTGATCTGACCCTTGCCGGCATTGATCTTGAGCAGAACCTTGGTGAGATGCAGACGCGAGACCACCAGCTCACCGATGCGCGCGCTGCCACGCAGATCGAGATTTCGCAATGATTCCA
>CBDVAK010000322.1:0-3656 GCA_965371945.1 uncultured Candidatus Competibacteraceae bacterium
TGACTCAATCAGGCTCGCCCTCGCTACGATCGCTATTCTCGGACAGCCTCCTAGCTACGGTACTCTATCCTAAGAAATCGCTTTACTCCTTGGTTTTCGTCGATTTCGTGCTGCCGTTCCGGGCCGGGCTGGAAGGGTCTTCCTTGACGTAGTCGCCCAGCACCCCTTTGAGGGGACAGGCTGATACGGCAGGGCACTTCTTGCAGCCTGCCACGATGGCGATGGGACAAATGGTCATCTCGACTCTCCTGCGGGCGCTGATGCAGCACCCTGTCTTTCAAGTATAGTCTGGCCACGCCGGACAACCATCCGTCGTTCCCTGAGTCAGGGCATGCTTCATTTTCCGAATAGTTGTGCATACCCCGGGGAGGATCCATGGCGGATACGCGCATCATTGAGGGCTACGTCCCCGGTGTGGTGGGGCGTGTTACGGAGCTGCATGCGTGCTATTACTCCCGCAACTGGAAGTTCGGGGCGGTTTTCGAAGCGAAGGTGGCGAGCGAACTGGCTGAGTTTGTGTGCCGCTATGATGAGAGGCGGGACCATATCTGGAGCGCCGTCGTGCAGGAGCGGATAGAGGCTTCGATCACAATCGATGGCGTGCGTGCTGGAAGGGCGGGAGCGCATCTGCGCTGGTTCATCGCCTCTGATCTCGTGCGTGGCGGCGGGCTGGGTGGCGAGCTGATGGATGCCGCCATGCAGTTCTGTCGGGACCGGGGGTATCCGCGCGTGTATCTGTGGACCTTTCAGGGACTGGAGTCGGCGGGGCACCTGTATGAAAAGGCTGGTTTCGTCCTCATGGAGTCGCAGCGGGGAACACAGTGGGGAACCGAGGTTGTCGAGCAGCGCTACGAAGCCAAACTGCGGTGACACGCGGCACTGGGGGTTTACGCTTCGAGCACCTGGTACAGGTTGCGATGATGCTGTGTTCGGGTGCAGATTGGGCATAGGGCCGTATTCGTGCGGGAAGCTTGCGGTCGATGGAAAGGCACGCCGCAGGCTTCGCAGCGTGCTTGCCTGAGCGGAATCTCGTCAACTGTCGCTGGCTGCCAGCACGCGACACTCACCGCGTTCGATTCGCAGACGTCACTGCACACGCCACAGCCGCTGCACTGCTCTGCCACGATACGATAGGCCGGCGGTGCCGAAGAATCGTCCAGTACAATGGCTGCCTGCGGACAAAGCCGTGCACAGGCGTCGCAGCCGCTGCAATTTTCGGCATCGATACTCGGGGCAAAGGGCAGCATATCGGTCGGGTAGGTGCGCGGAACAATGTTACCTGGAGGGGTGAATTCCTTGCGTTCCGCCGCAAGCAGACCAGTCATCCGCAGGCCCTCGCGCACTCCCGCGCCTATGGCGCGGCCGAGGAATGCGCGTCGACCGACAACCGGGCCGCCGCTCGCATGAAGCTCAGCGCGCGCCTGAGTCCAGTGTGCGGCATCCTGCTCCAGCAGCTCGATGGATGTACGACCGCGGCTGGCCAGCATGTCATTGATAGACGCCAGACGTTGCTGCAGCGTCTCACCTTTGCCTCGTGGGCAGGCGTTGCAATCGGCCCGGGCAGTCGCGAGGCGGACAACGCCGGAAGCAGCGAGCCGCAACAGATCGCGCACGCCAAGCGCATGCAGACAGGGCAGCACCCCGGAGCCGCCGCCGACTCCGGCCCGCTCACAGGCGGCAAGCGCCAGCGGTTGGCCGTGCCAATCGCCAATCGCCGGTTCGTGAGGATGCAGAATGGCGGCCTGTGGGCACGCGGCCGCGCACAGGCCACAACCGTCGCAGTCCTCGCTATTGATGCCCAGCGACTCGTCATCAAGCAGCCAGGCGCCCCGCGGGCAACTGTCGACGCAGGCGTGACAACTCGCCGTTTCCAGCTTTGAGTGAACACAGCGTTCGCCGAGGATCTCGGGCAGTACCAGAGTCTCACGCAGTATGTCGGCAAACGGCATATTCGGTTCCGGAGAACGGTGGTATGAACGTCTTACCAGGACGGTGCGGCACCCGGCACATACCGTGCGGGAGGCGCGACTTTGACCGGGACCACGGATTTCATCCGTTTCTCGATGGACTCCGGGTCGGGTCGCGGTTCAGCCAGGATAACCACCAGCAGCTCACGCAGATCCTCCACGTAGGCTGCCGTCAGCATTGCCAGACCCGCATAAAATGGCGTCGTACAACGCTGTGCGACCCGTTGGGCAAACCGGGGCAGCCAGCGTATCAGGTGTTCATCGATGAAGGCAGCCGCATCCCGCAGTGTTTGTAGACGAGACTTGTCATCCTGCAACTGTGTACAAGCCGCAAACAGGTGGGCCAGAAAGGCGAGCTCGTAGCCCAGGTAGTCATCGGCACGCGTGCGCCAGTTCCTGGCGGCAAGCTGATGGCGCCGATACCATTCCCGCACCTGAAACATTGGCTGCTGCATCGCCAGTTTTTCTTCGTCCAGCCACACGGATTCGAAGGGTGATGCCTGCAGGGTATGGTTCAGATAGATATCGGCAAAATCAGCAGCCAGCTTGTCCAGGGTTGTTTCATCCGGGTTCTGCCCGAGATCCAGTATTGCGGTATTCAGCACACTGGCCGCCTGGCGAGCGAGATCCGATTGCAAACACAGCCCCAGACCTGACGGGAAATCCGCCTGCTTCAGATCGCCAATGCACGCGGCATCCAGTTCCCTGTCGTGCAGCACCGACAGTTGCGACAAATCCTCCGCAATGGCCCTGCACAATTCCGTCAATACCGCTTCGGAGTCAGGTTGCCTTACTGGCAGCGTCATCAATCCACCTTGCCCTTGCTATGCGCTATGAACACGATCGACGGATCGGTTAGTTCCGGATCGGCAAAATTCTTCACCTGGCGGGATGGCTCATCGTTTGGTCCCATCGCCTTGGTTGGAAAGGTGCCCGCGCGCAGCTTGTCGATCGGACCGATGTCCAGCACCCGCATCATGCACGCCATCACACAATAGGGCTTGCGACCGGCTTCGATTTCGTCGACGCACATATTGCACTTTTTCACTATCTGTTCTACGACATCGAACTGAGGCGCACCATAGGGGCATGCGGCCTCGCAGCGGCGACAGCCGATGCACAGGGTGGAGTCGATGTCGACAATGCCGTCGACCTTGCGTTTGAAGATTGCACCCGTCGGGCAGGTCGGCAGGCAGGCCGGTTCGGCGCAATGGTTACATGAGACGTTAACCTTGTAGACGTAGACATTCGGATAGGTTCCGCCTTCGATGTACTGCACGCGCCGGAGACGCGGGCCGGCACTGAGGCCGTTCTTGTCCTTGCAGGCGATTTCACAGGCCCGGCAGCCGATACAGTCCACATTGTTGTGGATGAAGCCATACTGCATGTCCGGCACGACGGGTGTATAGACTGCTTTCTTGCGTCGTTTGACCGCCGTTTTGATCTTCGCTTTCTGCTCAGAATCGAGTTTCTTGGCCACGGCTCAGTTCCTCCCGGTGATCACAGGTCGCGGCGGAAGACGTGCGACCGCGCGGTGGCAAGCTTGTCCCAGCCGGGCCTATGCTGCAGATCGGTCTTGCCGATATTTACCAGCACCGTGTTGTAGGCGAAAGCGCCCGCTGGGCTGGGCGCGTCGAGCGTCAGCATGTCCGGATTGCCGGCGCGGTCGATGCCGTTCTCGTCCAGATC
>CBDVAK010000323.1:0-3644 GCA_965371945.1 uncultured Candidatus Competibacteraceae bacterium
CCCTGCCGCTGACGGTCCCGCAAGGCGGCACCCACACCCACGTCACGACCGCCAAAGGCCCCAAGTGGTTATCGAGAAGTACTACAGAAATTGCCTCAGCAGGTCCCGCTGTTACAGTCTACTCTTGCCCGCATCCTGTCGAGCAGCACATCCATGCCCTCGCGGGCCACGATACTGGGATAGCTACTGCGATAATTGTTGATCAGGCTGACGCCTTCGATCACCGCGTCGTAGACGTACCAGTTGCCGTCACGCAGATACAGCCGGTAATTGATCGGTGTCTTGATGTTGCCGCGTACGATCAGCGTATCCACCTGGGCGAATCTTTCCTTCTTGATCGTTTCCTTGACGTACTGTACTTCTTCGTCGGTGTATTGCTCGATGGCTACCAGATAGGTCTGGGCCAGCAGTTCCTCGAACAGCCCGATGAACTTCTGCTGCTGTTCCGGCGTGGCCTTTTTCCATTCCGGGCCGAGAACCCGACGTGACATCGCGGTGAAGTCGAAACGTTCGCGGATCAGTTCCCTGACCTTGGTTTCCCGGGCGGCTGTGTCCATGGACTTGTCGAGCACGGTCTCCAGCACTGCGTCGACCGTGGCCTTGGTCTGGTCAGTGGGGAGCCCCGCCAGCACTGTGGCCGGGAAGCCGATCAGCAGTGTTAGCGACAAGGCGATCAGAGTTTTCATCGGGTTTGGCTCCTGTTTGTGTAACTGCTCAATAAGCCGGGGCGTTGGCCGCTGTGACGTGGGCGCGGGTAGTGCATTCCGGGACCGTCAGCGGCAGGGGCGAGGCGCATGCCGTCGAGCGGGTTGGCCAGGGATGGCAAACCCTGGTCTTGCAAGCGAAGCAGGACTGCGTAGCGCGGCAAGCCGCTGTCGAGCCTACAAGGATGTATTCACGGCGTGTCATGGAAGGGACTGCCCGCGCCCGCATTGCCCCGGCTTATCAAGCAGCTACCTGTTTGTTGAATCGCGGCGTGAGCCCTTATCCCTCGGAGTCACCGCCGAAAATGTACTTGCCGATCAGGTCTTCGAGGCTGATCGACGGTGTGGTATCGATGATTTCATCGCCATCAGCGAGGATGATATCGGAACCGCCGGGGCTGATACTGATCAACTTGCCACCCAACAATCCGGATGACTTGACCGAGGCGATACTGTCTTCCTGAAGCTCGACATTGTCCTCGATATTCATGGTCAGCACCGCGCTATAAGCTTCGCCGTTGAGGGCGATGTTCGATACGGTTCCCACGGTGACCCCCGCGATCTGTACTTCCGCACCCTCCTTGATACCCGCGATGGAACTGAATTCGGCGGTCAGCTCGTAGCTGCTGCCGGTTCCCAGCGTCGTACCACCGACCTTGACGGTGAGATAAACCAGCCCGGCGAACCCCAACAGCAGGAACATCCCGACAACCAGCTCGACATTCAACCTTTTCATTTCGTCCTCTCGATTCCACGGGAATTTGAACTCCCGCCAGTGGCGCCCCGGTCACTCACAGCATCATCATTGATGTGATGAGGTAGTCGGCCATCAGGATCGCCACGGAAGCCGCCACAACGGCGTTGGTGGTAACGCGACTGACCCCCTCGCTGCCCATGGCGCCGACGCGGTCCAGATGCAGAAAAAAACCTTTCGATGTTGCGATCCAGACGATCAGAAAGCCAAAGGTCAGTGATTTGTAGATACCCATTCTGATGTCTGCCATCGCGGTGCCGTCGTAGAGGCTGTTGAAGTAAGCGCCTTCGCTGATGCCGAACACTCCGACACTGGTGCCCCAGGCGCCGACGATTCCCGCGACATCGAAGATGGCGGTCAGGAGGGGAACCGAAATGATTGTGGCGATAAACCTGGGTGCCATGATGTAGCGATAGGGGTCGATCGCCATGCATTCCAAGGCATCGATCTGTTCGGAAGTGCGCATGATCCCGATCTCGGAACACATCGCGGACCCTGAGCGGCCGGTCACCAGAATCGCGGTCAATACCGGGCCCAACTCACGGATCAGACCGATCGCGACCACCGTGCCGACCAGATCGGTGCTGCCAAAATCCTGCAGCGTGTGGATGCCTTGCAGGGCCAGCACCATGCCGGTGAAGACACCGGCAAAGACAATCACGCCGATGGATTTGGCGCCGATAAACTGGATCTGCCGGGCAGTCTCATAGACCCGGTAGGGTGGTTTCGCCAACGCGGCCAGCGCATGCAGCAGAAAAACGCCCATGCGCCCGGTAGATTCGAGCAGGTAGAGTAACCAGGCCCCCAGCGCCTCGATCAGCTTCAGCATGATGGTCCTTTGCTGTTGCGCATGTCGCGGATTCGCCTCTGGCGCGCATTCATCGGTGGTGTACCGTCAGCCGGGCGAGATAGGCATCGGCATCGAGTTCCTCATGGCGTGGACGGCGCTGCAACAGGTCCTGAACACGTTCGTTGTCGGTATTGCGTACCGCCTCAACGGTATCGGTGATCGCGATTCGACCCTGGTCCAGTACGGTGATCCGGTCTGCGATCTTGAAAGCGCTCTCCAGTTCGTGGGTGACAACCACGATCGTGATGCCCATGGCATCGCGCAGTTGCAGGATCAGTTCGTCCAGTTCGACCGCGACTACCGGGTCCAGCCCGGCGGAAGGCTCATCGAAGAACAACAGCTTGGGATCCATGATCACCGCGCGGGCCAGCGCGGCCCGTTTGGTCATGCCGCCGGACAGTTCGGACGGCATCAGTTGGCCGAAGCCGCCCATGTTCATCATTTCCAGTTTCATCTGGGTCATGATGTTGATGGTGTTCTCGTCCAGCCGGGTATGCTCGCGCAACGGCAGTTGCACATTCTCGGCAACACTGAGGGAACTCAACAGCGCGCCGCCCTGGAAAGCGACACCGATACCGCGGCGTGACTCATACAGGCTTTTGCGACCGACACGGGTAATATCCTTGCCAAACATGGTGATGCTGCCGGAGGTTGGTTTCGCCAGCCCCAGCAGATGACGCAGCAGGGTGCTCTTGCCGGAGCCGCTGCCACCCATGATCACCATGATTTCCCGTTGTTCGATATCGAGTGTCACACCATCGAGAATCTTGCGCTCACCGTAGTGGGTGACCAGATCGCGGACGGTTATGGCGGGTTCGGAAGCGGGCATCAATTCGCCCTCACCCCTGTTCGTCCATGCCGGCTTCCAATGAATCGTAGATCGGGAACACCTTGTCGAGCTTGGCCAGTTGCAGCACCTGCATGGCAGGCTTGCTGACACAGACCAGTCCGAAGCGTTGCTGCCCGCCCTTGGAAACCCGGTAGCCCTCCACCAGGCTGGCGATCCCGGAACTGTCGATGTACTCGACATCGGCCAGCTCCACCAGGACGTTGAGGCCCCCATTGAGCTGGTCCAGGATTTGTTGCCTGGCTTTGGGCGAGGTGTGCAGGTCCACTTCGCCGTGCAGCGTGATGACCGCGTAGGAGCCCTCTTTGCGTACCGGGTAAGTCATGGTGCATCCTGTTGTGTCGGTATTCGTTTTCTCATTACCAGCAGATTGCCCTCGCCATCGACGGGATCCAGAAAAGTCGTCTCATCCATTGTTTCGACTATAAAGTGGACGCCGAGCCCGCCCGGGCGCACATCGTCGAGATCGCGTGAGCGCACCTGGCTGGG
>CBDVAK010000324.1:0-3635 GCA_965371945.1 uncultured Candidatus Competibacteraceae bacterium
GGGAACGCTGACGACCGCGACGTGATTGGCGCGTCCCATGGCAACGAAAGCGGTCCGGCCATCCGTGGTCATGGTGATCCCGACCGGGGTCACGTCATCGGCCCGGAAGCCCCTGGGCTCGAATACGATGGTGTCGATCACCTGGTTGCTGGCCGGGTCGATGATCGTGACGGAACCGCTGAGTTCGTTGGACACCCACAATTCGCGGTTGTCAGGCGTCATCGCGAACCTGCGCGGGCGATTGCCGACGACGATGTTTGCTTTTACCTCGCGGGCTTCGGGATCGACTACGTGCACCATGTTGGCGACTTCCGAGGCGACGTAGACGAGCTTGCCATCAGGGCTGGTGAGCACGCCTTCCGGTTCTTCACCGACCTCGATTTGGCCCACCAGTTGTTTGGCCTCCAAATCCAGAATCCCCAGTGCTCCCTCATCTTCCAGTGACAGATACATGATGCGCCCGTCCAGGCTGAGGTCGAAAGCTTCCGGGTCGTCGATGTCCTCGATGCGGTCCACCACTTCGAGTGAGTTCGGATCGATGATATCGATCGATTCGCCATCACCACAGGCCACATAGATCCGGCTGCGATCGGCATTGAACTGCATGTGGCGGGGTCGTTCACCAGTTTGGATTTCGCGCACCACTTCATAGCTGTCGCCGTCGAGCACGGTGACTGAATTGTCTTTCTCGCTGCTCACGAACAGGTAGCCGGTACCGGCGGTCAGGCCTGCCAGTGGCCACAGCATCATCGCCGTCAGTGACGCTGTGACGAGCCTCCGCGTTCTCGCATCCGTCATCCGCTTGCCTCCTCGTTACCCGTTGCTCCGGTCATGACCAGAAAAGCCTGACCCAGGCTGGGTTGCCCGCTGTTTGCCACCAGCGCGTGGGGCGGGCCATCCCAGAGTATCTTGCCATGGTGTAGTACCACCACGCGGTCAGCCTGTTCGGCTTCATCCACCAGGTGGGTCGCCCACAGGACACCCACGTTTCTGGTGGTGCGTAGCTCGTGGACATAGCCCAGCAGGGCGCTGCGCGAAGCCGGGTCAAGGCCCACCGTGGCCTCATCCATCAACAGCAGCGCAGGCGAATGAACCAGTGCCCGCGCCAGCTCCACCTTGCGTCGGTTACCCCCGCTCAGGGTACGGCAGAGCTTGTCGGCCTGCTGCTCCAACCCGAGCTTTTGCAGCTCCTCTTGAATTCTGCGCTGCCTGAGCGGTCCGCGCATGCCATGAAGCCGGGCGTGAAATACCAGGTTGGCTTTGGCGCTGAGATCCAGGTCCAGCGCCGGCTGCTGGAACACGATACCGAGACCCGCCAGTGCCGCAGTGCTGTCCTTGCGAATATCCAGGCCCAGCACCTGGATGGCGCCCTGGTCGGCGACGAACAGTCCGCTGAGCAACTGGAACAAAGTTGATTTGCCAGCCCCGTTGGGTCCCAGCAGCGCCACGAATTCACCCCGTTGCACCTGTACGCTGATGCCATCGAGTGCTTTCAGTGAGCCGTACGATTTGCTGACCTGCTCCAGTCGCAGTGCCGATGCAGCGGGTTCGGATGCTGGTGTCGCGGACGCGGACTTCATGCAGTCTTCCAGCGGTTGGCAGGGGTGGATTGTGTACCATCGCCCGACAACAGTTCCGGGTGTGCTGCCAGCACGGAATCGCGCAGGCGGCTGACGCCCGGGTCTTCCACTGTCCGTGGCCGCGGCAGTGTCACTGGCAGTTCCAGCACCACGCTGGCGGGACCACTGGATAAGAAAAACACCCGGTCCGTCAACGCCAGTGCTTCGCGCAGGTTATGGGTCACGAACACGATGATGGGGCGGGTCTCCGACCACAGATCGATCAGCAGGCAGCGCAGATGGTCGGCGGTGGGCGCGTCCAGAGACACGAACGGCTCATCCAGCAGCAGCAACGCCGGCTTGACCACGAACGCCCGGGCCAGGGCACAACGACGCTGCTGGCCGCCGGAAAGCTGCCCGGGGTAACGTCCGGCAAAGCCTTCCAGGTTGACAGCCTCGAGCATCGCCATGGCTCTGGTGAGCTCTCCCTTTGGCAGCACCAGCAACAGATTGTCGAGCACTGACAACCAGGGCAACAACCGCGGCTCCTGGAACACGTAGCCGAGCTGGGCGTCATCACCGGGGTGTGTGCCGATCAGTTCCCGCCCGTTCAGCCGCACGCTGCCGGTGACCGCGGTATCGAGACCGGAGATGATGTTCAACAGGGTACTCTTGCCCGCCCCCGAGGGTCCCACCAGCCCGACGAATTCGCCGGCTTGCGCGTCCAGCGCCAGATCCTTCAATACCGGTTGCGTGGAGCCTGGAAAGCCCTTGTGCCCAATGCGGACTGTCAGGGCGTTCAGGTCCGCCACCCCAGCAGCCTTCTTTCCAGCGGCCGCATGATGAGGCCTTCGATGAACAGCACCGTGACGGCGAAAGCCAATGTGTAGGCCAGGATGCTGGTAATGTCAAAGAACTGGAAATAGGTCCCGAGCTGGAATCCGACTCCGTTGCTGCGGCCCAGCAATTCGACCACCAGTACGATCTTCCAGATCAGCGCCAGCCCGGAACGGGCCGCGGCCATCAGGTAAGGGTACAACTGCGGCAGGTACACATGCATCAAAGTCTGGTAGCGGGGTACCCGATACACCTCGGCGACTTCCAGCAGCCTGCGATCGACTGCGCGGGCGCCTTCGCGCACGGTGACGATGACCGTGGGGATCTTGTTGACCGCAACCGCGGTGATCGCGGCCACGTCGTTGAGCCCGAACCAGACATAGCAAAGGATGATGGTAACCAGCGCGGGGATGTTCAGGGTCAGCACCAGGATGCCGTCCAGCGCGGCATCGACCCGATCGCTGCGGCCCATCGCGATACCGATCGCGGTGCCTATGATCATCGCGAACGCGAACGCCACGATCACCCGCACCAGGGTGATGCCGAGGTGATAGAGCAGGGAGTCTTCGGTCACCTGCAGGTAGAGGTTGCCGATTACCTCGCCAGGGGTCGGCAAGGTGGGATCCGCAACCCACAGGGCGGCAAGCTGCCAGCAGCCCGCGAAGCCGGCGATCGAGGCCGTCCGCAGCAGCAGTTGGCGACGCTTGTCCTGGTCATCTCTCATGGGTCGATCTGGAAACCGTCCCAGAAGGTGCCCGGGCTCAGTTGCGTGGACTTGCCCACCAGCTTGTCGCCCCCTTCCTGCGCCAGAATGCGATAGGTTTCCTCGGCGGCACGCCGCTCCGCCGCACCGAATTGGCGGGGAATGCCCGCACGATAAGCGTCTCTCAAAGCGTCCAGCGTGTCGTCGTTGTCTGCCTTGGTCAGCGGCCGGATACGTTGCCACTCGCTGTCGGAGGTGCGCAGAATCTGTTTGGCTGCATAGGACGCACGCAGGAAAGCCTCATACAGTTTGCGGTCGCTGTCCGCCCGGGTCTGGTCGAATACCCAGCCCAACAAGGGCACGGGTGTTTCGATGCCGAGCGCGGGGAGTATCGCGCGCACCTCCAATAGCGGGGTCATTCCGGCCACCTTGAGGCGGGCTGCATAATGCCAGAAATTGATGACAGCCGGCAGTTCACCCCGCATCATGAGGGCGTTGAGCAGGGGTGGTGCGGCAAAGTTGGGCTCTACCATCTC
>CBDVAK010000325.1:0-3621 GCA_965371945.1 uncultured Candidatus Competibacteraceae bacterium
CGCAAGCATTGGTATCTGCTTACTTGAGGCCGACGTCTTCCAGCGCCTTGATGCAGCGTGAGCTGACTTCCGACTCATTGTCCTTGAGGCATTGGGCCAGCCGGCCTTCGCCGACCGCGACGCCACTACACAGCTTGTCAAGGTCCGCATCGCATTCGTTGGCGACATAGGATAATGCTGCCACCGCACGCTCGAGCTGGGCGGCGGCATCATACAGTGCGAACTCGCAAGCGCCTGACAACTGGTCACCGTGAGCATAGAGGCAGGCCAGTACCCGACCCTCGCCAGGCGTGACCTCGCTGCAAAAGTTCTCCAGCTCCGGCTGACAACCCTTGGTAATGGTTTCGACCGGGCCCTCCTGTGCGATGGCGGGCAAGGCCAGCATCATCGAACCCAGCGCTGCGGCGAATAACAAATTGATCAGCTTCATCAAATCTCTCCATTTCCCAAATGAACTTGCAGGACCAACAAGGTGATTTCCGTCGAACGTACCGGCCTCACCATGACAAAAGGTATCGCGGACCTCACCGACTGCTAGAACCGCCACCAATAGAACGCAGTAGCTCGACGACACGGTTCTGGAACGCCTTTGCCCAAGGGGGTTGGGGCAGATTCCAGCCGACGAAAATCCCGATAACCAAAACGAGCAGGGTATACATGTCTTGCCTCCGCACAAGCCAAGTGAATACAGATGGTGGACACGGATACCACCGATGTAGATGGCTCCCTGGTGGGGGTGATCGTGACCTACTTCACTTCGCCCTTGCAACCTTTCGGGACTACCAGCAGCTCACCCACATATTTCGGAAGGTCGCTACCGTAGTAAGTATCCGCGCACTGTGATTCGCCGGCATAGAACTCCACCTGGTACTGACCGCCGGAACAGTTCTCGGTGTTGAAATAGGCGTACCCGCCATCAGCACCACCTCCCCCCTGACCAGCATCCCAGTCGAAACTGATGTTGGTGGCCGGCGAACCCAGTTTCTCGTGTGCAAAAGTCTGAATTTCCTTGGTGCATATGCCGGTTTCCGCCGCTGTCGCCAACATCGGCACGAGCAAGAAGGACACGGACATGAGTCTACGATGAAGGGTCACGGACATTCTCCATAGCACGGAAATGGTTCACAATTGCCCGGCGTAGCGCGGGCGCAGAGCGAAAGCCTTCTACAGGGCGTCGGTAGCATAACAGCTTGCCGGGCAGGGTGTGGTTACGGCTCGACAGGAACTGGCCAGAACGGTGAGTGTATCGCGCCCGGTCTTGGCCGAACGCTGCCGGGGCACCTCGCTGTTGCAAGTCCCGTGTATGAAGCGATACTGGCTGTCCGGATCGGGTTGGCCTCGCGCATCCACATACGACCAACGGCCTCACCCGGGCGTAGTTCCCGTATCGGGAGGTATAGGCACAATGGGTGAATCCAGGATCGAAACAGACAGCATGGGTGAGGTGGCAGTACCCGAAGAGGCGCTCTACGGTGCGCAGACGCAGCGCGCGGTCAACAATTTCCCTATCAGTGGCTTGACCCTGCCAGGGGCCTTTATCAGCGCGCTCGGCTATGTGAAGCAGGCATGCGCCAACGCCAACCACGAGCTGGGGGGACTTGACGAGGCGCGCAGGAGCGCTATATCCACGGTATGCGACGAGCTGATCTCCGGCGGGCTGGATTCACAATTTCCCGTGGATATTTTTCAGACCGGGTCGGCGACCAGCACCAACATGAACGCCAACGAAGTGATCGCGCATCTCGCGTCACGGCGATCGGGTCTGGGCATCCACCCCAACGATCACGTCAACATGAGCCAGAGCTCCAACGACGTGATACCAACGACCATTCATGTCAGCGCCAGTATCGCCTGTGAGAATGCTCTCCTGCCAGCGTTGAGCCACCTGGCTACCTCGATGGAGAAGCGGGCAGATGCCCTGGTTGATGTGGTCACCACTGGCCGCACCCATCTGATGGACGCCATGCCGGTGAGTCTGGGACAGGAGATATCGGGGTGGGCGGCACAGATTCGGGCAGGGGTTGCTCGTGTGGAGCAGGTGTTGCCCGCCACCAAGGCGCTGGCCATCGGGGCGACGGCCGTAGGTACAGGGATCAATGCCGATCCACGGTTCGGTGGTTTGGTTGCCGACCATCTCAGTATGGCCACCGGCATGGAATTCCGTGTGGCCGACAACCGGTTTGAAGCGCTCAGTGCGCAAGACGCGGCGGTCGCGCTGAGTGGGCAGCTCAAGACCCTGGCGGTCAGCATGATGAAGATCGCCAACGATCTGCGCTGGATGAACAGCGGTCCCCTCGCGGGTCTCGGTGAAATCTCGCTGCCCGCCTTGCAACCCGGTAGCAGCATTATGCCGGGCAAGGTCAACCCGGTGATCCCGGAAGCTGCTGCAATGGTGTGTGCGCAGGTCATCGGCAACGACACGACGATCACGCTCGCCGGCCAGTCGGGCAATTTTCAGTTGAATGTGATGCTGCCCTTGATCGCCTACAATCTGTTGCAAAGCATTGAGATTTTGTCGAATGTGTCAGTCCAGCTGGCGGACAAGGCGATCGACGGATTTGTTGTCAACCATGACAGGATCGCTGCGGCGCTGGCGCGGAATCCGATTCTGGTGACCGCCCTCAACCCTGTGATCGGCTATGAGCAGGGCGCCAGGATTGCCAAAGCGGCCTATGCCGAGGGGCGCGCGGTGATCGATGTGGCCAGTGAGATGACGGATCTGTCGCAGCAGGAATTGCAGCTTCTTCTCGACCCGCGCAAGCTTATCGACGGTGGGGTTTAGGAGTGTTCTATAATCGACGTAATTGTGCCAACGCCAGGAGGTGGTCCCATGTCTACAAAGAAATCCGCTGAGAGTACCGACCATGACCAGCCTGCAGAACAGGAAGCTGCCCAGGAAAAAAAACTCAAGAACAAGATCTACGAAGCGGAGCTCGCCAGGCTTCAGATCGAGCTGGTCAAGCTCCAGGAGTGGATCAAGCATAAGGGCCTCAGAGTGGTCGTGCTGTTCGAAGGTCGGGATGCCGCGGGCAAGGGTGGCGCCATCAAGCGGATTACCGAGAAACTCAGCCCCCGGGTCTGCCGGGTAGTGGCCCTGCCGGCGCCGACCGAGCGGGAAACGACGCAATGGTACTTTCAGCGATACGTCGCGCATCTGCCTGCGGCCGGCGAAATGGTGCTGTTCGATCGCAGTTGGTACAACCGCGCCGGTGTCGAGCGGGTTATGGGGTTTTGTACCGACGAAGAGTATCGGGAATTTCTGCGGTCTTGCCCGGAGTTCGAACGCATGCTGGTGCGTTCCGGCATTCAGGTCATCAAGTACTGGTTTTCCGTCAGCAACGAGGAACAGGAACGCCGGTTCCAGGGCCGCATCTATCACCCGACCAAACATTGGAAGCTGAGTCCCATGGACCTGCAGTCCCGTAGCCGGTGGGCGGAGTATTCGAAAGCCAAGGACCAGATGTTTGCCTACACCGATATCAAACAGGCGCCCTGGTATGTGGTGGAAGGAGATGTCAAGAAACGCGCGCGCCTCAACGTCATTTCTCACCTGCTGACTCTTATCGACTATCAGGATATGTCACCGCAAGCCGTCGAACTGCCGGCCAGGCAGGAGGATGA
>CBDVAK010000326.1:0-3602 GCA_965371945.1 uncultured Candidatus Competibacteraceae bacterium
TCGCATTCCAGCACCAACACGCGTTTGTCTGACACCGTACTGAGTCCAAAGCGGAGGCAGTGGCTGTACTCGGTACCGATGTGCTGGCTCAGCAGATTGTTGACATGCAGCAGGTACTTGTCCTCGCTGGCGAAACGATCGGCTTCAGTGCCGATGATCTCGCCATCGTCGGCGATACCGATCAACAACGTGCCACCATCGCTGTTGAGAAACGCCACCACGGTTTTCAGCCAGGCCATTTCGACCTCTTTACCGGCGCGATCCTTGCCCAGGTTCCAACGCATGGTGGATTTGAACTCCAGCCGCTCGCTCTCACCCGAGTCGATCAGCGCGCACAGGCGTCGTTCCTGGTCCGCCGCGGTCGGAACAATCGACCCCGCCTCCACCGCGGCCGATTTGCGCCCCCGCCCCAGCAGCAGAGTGGCCGCGATCCCCAGCAGCGCCACCAATGCAACAGCGGCCAGGAAAAAATTCTGGTTGGAACCGGCTCTGGACAGAAACTCGGACTCTGGCAGGACGATCCCTACCCACAGACCTTGATCGCCGAGCTGGAAAGCCTCGAAACCGGCCCACCAATCCACGCCGCCATGGCGAAACCCGTAAGGATCGAGAAACCGGGTGCCGCGTTGTTTCCAGCTCGCGAGGGCCCTGTCCACGACATCGCTGTCAGCCTCGCGGAGTTCACCGGAAGCCTGATCAGGTGCACTGGCGGCCAACAGCTCCCCTTCGGAGTCCAGCACCAGAGTGTAGCCGCGACCGGTCACCGGGGTGCTGGCCACGATACCTGAAAGCCCCCCCTCGGGTATTTCCATCATGGCGGCTTGACCGCGACCCGGCTGATCCTGGTCGCGCCAGCCGATGGACACCGAAATCCCCTGCCCGTCGGTACCAAGCAGCGGATGCGAGGCAAACCAATCCAGGCGTCCGGAAAACCCATCTTTCTCTATCTCGAGAAACCAGTCCTCTTGACGCGGGTCACTGCCACCAGCCTCACGCCATTGATCCGTGACCGCGCGAGGCCCCGACCAGGCGCGCCACTGCACCGTGGCATCATCACCGGACAGGGTCGAACGCGACAGCCAGCCCTTTTCGGCGCGAGCCAACAGATACTGGCCGCCGAGTGAATCGTTGATCATCAGAGCCGAGACCTGCGGAATTTGCCCCAAGACCGGCATCAGTCGTTCAGTGAGTGCTTTCGTATTGCCGCTGTCCAACTGCCCTTCCCGGCCCCAGTCACGGATCACCGCCAACGCATTGGTGACCGGCTCGACAATGTTGCGAAATCGCGAACCGATCTCCGCAAATCCCTGTTGGATCAGAGATTTAAAAAGGTACTCCTTGACGTAGGAAGCACGATAGACGCTGACCGCGGAAAGCGCGGCCACCCCCACGATCACCAGGATGATCAACGCTCTGACCAGGTGGTTGCGACGCAGACGCGGCAACCGCGGCGTGGCGTGTGCCTGTGCATGCTGCTGGCTCATTGCAAACTCCGCGGGGGAAACGGCTGCGTCGGGCGATATCGGTACGGCTTTCCGGCAAACTCTACCCAACTCACGACACCGGCGCCACCGGCTAAGCAACGGGTATGCGCGGCCGCCGCCCGGCACCGAGATCTTCGTATGCCCCCGGCGTGAAACGGGGGGTACAGAGCGCCAGAAACAGCAGATCCTGGTTGCCGGTATTGCTGATCCGCTGTGGCGTCATGGCTGGTATGAGCACAACGTCACCGACGCGGACTGGCTGCGCGGGACACCCGCCCAGCTCCACCACCCCTTGTCCTTCGAGCACCAGATAGCGCTCGTCGATACCCCGCAGCCGGTGCCAGCAGGTGGTGACTCCGGGCTCGACCCGGGCTCGGGCGATCGACAGCCCCGGGTCCCCACTCGAGTTGGAAAGTTCGAGTATGTGGCACAGTTCACCGCTAAAGTACTCATCGGCGTCGTTGGCGCGCCTTACAGCGGGTATCATGAAATGTCACCTCCGCGACAACGGTACAATCGGCCGAATATCGATACACCCCTGTACTCCGGGTGATGTTTGCATCGACTCCGGTGGCGCCGGCGATTGTTCGCCAACCACAGTGCGGCTACACTGCAACGGCTTCCCATTATCCACCTCGAACTGTAGCCGCGCACATCAACGGACCATGGCCCAGAAATACACTGTCCTGATCGTCGACGACACCCCCGACAACATCGCACTGTTGAGTGGACTGTTGCGGGACCAATATCGCATCAAGGTGGCCACCGGTGGCGAGAAGGCATTGCAGATCGCCGCGACCTCCCCACCACCGGACCTGGTGTTGCTGGACGTGATGATGCCCGGTATGGACGGCTACGAAGTCTGTGCACGGCTCAAAGCAGATGCCGGCACGGCGGATATCCCAGTCATCTTTCTCACTGCCCGCAGCGACACCGAGGATGAACGCAAGGGTCTGGAATCGGGCGCGGTCGACTACATTACCAAACCGATCAGCCCACCGATCGTCGAAGCCCGTATTCGTACCCAGCTGGCACTGGTGGAGTCCCGACGGGAGGCTGAACGGCAACGGGATTTCGTACGCAAGATGTTCGGCCGCTATATGGACGACCGCCTCGTCGACCGGGTTCTCGAGGGCGAGGGTGCGCCCGATCTGGTGGGCGAGCGGGCGCGAGTAACGATACTGATGAGCGATCTGCGCGGTTTCACCAGTCTCGCCGAAGCGGTTCGACCCGAAGACGCTCTGAGCATGCTCAATACCTATCTCGGCTATATGCTCCGCATCATCTCCGAACACGACGGCACCATCGACAACATCATCGGCGATGGCATTCTGGTGGTATTCGGCACCCCGCAGCCGGCCCAGGACGATGCCCGTCGTGCAGTTGGCTGTGCTCTGGCCATGCAGGCAGCCATGCCGGAGATCAACCACGAGTTGGAGCGGCGGGGACTGCCGATCCTGGCCATGGGCATCGGCATCAACAGTGGTGACGTCATCGTCGGCAACGTCGGCTCCGAGGCACACATGAAATACAGCGTCATCGGTTCACCGGTGAACCTGGCCGCACGCATCGAGTCACTGACTTTCGGAGGCCAGGTGCTGGTGTCAGCGACCACCTACAACGAGGTCCGTGAGCACTTCCCTTCCAACGGCCATCTACGCGTCAAGGTCAAAGGCGTCGAAGACCCCATACACATTTTCGACGTCTCCGCACTACCCTCCGCCTGAGTGGCGCCACATCAGTTGTCGGCGCCCAGATCCTCCTCCAGATACCGGACCAGGGCCTCCAGCAGGACTTCTCTCGGGAACCGATTCCGGTCGACCAGGGTGACGGCGATGATCGGGCTGCTGCGCCCTACTGGCACCGCCACCGCCCAGTGGTCCGCGTTCAGATAGCCCAGCAGCGTGCTGTTGGGAATAATCTGATCATAGAATATGACCTGGCTGTCGTTGCGTGTATCGACCTGGCTGAGCTTGTTGTATCCCGGCTTCAGGGCGGTCGAGATCTGCTCGGGGGCCGGGTAGGTCACCAGCGAGTAATAACGAATCGACTCAGGCAGCTGATGGCTCGCCAGCCAGCGCCTGCGAACACTGGTTTTCAGATCCTCCACCGCACCCT
>CBDVAK010000327.1:0-3567 GCA_965371945.1 uncultured Candidatus Competibacteraceae bacterium
ACGTCGGTCGAAGCCAGCGAGTTGGTGAGGATACGAACCCGGACCCCACGAGCGCTGAGTTGACTGAGAAGCTCCACACCTTCTTTGCCGGGCACGAAGTAAGGTGAAAAAACAATCAGTTCCTGCTGCAGTGAATCGAAATAGGGCGCCAGGCTGGGCGCCAGATGAAACTCGGTGCGATCACGCGCGTGCAGGATCTTCTCGGGGCTGTCCGACACCAGTTGCGCAGTGCCCCAGTAGAACCTGACGCTGTCGTCACGGATAGAGTTGGCCAGTTCGGAATTTTGCAAGGCCTTGCTGTAATCGGAATCGCGCTGGTCGCGTATGAACACATCGAGCCGCAGCCGCGCCTGGCTTATCTGCTCATCACTTGGCTGCTTGCCGGTCAGCAGCCGGGCAGGGTAGGCGAGTTCGTTGTTCCAGTACTGGTCGAAAGAGGCCGATACGTCCCGTACTACAGGTCCGATCGCGAGCACGTCGAGGTCACCGAAAGCAATCTCCGGGTTGGCGTCGAAATACTCGTCTCCGATGTTGCGCCCGCCCAGTATGCTGGCCTGGTTGTCGACAGTGAATGACTTGTTGTGCATGCGTCGGGTGACCGAACCGAGGCGGGTCACGTACTGGCTGAGTCGGCTGGTGTTGCGGCTGAACGGGTTGAAGATACGCAGGTCGATGTTGGGGTGGCTGTCCAGCATCGCAGCGCCGAGATCACCCCCTGCCAATGCCATATCGTCTATCAGCAGGCGAACTCTGACCCCACGGTCCGCCGCGAGCAGTAGCTGATTGGTGAACAGTCTGCCGGTCAGATCGTTGTGATACAGATAGTACTGGGCATCGATACTTTGCTCGGCCACCTGGGCCAGCACCCCTCTTGCTACCAGCGCATCGAGACCGCTGGAGAGCAGGACAAACCCGGATTGCCCGGGGTGCTCAGGTGCGCGGCTGCGATACAACTGACCCAGATCGGTGTCGGCGGTGTCCGTGAATGCCCGGGAAACAGGCTTTCCCGTGTTATCCGGCAGGGTTGCGCAACCGGTGACGAGCAGCAGCGCAAACAGCGCCAGGATTTTCTTCTTGCGGACTCGAATTGGCATGTTGGAACTGTAACCGATTAATTCCGCCGTGGCGCCGGGACAGCACCCTCTGCATCGACATCCTTTGGAATCGATGAGCGATGGTTGCGGGTTCGGCCCGGATCACCTGGTCGCCGCTGATGGAGTGTCCACTGCTGCGGCAACCGGCATTCGTCGGGGGCGGGCGAATACGAAGCGATCCAGCACCGCCAGCGCCGCGACCACATAGACCGTGGCCGCGGTCATCAACAGCACCCGCAGCAGCAGCTTGTCGGTGATACTGACATCCGCATCCATGACCGAGCTCAGCAGTATGAGCACCGCAGTCGCAGCGGACCCCAGATAGGCGGCGATGGGCTGTCCGGAGAATATGCCACGCCCAAACAGCAACATGGTCAGCAGCATCAGCGGGATGAAAAATACGATCTCGGGGACCGCCACCAGCAGCCAGTACAGCACGATTGCCGCCGCCCCTCCGATCAGGGTCGAGATCACCGACTTGATGCCGGAAGCCCGGCCGCTGGCCACTTCCGGTGTCAGGCTGAAGATGCCGGCGAACACCAGTACCAGTATCTCGTCGCTGAGGTTCCAGGCCAGGAACATGACCGCCATCGGCATCAGCACGATGGTACTTTTCAGCGCCCTGCCCGCTGCCACCTGTGCGTAACCGCGCTGACGCTTCGCGGGTGGCCGCGGGACGTCGCCACGGACCGCATCGGGCATCAGTACATGAGCGAAGATCCAGATCACGATGGCCAGCGCGCTGGACATGGCGAAGTAGAACGCAAAACCCACTGCCAGGGCGGGATGAGCCATGCCCAGCATGGGCAGGATCAGTACCGCGATCAACGACATCAACACCAGCCACACCGGTCCGCCGCGGTTGGCGAGATAGTAGATGTGAAACACCACCAGGCCCAGCAACGGTACATAGATCACGGGGTAGGGCAGCAGGAAGATGGTGAAAAACAGTCCCAGGGCGAACGCCACCGCGATGTGGCCAACTGCCCGCAAAGCCTGCCGCGGGGTAGGGGACGGCAACGGCAGGGACAGGAACACCGCGGCAAATACCGGGGTCAGGAAATATAGCGGCCACTCGACCAGGAACGCGAGCGAGATAGCGCCGGTGACACCGAGCGCATAGCGCAGCGCTCGTCGCATCGCCTCCGCCCCGGGCGGAGCGGGGGCTGGATCAGTAGACATACGACAGCACACTCATGAAGCGGATCCACAACCGACCCAGCAGGTTGAGCACCGCATTGTCGCCGGAGTAAATCTGCACGTCTGCCTGCCCACCGATGCGGCGAAATCCCCTGGACTTGTCGTCGGCAAACTGGATGATGACTGGAAACCGTTGCGCGGATCGCAACCAGCCGCTGTCATTCTTCACCGTTTCCAGCTCACCAACCGCACCGCCCGAGGGTTGCTGTACCGCGAAGCCGACGCTGCTGATGGTGCCAGCGAACACGCGACCCGGAGCGGCATCCAGCACGATATCCACGCGATCGCCTGTAGTCAGATGCTCCATACTGTTTTCGCGCAGATATGCCTTGATCCAGACATCCGTAAAAGATGTAAAGGTCATCAACGGCGTTCCCGCGCTGGCATACTGTCCCTCGTCGATCCTGAGATTGGTGATGCCACCGTCCGAGGGGGCCAGCAGGCGGGTCTCTGCCAGGTCGATGCGGGCCTGCTCGAGCGCCGCTACCGCTTCACGGACCATGGGATTGTCCTCCCCGCGTTGTCCAAGTTGCTGCTTGGCCTGTTCGAGGTCTGCCAGCGCATTGGCTTCCCGGGCCTCGGACTTGGCAACCGCGGCCTTTACCTGACTGCGATACGCTTTCGATACCGCCCCGGGATCCTGACGATAGATACGCTCGACGCGATCAAAATCCTCAGCGGCATTGGCAGATTGAGCACGAGCCTCCGCTACACTGGCTTCCGCCGCACTGACCGCTGCGGTATCGGCCCCGGTCTGCTGGCCGGCCATCTCTAGATTGGCCTCCGCCCGCTGCACCGCAAGCTGATATTCCCGGGGATCGATTCGGGCCAGCAATTCACTGGATTTCACAACCTGATCCGTAGTCACGTTGACCTCGATCACGTCGCCGGAGACCTCGGGAGTGATGGGGACGACGAACGCTTCCACTCGGGCCTGATCGGTCCACGGTGCGTAGCGATCGGCAAACACATACCAGACGAAGACCAGAGCGACGAAAAGCGCAACGCTGAGAGAGGCGGTACGCACCGGGTCCCCGGGCGCCACCGGGGCAACCTCCGGTTCGACGTCGTTGCTAGGCTCGGGTTGCTTGTCGGTGGCGGGGGTGGGTTTTTCCATGGGTGGGTCTCATGTCGGTGGTGATCGGATGAAGTGTTCGTCAAGGTGCCCCAAGCGCGCATCAGTCCAGCACTGGTAACTTCGTTGACAGAAATCGCCGTAGCTCAACAGGCCGGGGCAACGCGGGTGCGGGCAGTGCCTTCCAGGACACGCCGT
>CBDVAK010000328.1:0-3540 GCA_965371945.1 uncultured Candidatus Competibacteraceae bacterium
CTCGCTGACAATGCAATATTAGGCGGAATGAGGTACTAGTATAGCCTTTCACACCAGTCTCAGGGTGAGGCAGGGCATCGCAGCGAGGATGTTTCACGTGGAACATCCCCTGCCACACAGCGGCAGAATGCTGTGTCCGCTCGGCCTAAGGCGATTTCTGTCAACAAAGTTACCAGCGTACTTGCCCTTCCGCCCGTCTTCCGCGTTGCGACAGCGCTCACATAGCCCTGCTATGCTCTTGCTGTCGCGCCTTGAAGACGAATGAGAATCCCACACACTCGGGCCTGCGCACTCTGGTAGTTCTGTTTCCGCCAATCGCCTAACCGCGACACTGGTACCACCCTAGGCCCCACCTGACCGGGTCCACAGACGGCAGATCGAATGTCGATACAGCATAGCCCTGAGCAAAGATCCAGGCAGATCCAGCGGGTCGCCGCCTGGGGTGCCGCGGTCAATCTGATCCTGGCAGCCCTGAAAGTGGGCATCGGTCAGCTTGCAAACTCCCAAGCCCTGGTTGCGGACGGGCTGCATTCTCTGTCCGATCTCATCAGCGACGTCATGGTGTTCCTGGCCGCCAAGCATTCGGCCAAGGCGGCTGACCAGGAACACCCCTACGGTCACGCCCGCATAGAGACTGCATTTACAGTGGTCCTGGGGGCCCTGCTGATACTGGTGGCGGCCGGCATTGGCTACGACGCGCTGCAGCGACTATTGCACCCGGGTTTGTTGGAAGTCCCACAGAGTTACGCGATCGTTGCAGCGCTTGTATCGGTGGTCGCCAACGAGGCCCTGTACCACTACACGATGTGGGTCGGCCGGCGTATTCGTTCCAACCTCCTCAAGGCTAACGCCTGGCACCATCGCAGCGATTCGATTTCATCCGTGGTGGTGCTGGCCGGCCTGGTGGGCACCCACTTTGGGCTCATCTACCTGGATGCGGTCGCGGCCATCGCGGTCGCGGTTATGATCGCCCGAATTGGCTGGAGCATGGCCTGGCATAGCTTCAGCGAGTTGGTGGACCGTGGTCTTGACGAAGACAAGGTCTCGGCGATACGCGCGGCCATCCTGGACGTCACCGGCGTGAAGAGCATTCACATGTTGCGAACCCGTCAGATGGGTGGCGACGCACTGGTCGATGTGCACGTCCAGGTCAGCCCCTATCTGAGTGTATCCGAGGGCCACCAGATCAGTGAATTTGTGCGCCAGACCCTGCTGAACAGTGTCGATGAAGTGACCGATGTCACGGTACACATCGACCCGGAAGATGACGCGGTGGCAGCCACCACCCAGTCATTGCCCCTGCGTGAGGAGTTTCTGCCCCGCCTGCAGCGGCAATGGGCCGGGATTTTGGGGGACACCCCCTATGAGGACGTCATACTGCATTACCTGGATGGTGCGGTCAGCGTTGATCTGGTGCTTCCGGTGGCCCGAATGGAGGCAACCGCGAGTGAGCCACCACTGGCGGAGCGCCTCAGGGAGGCTGCGACGGATCTGCCGGAACTCGGCAGGGTCAGGGTCTTCTATCGCTGAATCGGGGTTGGCCTGCATCCATACCACGATGACGAACTCCTGTCTGGCCCAGGTATTCACCGTGCATTCTCGCAGGTGCGGGCCGTGTGGGCGCGGGTACTGCCCCCCGGGACACGCTGTGAATACGTCCCGGTAAGCTCGACAGCGGCTTGCCGCGCGACACAATCCTGCTTCGCTTGCAAGGCGCCAACCCGCTCAGCGGTATGCGCCCCGCCCCTGCCGCTGACGGTCCCGGTAGGCACCACCCACACCCACCTCACTACTGCCAGCGCCCCGGTTTGTTGACAAGCTACGGTCACGACCGCCAAGGCCCCGGGGTTATCGAGAAATTTCTCATATCTCCTCGGTCGGCACCAACCTGGTAACTACCCCGCACCACGTCGAGAAACATGATCTGACGCGAGTCCCAGCGGATTTCGCCAAGCGCGCCACCGCGCGGTCAGACCATAGTTTCGCCACCGGGATTCCTGTCGCACTATCTTGGTGCTAGACTGCCGCCGCCTGCCCGAATCCAGTGCAAAAATCATCACAAATGTGCGATTGCGGGCGTTTTCGGCTGGCATGCCTGCTGCATCTGCGGTGCGGCACACAAAATCCTGTTCGGTCGTCGCCGGTGACGGTCGGCTATCCAGACCAGACGCGGAGGACACTCATGTCTGCAGCAGACGTTTTGAAACTGATCGAGGAAAATGGCGTCAAGTTCGTCGACTATCGCTTCACCGATACGCAAGGCAAGGAGCAGCATATTTCCGTGCCTTCCAGTGAGCTGGACGAGGATGTATTCGAGTCCGGCAAGATGTTCGACGGCTCATCAATTGCTGGCTGGAAAGGTATCAACGAGTCGGACATGATTCTGATGCCTGACCCGGAAACGGCGGTACTCGATCCGTTTTTTGAGGAGCCCACTGTCAACATCACCTGCAATGTGATCGAACCGACCACCATGGAAGGCTATTCACGTGATCCCCGCTCGGTAGCTATTCGAGCAGAAGCGTATCTGAAGTCATCCGGCGTTGGTGATACCGCCTACTTCGGCCCCGAACCGGAATTCTTCGTGTTCGACGACGTACGCTGGGGCGTGGAGATGAGCGGCGCCTTCTACAAAGTTGATTCCGAGGAAGCAGGCTGGAACAGCGAGCGGGTCTACGAAGGCGGCAACATCGGTCACCGCCCCGGCGTCAAGGGTGGTTATTTTCCAGTACCACCGGTTGATTCCCTGCACGATCTACGTGCTGCGATGTGCATGGCCATGGAGGAAATGGGTGTCAAGGTGGAGGTGCATCACCACGAGGTGGCGACTGCGGGACAGTGCGAGATCGGTACTGCCTTCGACACCCTCACCCGGCGTGCGGACCAGTCGCAGATTGTCAAGTATGTGGTGCACAACGTTGCTCACAGTTACGGCAAGACGGCCACTTTCATGCCCAAGCCTTTGGTCGGAGACAATGGCAATGGTCAGCATGTGCATCAGTCGATTTTTAGCAACGGCGAGAACATGTTCGCTGGTGACCAGTATGGCGGGCTTTCGGAGATCGCGCTCTACTACATCGGTGGAATCATCAAGCATGCCCGCGCACTCAACGCCTTCACCAACGCCTCGACCAACAGCTACAAGCGGCTGGTACCGGGTTTCGAGGCGCCGGTCATGCTCGCCTATTCCGCTCGCAATCGCTCTGCTTCAATTCGAATTCCCCATGTCAACAGCCCCAAGGCACGCCGTATCGAGGTTCGCTTTCCTGACTCGACCGCGAATCCCTATCTCGCCTATGCGGCCATGCTGATGGCCGGACTGGACGGAATCGCCAACAAGATGCACCCCGGCGAGGCGATGGACAAGGATCTCTATGACTTGCCGCCGGAAGAGGAGAAGAACATCCCGCAAGTCGCATACTCGCTGGATCAGGCCCTTGAGGCTCTGGATCAGGACCGGGGATTCCTCAACGCGGGCGGCGTTTTCAGCGACGATTCCATAGATGCCTATATCGCCCTGAAGATGGAAGAAGTCACCCG
>CBDVAK010000329.1:0-3489 GCA_965371945.1 uncultured Candidatus Competibacteraceae bacterium
TGACGGTCCCGAAATGCACTGCCCGCGCCCACGTCTCGGCGGCCAACGCTCCGGTTTCTGCTGATGCCGCCCGGATCACATGATCCATCTGCTATAGTGCGCCGCGTTCCCAACCCACTCCCGGGGCTCGACGCCCACACCATGTCATGAGTGAATTTATCACCAGTCTCCGCGCCGCACCCATGCTCGCGGACGGTGCCAACGGCTCCTATCTGTTCGAGCGCACCGGAAGACTTTCGGAGACCAACCATGTCTACGAAGCGCTCAATATCGCCAATCCGGAAGCCATTCGTGAGGTGCACTTCGCCTATCTGCAGGCCGGCGCGCGCTGCCTCACCACCAACACCTTTGGTGCCAACCGCACCCAGCTCGATGTCCTCGGAGAAGGCGATCGCGTCTCCGAACTGAACCGGGCCGGCGTGGAGCGCGCGCACGAGGCCATCGAGACCTTCAAGACCGAGACCGGATCAGAACAGCGTTACTACGTGCTCGGCTCCATCGGGCCGACACGCGGCGACGTACCTTCGCGCGACCGGGTCCGGGCCATCTATCGAGAACAGGTCGAGGCCCTGATAGCCGCCGGTGTCGATGCCCTGCAGGCGGAAACCTTCAACTCGCTCGAGCATGTGCGAACGCTGCTCGAACTGATTGCGGAGCTGCCTGAGGCACCGCCGGTGATCGTGCAGATGGCGTTACACGAGCTGCCGGGCGGTGGTTGGAACCTGCGTCCTGAGCTGTTCGTGGAAACCGCAGCCGGACTCGGTGCACAGGTGGTCGGCGCCAACTGCTGCGCGCCCTGGGAGGCGAGCGCCTTTGTCCAGGCAGTGACCGGTCTGGATGTCGTCCGCCGCGGCGAGGTGTTGCTGTCCGCGATGCCCAACGCGGGCGGCTTTCAGCGCATCGGTCACCGCTACATGACCGATGTCAATCCGGAGTTCATGGGCAAGCTGGCGCGCCGCTTCGCTGAACAGGGCGTGCGACTGATCGGTGGCTGCTGCGAGGTACATCCCGCGCACATCCAGGAAATGCACAATTATCTGCAGGGTCGCCGGGCCGGGCGGCGCACCGTCGAGGTGGTCGCGCGGAACGCTCTCACGCCTGCGGGACCCGCAGAAAAAATGGACAACGGGTCGTTCTCTCGCAAGATCCTGTCCGGAGAGTTTGCGGTCAGCGTGGAGATGCTTCCAGCGCGCGGGACAGCGCCAAACATACTGCGACAGAAAATCGAGTTCGTCAGGGAACTGGCTGAATGCGGCCTGGCCGATGCCCTGGACGTCACCGACGGCTCACGCGGCATTCCCCTGATCCCACCCGGGGATTTCATCGCCGCAATCCGGGATACACTGCACTGGACCGCCACCCAGGGTGACGGGTTGGAGTTCATACCCCACTTCACCACCCGTGATCTCAACATGATGGGCCTCCAGAGCCGTCTCATGGGCTACCACTGCCAGCGCATCCACAACATCATCCTGATCACCGGGGATCCTCCCAAGATGTCCCCCACCTACCCGCGCTCCACGGCGGTGTTCGACGTGGATTCGGTGGGCATGGTGAATCTGACCCACGGTCACTTGAATGCCGGTGTGGATTTCGGCGGCCAGCGCCTCGGCCGGCACGACGATCCGCGCACCCACTTCACCATCGGCACCGGCTTCGAGCCCGAAGCGCTGGACAGTGCCCGCGAAATCGAGAAGCTGGCAAACAAGATCGACGGCGGCGCTGACTACATCATGACCCAACCGGCCTTCGGCTATGAGCCACTGGCGATCCTGGAGCCCTACCGCGAGCGCACCCCGATCCTGATCGGGGTGATGATCCTCACCGGGCTCGCGCACGCCAGACGCGTGGGACAGGTGCCCGGCGTCACCATTCCGCGCACTGTCTACGAGCGTCTGCAAGCATTCGAGCGACCCGAGGACCAGGCCCGGGTCGGGCGGGAGATCGCCATCGAACAAATTCGTTGGATCAGGGAGGCAGGCTGGTCCGGCCTTTACCTGATGTCACCCGCCTCCCTACACCCCGTCATCGAAGTACTGAGCGCGAGCTGAGGGTCGGCCATCCCACCCCGCACCGTGGCGGGCTATCCTGCGCGCAACGGGCGGCCTCCGGGTTGGCCGAATTGGTCCGCAATACCCACTCCGCATCAATGGGACATTTTCTTGCTGATACGAGACAGGATCGCTAGGCTTCGAGCACATGCGCGAAAATGCTACCAGAAACATCGTTTTTGTCTTGCTCGACGGCTTTCCGGTTCTGGGTCTGGCGGGCGCCATGGAAGTGTATCGGCACGCCAACCGTTTTGGCGGTGGCGACCACTACATCACCAGAATGGCAACTGCCGATGGCGGTCACGTGCAAGCAAGCAATGGCCTGCGAATAGTCCCCGACTTCGCGCTGGCCGATGTCCCGACCCCACACGCGATCATGGTATTGGCCGGATTCGACGCCGAGAGAATCGATGACGCCAGGTTTCTCAGTACGCTGCGCTCGCGGGTCCGCCCCGGGGTTCTGGTCGGTGGTATCTCCAACGGCGCCTTCGTGCTCGCCAGGGCCGGCCTGCTCGACGGATACAGATGCACCGTCCACTGGGAGGATTTCGCCAGTTTTTGCGAGTTGTTCCCCAGGGTGCGGCCCCTCTACCAGCGCTATGTCAGACACGGCGAACGAGTGACGTGTTCCGGGGGCACGAGCACCATCGATCTGTTCCTGGAGTTGATCGCGGAAGACCTGGGACGAGCAGTAGCGACTCGCGTCTCCCAGCAGATGATGGTCCGCGACCGCTATCCCGGCAACGAGTCGCAGACCCATGCCCTGAGTACCGGCGGCCGGCCCTTGTCACCAGCCGTGGCGCACGCGATGATGGAGATGGAAAAAACCCTGGACACGCCGAAAACCGTGGCTGAGCTGGCCAATGCGGCGGGCATCACACGGCGGCATCTATTGAGGCTGTTTCAGCGCGAGCTTGGCATCGGACCTCAGCGGTTTTCGATCAAACTCCGGCTCGATCGCGCCCGCTCGCTGGTGCTGCATACGCATCTCGGCCTCGCCGATATTGCCGCAGCGACCGGATTCAGCTCGCATTCCCATTTCATCAGGTCCTACCGAAAAACCTTCGAGGAGAATCCATCCCAGACCCGCCGCCATCCCTCGCCTACTACGCCCGTTGGTCGATCCCAAGGCGCCGTATGATCGATTCGTGGCAAAATTTCGCGACGGAAGCTTCAGCGAGACAACCGAATACCGAGCCGAACATGGCCCCGATGTCCAACACCATGGCGATGCCGCCTCCGATGATGAAGCGGGTACCGCGCACTTTCGCAAGACCCCAACCGGGATCCCCGCCCCAGGTTTCCAGCCAGAGACCGCTCCTGCCGGTCAACGATTCGGAGCCTGAAGTCACACCGCCAAGCGACCAAGAATGCCTAAGCATTCACATCCCCTGTTGTTACTCCCTCTTGTCCGCGTCGAGTGGAAAGGGAACTGAAC
>CBDVAK010000330.1:0-3484 GCA_965371945.1 uncultured Candidatus Competibacteraceae bacterium
CGGATCGGATCAGCGCGCTGGTATTCCTGGCCGTGAGCATTGCCTACGGCATCGGTGCCGGGAGCATAGAACTCTATCCCGGCAGCGAGACCGAGCCATTCACCGCCCGCACCTTTCCACTCATACTGGCCTGGGCCGGCGGGCTGCTGTCGTTCCTGTTGCTGATCCAGCCGGTGGGCGCCGGTGATCCATCCCTTTTCAGGCGGGATTTTGACTGGACCCGGGTGGCGCTGTTATGTGCGCTGATGCTGGCCTATGGCGCGACCATCAAGTCGGTCGGTTTCCTGGTCTCCACCACCATCTTCCTGGCCCTGGGTTTCCTGATACTGGGAGAACGCCGATGGCTGCTGATCGTCGTCGTTTCAATACTGGTCGCAACCAGTTTCCAGTACATATTGCACGGTCTGCTCGATATCTATATCACTGATCCGCTGCTACGCCACTTTGGAATCATCAAGTGATCGAGGGCATACTCCAGGGGCTGCAGACGGTCCTCGACCCGATCAACCTGCTGATGGTATTCGTGGGCTGCTTTGCCGGCACCTTTATCGGCATGCTGCCGGGACTGGGACCCATTTCCGCCATCGCGCTGATGATCCCGATCACCTACGGGTTCGACCCCGCCACCGGGATGATCCTGATGGCCGGCGTGTACTACGGCGCCATTTTCGGGGGCTCCACTTCGTCCATCCTCATCAATGCCCCTGGAGTGGCCGGCACTGTAGCCACCTCCTTCGACGGCTACCCGATGGCCCGCAAGGGTCAGGCCGGCAAAGCATTGGCAATCGCGGCCTATTCGTCTTTCGCCGGGGGTACCATCGCCGCACTGTTCCTGCTGGTGGCGGCTCCGGCACTGTCGACGGTCGCCCTCAGTTTTCAGTCGGCTGACTATTTTGCGCTGATGATGCTGGGTTTGACGGCTGTCTCCGCATTTGCCGGGCGTGGCCAGTTTCTCAAGGCCATGATGATGGCGGTGCTGGGGTTGATGCTGGCCACGGTCGGTCAGGACGTTGCCTCCGACGTGCCCCGCTATACGTTCGGCAGTATCGATTTGCTCGACGGCATCAGTTTTCTGTTGCTGGCGATGGCCACGTTCGCATTGTCAGAAGCACTGATGACGGTGCTCAAGGGCGAAAAGATCTCCGATGTAGCGCGCCAGGCAGCCGGCGGCAGCATGGGATCGTTGAAACTCAATCGCGCCGAAGTCAAAGAGATGGTGCCGGTGATCGGACGCTCCTCCGTACTTGGTTTCCTGATCGGCGTGCTCCCCGGGGCGGGCGCCACCATCGCCTCGTTTCTGGCCTACGGCATGGAAAGAGCGTTGGCGCCGGGGAAACGCAAGGAAGAGTTCGGCAAGGGCTCGATACGCGGATTGAGCGCCCCGGAGACCGCCAACAACGCGGCCTGCTCGGGTTCCTTCGTGCCGCTGCTGACCTTGGGAATCCCGGGGTCCGGGACCACAGCGGTGATGCTTGGTGCGTTGATCTCATTTGGGGTTCAACCAGGCCCCAGGCTGTTTATCGACAATCCGCAGGTGTTTTGGTCGGTTATCATATCGATGTACGTGGGCAACGTGATTCTGCTGGTTCTCAACCTGCCGTTGATCCCTTACATCGCGCGTTTGCTGACGATTCCCTCCAATCTGCTGGTGCCGCTGATACTGTTTTTTTCCCTGATCGGAGTCTATCTGGTGACGTTCAATACTTTCGACATCCAGATGATGGTGGTATTCGCGGTGGTGGCTGTGGTCATGCGCCTGGTCGGCTTTCCGATGGCCCCCCTGATACTGGCTTTCGTGCTCGGGCGCCTGATGGAGGAGAATCTGCGCCGCGCCCTGACCATCTACGATGGCGAGATCTCTTTTCTGTGGGAGCGGCCTATTACGCTGACCATCATGATCATCACGGTACTGGTGCTGGCAACCCCTTTGCTGCAATTCTGGCGGGGCCGTCGCCGCGCCGTCAGCGCTGGCGAAGGCGGTTAGCAGACCCATGTCCCAAGCCTGTACCTACGTCATCTTCGGTGCTACCGGGAATCTTTCACGGATCAAGCTGATGCCGGCGCTCTATCACCTGGAAGTCGCCGACAGGCTCGACCCGGCCACCCGCATCCTGGCCCTAGGCCGGCGCCCCTGGGATCGTGCCCGGTTGCTGGGCGAAGTACGCCAATGGATCGAACAGCGGGTCAGGGGCCAGCTCGACGATGCCGTGTTCCTGCGTTTCTCGGAACGACTCGACTATTTTCGTGGCGACCTCAACGAGGCCTCCATGTATCCGGAACTGCAGCGGCGACTGAGCGACAACACGGACTCTCCGGCCAACATCGCGTTCTACATGGCGATCAGCCCGGGGGAATTCGGCGTGGTCGTGGAACACCTCAGTAACGCCGGCGCGCTGCGGGACAACCACGGCTGGAAACGCGTGGTGATCGAGAAACCCTTTGGCTACGACCTCGACAGCGCGCAAGCCCTGCAGCGCCGAATCGGCCGCCATCTGCGCGAGGATCAGGTCTACCGCATCGATCACTATCTGGGCAAGGGTACGGTGCAGAATGTGCTGGTGTTCCGGTTCGCCAACACCATGTTGGAGCCGCTCTGGAATCGCAACTACATCGATCACATCCAGATCACCCACTCGGAAACGCTGGGTGTCGGCAGCCGGGCTGGCTTCTATGATGGCGCCGGCGCCCTGCGCGACATGATCCAGAGCCACCTGCTGCAGCTACTGACCCTGGTGGCGATGGAGCCGCCGGTGTCCATGGATTCCGAATCACTGCGCGATGAAAAGGTCAAGGTGCTGAAATCGGTGCGGGCGATCCCGCAGGCGGCGGTCAACGCTCACGCCTACCGGGCCCAATATGGCGAAGGCCTGATCGACCAGCAAACTGTCGCCGCTTACCTGCAGGAGGAGAACATCCCGGCTGACAGCGTGACCGAGACCTACGCGGCGCTCAAGCTCTATATCGACAACTGGCGCTGGCGCGGCGTGCCGTTTTACCTGCGTACCGGCAAACGCATGGCACGCAGCCAATCCATGGTGTCGATCTGTT
The DNA here is from genome assembly GCA_965371945.1 of uncultured Candidatus Competibacteraceae bacterium. Taxonomy (GTDB): domain Bacteria; phylum Pseudomonadota; class Gammaproteobacteria; order Competibacterales; family JAHEDQ01; genus CBDVAK01. Next base: position 3,049 of record CBDVAK010000330.1, read on the forward strand.
TTCATCATCCTCCGCAGCAGTTCTTTCGTGACACCCAGGTACAAAGAATGCGTCAGAACTGGGTGCTGCTGGGGATACAACCCTGCGAATGTCTGCGTATGGAAATGACGGTCAAGGAGCCCGGCCTGGAAATGCGCACCCGGCAGACCAGCCTGGACGCCAGTCTGCGCGAAAACGATGAAGTGCTTACCGACGCCTACGAGGAACTGTTGCTCGATGTCATCGATGGTGACCGATCATTGTTCTTACGTTACGACGAGGTCGAGTATGCCTGGCGGGTGGTCGACCCCGTGCTGCGGGTCTGGAGTAGCGAAAGGGACTACATCTCCACCTACCCTGCCGGCAGTTGGGGGCCGGAAGCCAGCCGGCGTCTATTCGACAAGGAAGATCAACACTGGCGTCACACGCTCGACCCGGAACCCGGCTGAAGCGCCCT
>CBDVAK010000331.1:0-3481 GCA_965371945.1 uncultured Candidatus Competibacteraceae bacterium
GTCGGCAATCAAGCGAGCAAACTGATCTGTAAAGATTGTTTTTGCTTCATCAAAAGAGACCCCATGCTTCTTTTGGTTGGAAGCATTTTTTGATTCGTCCCATTCAAAGAAAAGGTGGCCCATGACGACACTATAACTACACTGTAGTTATAGTCAAACAGTATCGCGACCTGTTTCCAGGTCAGCACTCGGGCCCAGGTTGCCAGGGTCACCATCAGGGCCCGTGTGAAACGGCGTTTGCCCGACACCACGGCAGCGATTCCATATGGATGCCATGGCAGTGCTCACAGGCGACCCTTCGGGGCGAGTAGACCAGCGCGCGAAGAATTTTATCGGCGTTTTTTTGCCGAGACTGGTATACGCGGCAAGAGCGAAATTACCGGTTCGCGGCGTGGCTGGGACTATGTCCTGGAATGCGGCGTCGCACATTACGGACTGATGCCCGAGTTTCTCTTCGACGTCAAGATCAATGCGGACGGCGTGGATGTTTATGAAAGCCTAATGCAATCTGCAGGACATTTTGTAGACCTGTGGAGCAAGGCGGAGGCAGCTTCGCGAGTGATACGCTGATTTGGCGACGCGACAAGCGTTGCATTAGCTTTCTTGGTTGCAGGCAACGCGATCAGAACCGCTACTGTTTCTCGACGGCGTGTATACAGACGACACGGGGTGTTTGCGCCGAACAGCAAACACCGCGCGCGAGTGACCCTGACGCGTGTTGATCCGCTGGATTTCCGAGATGACGCTGGGCAACGGCGGGGCAATAAAGCCGGCAAGAACTGCATTGGTGGCGGGTTGGGCCACGGTCGGTTCACAGCCCCCCGATGCGCCGCTCTGGGACGTGGTGGCCGAGTATCTGCGCGACCGCAAGACCATCAAGGTGGGGGCGTTCAACACTACCAGGCCGGTCAATGTCCCCGACTATCCCGGTGACTTGGTCTGAGCTGGCCCTATGTGATAGAGGCACTTTGCCATTGCTGAAACCACGCCTGTAGCTGCGCGAGGTCCACGCAGGGGCCCCGCGGCGCCAGCCCGTCCAGGTGTTGGGCGGGCTGTTCCGCTTCGCCCAGGTCACTGAGCACCGACACGGCGCCGCTGAAATCCTGGTCACGGGTGTAGTGGTTGACGGTGATCACGGTGGCGATGCCGGCGCTCAGACTGGCCTGCAGACCGATCCGAGAATCTTCCAACGCCAGGCATCGGCGGGCGTCCAGACCCAGGCCCCGGAGTGCCCGCAGATACAGATCAGGTGCCGGTTTCTTGTGTCGTACCGTCTCGCCACTGGCGATACAGTCGAACCAGCCGTGCGCGGTCGGGTCCAGGGTGGACTCCAGCAATGCGAGCACGTTGTCTTTCGAGGTCGTTGTGGCGATCGCGAGACGCATCCCGGCTGCCCTGGCTTCATGGATAAGACGCGCAACCCCGGGGCGTAGTTGCAGCGTGCCTGCCCTCACCGCATCCGCGTAACAGCGACTTTTCCATGCGTGCAGTGCGGCGATCCGCTGCTGTGGATCCCGCCACCCGGATGGTGCTTCGGGGAGTGATCTCAGGAACCGCTGGATGCGTTCCCGGCCACCGGCGGTGTGCAACAGATCTGCATAGCGCTCGCGGTCCCAGTACCAGTCGAGTTCGAAGTGCCGGAATGCCTCGTTGAACGCCTGCCGGTGCAGTTCCTCGTTTTCGGTCAAGGTCCCGTCGACGTCGAAGATCAGTCCCTGCAGTGCGGCGATCTGGCCGCAAGCGCGGATGTCGTGGTCAGTCATCGATACTCTGCAGCGCTTTTCTGCCGGCCAAGTCGCGGGCGAACTGCCAGGCCACGCGCCCGCTGCGAGAACCTCGGGTGAGGGCCCATTCCAGGGCCTGGCGGCGGGTGTCGCTGTCGAGTTCGCCGGGCATCCCCAGTCGTTGCAGCCAGTGAGCGACAATTTCCAGGTAAGTATCCTGGTTAAAGGGATGAAACGATAGCCATACGCCGAAGCGTTCCGACAGCGAGATCTTTTCCTCCACCGATTCGCCGTGATGCAATTCGCCGTCGACGATCCGTGCTTCCCGGTTCTCGCTCATGAACTCCGGCAGCAGGTGGCGCCGGTTCGAGGTGGCATAGATCAGCACGTTGTCCGGTGGGGTGCTGGCGGAGCCGTCCAGTACTGCTTTCAGGGCCTTGTAGCTGGCATCGTCGGCCTCGAACGAGAGATCATCGCAAAACAGCAGGAAGTACTCCGGGCGGTTGGCCAATTGGGCAACGATGTGAGGCAGGTCGATCAGGTCTTGCTTGTCGACCTCGACCAACCGCAGGCCGGCATCGGCGTAGGCGTTCAGCATGGCTTTGATCAAAGATGACTTGCCGGTTCCCCGTGCCCCCCACAGCAAGGCGTTGTTGGCGGGAACTCCCGCCAGGAACTGCCGGGTATTGCGGTCCAGCTCGCCGAGCTGACGCTGCAGTCCGCACAGATCGGCGGGTTGGATCGCATGCGGCTTGTAGATCGCCTCCAGATATCCACCCTGCGGGGTCGGGCGCCAGCGAAAGGCGATGGCGCCCGCCCAGTCGGGTGCCGGGGCCATGGGTGGCAAGACCTGCTCGAGGCGGCCCAGCAGACGTTCCGCCCGCTCCAGAAAACGCTCCAACTCGCTCATGAGGACATCCCGACTCGCCAGTCAGGCGAAGTATGCCGGCTCGTTACCGGCCTTCCATTTGATGTTGCAGCCCATGCTGGGAGTCTGCGTGGTATCCGGTCGACCGCCCGCCAGGACGGTGTCCAGCGCCCCGCGCAGATCCTCGCCGGTGACCGGTATCGTGTTTTTTGGTCGGCTAGCGTCGAACTGACCGCGATAGACCAGCCGCTGGTGGTCATCGAACAGATAGAAATCCGGGGTACAGGCGGCTTGATACGCTTTGGCGGCGCTCTGGTCAGGGTCGTAGAGATAGGGGAAGGTGTAACCGACCCGGCGGACCTCCTCGATCATCTTGTCGGGCGAGTCGTCGGCATAATTTTCGACGTCGTTGGAATTGATGGCGACGAACTTGACCCCTTTCTCCTGGTATTCCCTTGCCAGCGCTGCGAACGCAGCGCGGATGTGGATGACGTAGGGGCAGTGATTACAGATGAAGGCGATCACCAGGGCCCTGCCGCCACTCACTTCGGCGAGCGAGACGGTGCCACCGTTGAGAGGCTCGGGAAGGCTGAAGTCGGGTGCCCGGGTGCCGAGGTCGAGCATGGTGGATTCGGTGCCTGCCATGGTGGGAACTCCTGTTGTGTGTCAGTTAGGAGGCTGTCCGAGAACAGACTGATCTACTGCGGACAATCCTGATTGGCCATATTTCCCGATCGTTTTCGTTAAATAGCGCAACTATTCGCCTCAAATGATCGAAAAATCTGACTCAATCAGGCTCGCCCTCGCTACGATCGCTATTCTCGGACAGCCTCCAGCGATCGAGTATATCTGCACTGCGTATCATCATGTATCGATACGGGCGCGAGTG
>CBDVAK010000332.1:0-3467 GCA_965371945.1 uncultured Candidatus Competibacteraceae bacterium
GCGCTGAGGTGGCCGCGGAAGATGACCGCGATGCGGTCCGACAACGCCAGCAATTCATCCAGATCCTCGGAGATGAGGATCACTGCACTGCCGCGTTGACGCGCTTCCAGCAACTGCTCGTGAACATAGCTGGCGGCACCGACATCCAGACCGCGGGTGGGTTGACTGGCCAGGATCAAACGCGGTTCGCGTGACAACACCCTGGCCAGAATCAATTTCTGCATGTTGCCGCCGGAAAGGCTGCGGGCGGGAACGCTGGCGGAGGCACAGCGGACGTCGTAGCGGTGCAGCAGTTCGTGAGCGTGCTCGAGAATGGCCCTGGCGTTCAACCACCCCAGAGTGGAAAACCTCGGCGCACGATAGTCCTCGATCACCAGGTTCTCGCACACGTTCATGTCACCGACCACGCCCTTGCCGTGGCGGTCCTCCGGAATGCGCCCCACCCCGGCCGCGATCATCCTGGCCGGCGAACCGTGTTCCGCGCGTTCGCCGAGGATGTGCAGTTCACCGCTGTCGGGGATTGCCAGGCCGCTGAGCAGATCGGCGATCGCAACCTGACCGTTTCCCGATACACCCGCGATCCCCAGTATCTCGTGCCCGCGTACGGTCAGGTTGACTTCCCTGAGACTGGAGTGGGGCAAGCTGACGCTGACGTTGCGCAGTTCCAGTATGGTGCTGCCGGTCGCCATGGGGCTGCGGCTGGGGGCCTTGATCTCCCGACCGACCATGGTTTCCGCCAGAGTGGCGCGATTCACCCCGTCGGAGCCGAACTCACCAACAACTTCACCACCGCGCAACACCACGATGCGATCGGCGATCGACAGCACTTCCTGCAGTTTGTGGGAGATGAAAATCGCCGACAATCCTTCGCTGACCATGCCGCGCAGGGTCTCGAACAGCGCCTCGGTTTCCTGTGGTGTGAGTACTGCCGTGGGTTCGTCGAGTATGAGGATGCGGGCGTCACGATAGAGCGCCTTGAGCAGCTCGACACGCTGTTGTTCACCGACACTGAGTGTACCGACCAGGGCGTCGGGATCGACCGCCAGTCCAAAACGGTCGGAAAAATCAAGCAATCGTCGACGCGCCCGATCACGTTGCTGGTACAACGACCACAGGCTCTCGGTCCCGAGTATGACGTTGTCCAGCACGGTCAGGTTGTCGGCCAGCGTGAAGTGCTGGTGAACCATGCCGATCCCGGCCTCGATCGCGGCGGCCGGCGACCCGGCGGGCAAAGGATGGCCCTCGACCTCGATCGTGCCGCTGTCGGCCACGTAGTGTCCGAACAGGATATTCATCAGGGTGGTCTTGCCGGCACCGTTCTCGCCGAGCAATGCCAGCACCTGACCCTTTTTCAGCTCCAGGCCAATGTCCCTGTTGGCCTGGAGGGTTCCGAAACGCTTGCTGATCCCGCGCAGCCGTAGTGCCGGTGGCGGGTCAGAGCTACCCGGTTGCAAGGTTTTTTGCCTGTGTCAGGAGAACTCAGTAGGTTGACTTGGGCTCGTTGTCGTCGATTTCGACCTTGAGTTCACCGGCCTTGATCTTCTCCGCCAGCTCGGCGACCTGTGCTTTGGTGTCGGCCGGAACCCGGTCCTCGAATTCGTAGTAGGGCGCCAGCGAGGTGCCACCTTTGGCCATCATGGTCCATTGCTGGTAATTCTCGGCGCCGAACTTGCCGTCCTTGACCAGCCCGATAGCCCGGTCGATGGCGGGCTCCATATGCCACAGCGCGGAAGTCACCACCACGTCGGTACCGCCTTCCAGTTTGTTCATGTCGTTGACATTGCCGAACGCGATGATGCCTTTCTCGCGGGCTGCGTCGACCACTCCTGCACGCTCCGCGTACAGTACGTCGACACCGGACTCGACCTGAGCGAAAGCAAACTCCTTGGCTTTGGGCGGGTCATACCAGGAACCGATAAAGGAAACCTTGAACTGCGCGTCAGGGTTGACCGAAAGGGCACCGGCCATGAACGAGTTGAACAGTCGGTTGACCTCGCCGATCGGATAGCCACCGACCATTCCGATGCGGTTGCTGCTGGTCATCTTGCCGGCGATGATGCCCATCAGATAGGTGCTTTCCTGAATCCAGTCGTCGAATACGGAGAAGTTCTCGCCATAAGGGCCACCTGGATCACCCATCAGGAAAGCAACCTTGGGATAGTCGTCGGCCACCTTGCGGGCCTCGCGGCTGATACCGAACGCCTCGCCGACGATGAGATCGACTCCGCTTTCCGCGTATTCGCGCATTACCCGCACGTAGTCGGTGTTGGCGGTCTTTTCGGAATAGCTGTAGTCGATTTCGCCAGCAGCCTGGGCCGCCTCCAGCGCCCGGTGCAACGTGCCCACCCACTTCTGCTGGATGGGTACCGTATAGATGCCGGCAACCTTGATCTTTTCGGCTATTGCCACCCCGGGCGCGAGCACCAGCGCGAGCAGCCCGGTCAACAATATTCTGCCAGCAAGATGTCTCATCGAAGTTCTCCTGAGTTCGTATGATCGAAGTTCGTATGGTTGAAATCAGCTGCATCGCGGTCCCGTTTCCCGCCCCCGACCTCGGTTGCCGGTACCCAGTGTCGCCCTTACGTGGTGAGTTGCACCCACCCGCTAGGTTGACTGCCCGGATGCTATTTGGTGCCGTAGATTCTGTCTCCGGCGTCACCCAGGCCCGGCAGGATGTAGCCGTGATCGTTGAGACGCAGATCCATCGCCGCGGTGACGATCGGTACATCGGGGTGTGCCGTGTTGAAGGCTTCCAGACCCTCCGGTGCAGCCAGCAGGCAGACGAACTTGAGCTGTCGTGCGCCATGTTCCTTGAGCCGTTGCACCGCGGCAATAGCCGAATTGGCGGTGGCGAGCATCGGGTCCACCGTGACCACCAGTCGTTCGCCGATGTCCTTGGGGAGCTTGCAGTAGTATTCCACCGCCTGCAAGGTGTCAGGGTCGCGATACAGGCCGATATGACCGACTCTTGCCGACGGGATCAGTTCGAGCATGCCATCGAGCAGGCCGTTGCCGGCGCGCAGGATCGACACGAAGCAGAGCTTCTTGCCCGCCAGTACCGGTGCATCCATGCTCATCAACGGTGTTTCTATGGTTTCGTTGCGCAACGGCAGATCGCGCGTGACTTCATAGGCCAGCAACAGGGCGATCTCTTTGAGCAGCCGCCTGAACTTCGATGTCGAGGTGTCCTTGCGGCGCATGAGCGTGAGCTTGTGCTGTACCAGTGGATGGGCCACCAGGGTGATGTGATCCGACATTTGACGGCGTTTCCTTGTTTGCGGCCAGGGTATCGCGCGTATTGCCGTGCTGACCGGTTGGCGGGCATGCGATTGACCGTCGGGCGGGCCGTTTGTCATCCTGCTGGCAGCAGACAGTATCGCTACGCCCCGGTCACGGCAACCCGGCTGTCTCGGATTGTGCGCAGGCATCTTAGCGCATCGAGGAGCGATAGTTGAGACAGTGGACTA
>CBDVAK010000333.1:0-3438 GCA_965371945.1 uncultured Candidatus Competibacteraceae bacterium
CCGTGGCGCCCGGATAGTAAGTGATCACCTTGGCTTTCTTGATGGTGAAATTGGGATCTTCCAATTTGCCCATGCCGTCAAAACCGAGGATGCCGCCGCCCACCATGATGATGACGATCAGCCATGAAATGACCCGGTTCTTGACCGAATATGCGCCGATGTTCATGCGTAATGTCCCAAAGCCCGTCGGGTAGATTCAACCAAATGACAATTCACGCGCACTGGTGAGATATGCGGGTTAGGAACTGGCCGCGTTTTGAAGCTTGACATCGTCCGGTCGGGGTTCGGCCTGCTCGACTTCGGGCAGCAAACGGACTTTCATCCCTTCCGCCAGGTACGGAGTTCCGGCCACCACCAACCGATCGCCGGATTTCACGCCTTCCAGCACCTCGATCCGGCTACCCGTCATCTTGCCCACCTTGACCTTGCGGGGCGCCACAGTCATCGTGGATTCATCGACGACCCAGATCGTACCCTCGAGCTCGTTGTCAGCAGTGACCGCGCTGACCGGTATCAAAAACACCTCGCTGGAGCCGAAATACTGGCTCAGGTCGGCGGTCACCGATGCCGTCATGCCGGGCAGCACCAGGAGATCCTCCGGTGCCGGCATCACGTAAGTGGCGGTAAAAGTCTGCGTCTGTGGGTCAGCGCGGGTGGCAATTTCCTTGAGCGTCAGCGGATAGCTCTTGCCAGGCGCGGTGTCAAAACTTGCGACCACCTCGGGATCCGCGCTCTGCTCCCCGGTCGTGGAAGCCTGCTGTACACGCAGCATGATGCTCTCCGGTATGCCGAAGCGCACTTCTATGATCGACAGGTCGCGCAGTTCCAGAACCGGCTGTTTGGCTTCGACCTCCTCGAAATTTTCCACCAGCCGCCGGGCAATACTGCCCCCGAACGGCGCCGTCAATGTGGTGTAGCCCAGATCCTGATTGGCCAGGTCCAGGGCCGCTTTGGCGCTCTTCAGTTCCGATTCGATGCGATCGTAATCCATGGTGGCGATGGCGCTTTCTTTGAGCAACCGTTTCGCTCGTTCGAAGTTTTTGGTGGCATTGTCGTAGCTGGCCTGGCGGTCTTGCACCACCAGCTCAAAATCGGTTTGGTCGAGCTGCCCCACCAGCTGCCCCTGTTCGACCTCATCACCCTCTTTGACCGGCAGATCCACCAGCTTGCCGGCCACACGAAATGACAGGTCAACTCGTTGACTGGCATCGACCACGGCCGGGAACTGACGCTTGCCACCCAGATCGGGCTGCTCGATCAGCAGGGTTTTTACCGGCCTGACCACCTCGCCCTGCGCCTGCTCCTCCTGCTCGGAACAACCGATCAACAGGAATGTGAGTACCGCCAAGGAAATCAGCAGCGCGCCATTGCGTATCATGTTCAAAAGTCCTCGGACCATTGTATTTGTTTGACTGGGGGGGGGCTGACCGGCAAGCGGCAGGAATGGTGGAACCCATCCGGCGAACCATGCCGCCAACCGCAGCGGAACATACCATCGCATGGTACGATTTACAATTGCGTTTCCTGGGAGACCCCGATGCTTGGCGGTTATCACGTGGCAGCAGGATGATGGCGGTGTGAACTGGTTCAGGGCATACCCTCTGCTGCTCACGCTCCTGATCACCGCTTGTGCGTCTTTCGAACCACCCAGGGAAACGGAACGCAGCCACGAGCTCCGTGCCGAGACTAAACAGGCCGGGGAGCTGCAGATCAGCGCCGTGGCGCTGTCCGCGGACGAGAGCCAACGCCAGTTCGGCTTCCCGCTTGCGAGCGATGGTATACAACCAGTCTGGCTCAGGATTCGCAACGATTCGGATACCGACTATGCACTGCTACCCATCAATCTCGATCCTGACTACTTTTCGCCCCTTGAGGTGGCATGGCGGTACCGTTCGGGTCTTTCATCCGATGGTGTCGTAGCCCTCAACGTGTTCTTCTACCAAAGCAATATACCTTGGATCGTGCGCGGAAATGCGACCACTGAGGGGTTTGTCTTCACTAACCTGGATGAGGGTATCAAGGTGGTGAATGTGGAGCTCGTCGGCGACCATGGCGCCCGCCGTACCCAGTTTCTGCTCCGGGTACCGGGTCTACGAGCCGATTTCCTGGAGGTCGATTTCGATTCACTCTACAGCGGCCAACAGATTCCGGATTTGACACCCGAGGCGCTGCGCCGAACATTGCAGGCCCTGCCTTGCTGTGTACTGGGTGGTGACCGGGAAACCCCGGGGGACCCCCTCAACATCGTGGTGGTCGGGGAACCGGAAAGACTGTTGGCAACATTCGTCTCGCGAGGTTGGGATCTCACCGAGACGACACACTCCGGGGCGATCTGGGGCACCATCCGCTCGTCCCTGTTCGGCAGCCGGTACCGCTACTCACCCGTATCCCCCCTGTATCTGTTTGGTCGCTCTCAGGACATTGCCCTGCAGAAGGCGCGCACCACGGTGGACGAGCGCAATCACCTGCGTCTCTGGCTGGCCCCGTACACTTACACGGGACGAACAGTGTGGGTGGGTCAGATCAGCCGCGACATCGGTGTCCGACTCTCCTCCAAGACTTTGGTCACGCATCAGATCGACGCCGACGTCGACGATACCCGCAGCTATCTGGAGCAGGACCTGGCCGTCTCGGGCTACCTGGAAGCGATCGGATACATCAAGGGTGTGGGCGAGGCCTCACCCTATGAGCCTCGCTACAACTACACCGAGGACCCTTATTTCACCGACGGCTTGCGGGCGGTGATAATCATGGGAGACGACCCCACGCCTTTGGACGGCCTTAGGTTTCTCGACTGGGAGACGCCACCCTCACGTATCGAGATAGAGATACCGGAGTCCTCATGACCGTGCGGGCTGAATACTTATGGAACACAAGGAAGTGGCCGCCATCCCGGGGGTTGCCAGCAAATCCAAGTGCAATCAGCGTCTGTTGAATTGACGCAGAGTCAATAGTTGCGGTAACGATTCAGGTCATAAATACCTGAAAGTACCGGCTGCTTTTCCCGTGCATATATCTGGAACCAGTCGGCCGTTTCCCAGAACGAAATGCTGGTGCGGCGTACTCCGAAATTTGCCACAAATTTTTCGTAATCCTTGCGATTCTCGATGGAGATGATTTTATCATCTTCACTGAGGGGTTCGGTACTATCCAGATCGACAATATAGAAAAAGTTTGGGTAAGAGCCCTCCAGCCCCTTGATGACGGTCATGGTGTCATTTTTCCCGTCGCGGAGGTCTTCATCATCCGCGTTGGTAAACATTGAGCTAACATTTTTGTAGGCTTTGTTACGCACCAGGGTGTAAGCCAGCCGGTTCTCCGGGTTCTGCTGGTTGACTACCTGCACAAAGGCCAGGTCGGGAAACACGCCCAGCGGCAATCCTTTGATGTTTGTGATCGAGCCGATCGCCTGATCGGCATGAAATTCAAAACTTCCGG
>CBDVAK010000334.1:0-3414 GCA_965371945.1 uncultured Candidatus Competibacteraceae bacterium
CGCGGGGGTGGAGCGGTGTCATTGCTGTTCAGGTCCGTGCCAGGCAAAGGAAACCCCCGTGTAGAGATCTCCAATTGACCACAAACGCCGCCACGCCCGCAAGGCTGAAGCCCGGGCTCCAGCCTTGCTTTCGCTGCATTTAGTGACTCTGCGGCTTGCCCACCATGGCATCGACCAGCGCCGGTATCTGGTACCAATCCACACCCAATTCCCGGAGTTGCCATGCCGGCAGCCGCCGCAACTCACGGATCGTGCGGTTGCGCTGCCGAAGCCGGCGGTGCTCTGCTACGAGTTGCAGCCACCAATTGCGGACAGTGCTCCCCCTGTCGCTGAGAACCTGCGTGAGCGAGCCTGCCGGGGCCGCCGAGGATGGGTGAAGAACGACCGTGTTCATGAAATATTTTCTCCTATGTTGAAATCGTGGAGCAGAGACGATGCTTTCCTGCTATAGGAGGTAACATAGGGTTTCTACCGACTTCTGACAAATCAGAATTCATAGCTGTCACTAAAGAAACTCTTGGCAAAGAGTAGCAGATGAAAAGACTACCCTCTCTCAACGCGCTGCGCGCCTTCGAGGCCGCCGGACGCCACCTCAGCTTCTCGCTTGCCGGCGAGGAACTGCATGTGACACCGGCGGCCGTGGGACAGCAGGTCAAGCTGCTGGAGCGGGATCTGGGTGTGCATCTGTTCGAGCGCCACAATCGAGCCATCAGTCTGACCCGGGCCGGCCAGGCTCTGCTACCGGGCACCAGTGACGCATTTCTGCGGCTGCGTGACACCATCGAGGTGTTCCGGCGCCGCGCCGCCAACCGGCCGCTGACGGTGAGCGTGCCACCCTCCTTCGGCGCCAAATGGCTGTTGCCCCGACTCGACCGGTTTCGCTCCAGGCACCCCACCATCGACGTACGCATCTATGCCACCGGTGCAACCGTCGACCTGATTCGCGACGATGTCGATGTGGCATTGCAGTATGGCGTGGAGGACGATCCCACGCTGCACATCGATCCTCTGCTCACCGAGGAAGTGTTCCCGGTCTGCAGCCCGCGACTGCTGGAAGGCAACCACCCGTTGGTCTCACTGGAAGAACTGCGGCACCACTCCCTGCTGCATGTGGACAGCTACGTGTCCGCCGACTACTGGCCGGACTGGGCCATGTGGCTCAACAGCGCCGGCATCGAGACGGTCGAGAGCAACCGTGGTACCTGGTTCAGTCAGACCAGCATGGCTCTGGAAGCAGCCATAGAGGGTCAGGGCGTCGCGCTCGGCAGCCGGGTGCTGGCGGGCAAGGACCTGCGGGCCGGCCGACTCATCAAGCCCTTCCAGGTCAGTTTCCCGGTGTCCTTCGGCTACCATGCCGTGTGTCTCAAAGGCATGGCCGACGAGCCCCGGATTCTGGCCTTCCGTGAATGGTTGCTGTCAGAGGTGAGTGAGTGACGGAAATCCTGCGTGCGACGGGTATTTATCAGGGCGGCGTTTCCGCCATTTCCAGGTGTAGTTCGTTGTCATCGTAGGGATGAGCCAGCGCGACCCGCTCGTCGAGACACACACCCAGACCCGGCTCGACAGGCGGGATCACATAGCCCTGTTCCCAGCGGATTGGTTTTTCGAGTATGTGGGCGTGAAAGCCACCCCATTGCTGGATACTCTCCAGGATCAGGAAATTAGGGCTGCAGGTGCTGATCTGGATGTTGGCGGCACCTTCGATCGGTCCGCAGTAAAGATGTGGCGCGATCTGGGCGTAGCGGGTCTCCGCCATACCGGCGATCTTCTTGGCTTCCAGCAAGCCACCGACGCGGCCCAGTGCCATTTGCAGTATGGAGGCGGCGTGGTGTTCCAGCACCGCGGCGAACTCATACTTGGTGGTGAGGCGTTCACCGGTGGCGATCGGAATACTGGTGTGGCGCGCCACCCGACCCATCTCGGCCGGATTGTCCGGTGGCGTCGGTTCTTCGAACCAGAGCGGATCATAGGGTTCGAGTTGCCGCGCCAGGCGAATGGCGCCGGCAGTGGTGAACTGTCCATGGGTGCCGAACAACAGATCGGCCCGGCTGCCGACCGCCTCGCGCAGACAGCGCATGAATGCCACCGATCGCTCGATATCCTGCAGCGAGGGCTGGTGGGGATCATAGACGGTATAGGGCCCCGCAGGGTCACACTTGACCGCCGTGAAGCCCTGCCCGACGTACTCGGCCGCGCGTTGTGCGGACAGTTCCGGGTTCGCATAGAACGCGGCCGGATCTTCATCGTCGTTGGGATAGAGATAACTGTAGGTGCGCAGCCTCTCGTGTACCTGCCCACCCAGCAACTGGTAGACCGGTTTGTCGACTTCCTTGCCGATGATGTCCCAGCAGGCCATCTCCACCCCGCTGAGCACCCCCATCACCGTGACGTCGGGTCGTAGCGTGTAGCCGGCGCCGTAGACGTTGCGCCACAAGCGTTCGATCCGGAATGGATCCTGGCCGATGACGTGGCGCTGAACGACATCCTCGATCATCCGCGCCACCAGATGCGGTCCGAAGGTCGCCGAATAGACCTCCCCCACGCCTTCGATACCGCTGTCGGTGATCAGTTTCAGAAAAATGAAATAGCGCCCGCCAAAGTACGGTGGCGGATTGCCGACCACGAAGGTCTTGAGATCGACGATCTTCATCGCCGCCGGCTCAGGCAGTCAGAATACGATGACATGACGAAGTGCCTCGCCGCGTTTGACCGAGGCAATCGCCTCGTTGATCTGTTGCAGAGGATAGCGACCCGAAACCAGTTCATCCAGCTTGAGCCGGCCCTGCTGGTACAACGACACCAGATAGGGGATGTCGATGTGGGTCCTGGCACCACCCATCCTGGTACCCAGTATCCGCTGGCTGGCATTGGCGATGGCGCCGGGTTCGATCTCGGTCATCACGCCGTCGGCGGGCATACCAACCAGCACTGCGGCACCGAACTGCGCCAACAAGCAGTAGGCCTGCTCGAAAGCTGCCCTGGCACCGACGGTGACAAACACATAATCGGCACCACGCCCGGCAGTGAGTCCCTGTACCGTCGCGGCAACATCCTCGCGATCCGGGTTGATGGCATGCGTGGCGCCAAAGCAAAGCGCCGCCTCCAGCTTGTCGTCTGACAAATCGACCGCGATGATGGTGGCGGCACCACAATGGCAGGCACCCTGTATGCTGTTGAGCCCCACACCGCCGGTACCGATGACCACGATGTTATCGCCCGGTCGCACCTGCGCGGTGTTGGTGACCGCACCAAACCCGGTGATGACCCCGCAGGCCAGTAGTGCCGCGCTGGCGAATGGAATCTGCGCAGGGATGGCCACCACCTGGGACACATCCACCACCACCTGTTCCGCGAATGCCCCGGTACGCAGACCGTGAATCACTTCGGCGCCGCCGGCGGCGGTGAGCGGACTGA
>CBDVAK010000335.1:0-3395 GCA_965371945.1 uncultured Candidatus Competibacteraceae bacterium
ATCAGATAGGGAGCTCTGGGCACCCAGATCTTGATGACGATGCCGCACAGCAAAGTAGCTGCCGCCACTACCGTCGCATAAGGGTTGATATCGGGAATCCGCTCGACAAAGGCGAGCACGATGTCGTGCACATGTCCACCCCTGGGCATCTCGACACCGAAGAAATTCTTGAGCTGTTTGGCGGCGATCAGAATTGCGGCCCCGGCGGTAAAACCCACCAGAACCGAATGGGATATAAAATTGACCAGTACACCCATGCGGGCCAGACCCATCGCCAACTGGATGACACCCACCATAAAGGTCAGCGTCAGCACCAGTTGCACGTAGTGTGCGCTACCCGGTTCGGCGAGACCGCTCACCGAGGAAAACAGCACCACCGAGGCGGCGGTGGTCGGTCCCGACACCAGATGCCACGACGAACCAAACAGCGCGGCCACGATCGCGGGCACCATGCCGGCGTAGAGACCGTACTCGGGCGGCATGCCGGCGATGGTGGCGAATGCCACACCCTGAGGCAACACCACGACGGCACCGGTGATTCCGGCCATCAGATCCGCACGCAGGCTGTCGCGATTGACCCGCGGCCACCAGACCAGAAACGGCATGAGCCGGGAAAGCCAGATGGGGCGGGTCTGGTGAAACATCAGCGGATCTTCTGTCAGCGGCGAAAAAAGGCGACAGTATACAACGAAATTCTGAATTACCCCGTCACAGTCACCGACAGCCGCCTAGCCAGGGACCGGCGGGCGTAATTGCTCAACAACCAGGGGACGTTGGCCGCCGTAACGTGGGTGCGGCGTCATACATTTGTACAGGCAGGTGATCAGGCGCCCTGGCGCTGCACTTCCGCCCTGTTGGCAACCAGCTTGGCCTCCGGAACACCGGCATTGACCGCGGTGGCAATCTCGAGGCAGATGCCGGGGATTGGTTTGACGCTTATCCACAGCAGGTTCAACTTGAGATTCAGATCGGCAAACACCACGGCGTGGCGATAACAACGCAGAGTCTGCTGGATACTGTCCAGCACCATCTCGATTTCCAATATCGGGCGCTTCTTCAGACCCGGGATCAGCATCATGAAGTCACTCAGCGGGCGGCCATCGTCTCCCTTGGTGGGAACCCGCTTCCAAAGTGGCTCCACCGGAAGCAGCTCCATCCCCGGCTGCAACGCCTTGGCACCACGTTTCGAGGCTGTGCTCAGTTGCATCTGTCCGACCCGTCCCCCTGACCAAAGCCCGGCTGTGGATTGTGGTCTGCTTGCGGCGGGGATAGCAAATCCACCCGGGCAGCGTTACCGGCAATACCATTGTCGACTTCAGTCTAGTGCACTGTCTCACAAATAACTCAACACTTGCGCTGGCCCTGACGGCCTTGGTCGAAGTGTAGGCCATTGCCTCCCCGGCGCCAGCGCTGCAAGATGCCAGCCGGCCCAAACCGACCGGAGTCTGCACCGCAATGAGCCCGCCTCTCCCCCCTGTATCGGTACTGACACACGCGTACGGCGTGCGTCTGGCCCTGGGGCTGGCGCTGGGAGTACTCGTGGAGATCACGATCCTGGTTCTGCTGCAAGACAATGGTGCGAACATCGACAGCGCCCACATCATCGGGTTTTCCGCCGCCTGGACCGTGAGCGTGTTGTTGCTGGTGGATTTCCGGAGCGTATGGACCGCACTCGGCCCGATCGTGAGCTGTCTGCGCATGCTCACGATCTTCGCGTTGTCACTGTTTCTCGGTGGTGGCATGCTCGGTATCGGCATCGGTCCGCTGCAGCTATCCACTCCCTGGGCTGCCGCCATCGCCGCGGCAGTGGCGATCGGTGCCAGCATATTTGCCTTCCGCGACTGGCTGCCCGGCCCGCCAGCCCGGGACCACGACCCAAACGCGATGGCACGACATTTCGCCGTCCAGATCATCGTCTATGTCGCATTGCTCCGGCTGCTGTATCTGGGTCTGCCGGAACTGCTCTACGAAGAAGCCTACTACTGGAACTACGCCCAGCATCTGGATATCGGCTATCTCGACCATCCGCCGATGGTCGCCTGGATCATCGCCACGTTTACCGGATTGCTTGGCGACAACGCGTTCGCGGTGCGCGCTGGCGCCTATCTCAGCTGGGTGGTTGCGGCCTGGTTCGTATGGCGCCTGGGCAAGGAAGTGGGGGGGGCCGGCAATGCCCTGCGGGCCCTGCTGCTGTTTTCGACGCTGCCTTTTTTCGTTGGCAACGGCTTGCTGATGACTCCGGACGCGCCTCTGATGGCCTGCTGGGCGGCAGCGCTCTACTATCTGTACCGCATGCTGGTGACGCGGTCGGAACACGCCTGGGTGGGATTGGGCATCGCTTTCGGCCTTGGCATGCTATCCAAATACACGATGGCGTTTCTGGGGCTGGCCGCATTGTTCGCGGTATTGCTGGATCGTCACAGCCGTACCTTGCTGGTACGACCTCCACCGTGGCTGGCGGTTGGCGCGGCTGTCATCATATTTTCGCCGGTCTTGATCTGGAATGCCGGCAACGACTGGGCATCGTTTACCTTCCAGGGCAGCCGCCGGGTAAGCGGGGATACCTTTTTCACCTTTCCGAATCTGCTCGGCAGCCTGCTGGTGTGGCTGACGCCGGCCGGCGTGCTCGCCATGCTCCCGATCCTGTCCGGTCGGGTGCACGCGACCACCGGCGAGCAGCCGGCGGACCGCGAGCGCCGGGGGCTGCGGGTGCTGCTGGTTGCGACAATGGTACCGCTGGCGATTCTCACTTTCTTCAGTATTACCCGCGAGGTGCGTTTCCACTGGACCGGCACGCTGTGGCTGGGCGCACTCCCCTATCTGGCACTGACCCTGCGTGCCGGGGCCGCGACGGGCTTGCTGCGCAGGGTGATCGCCGCAAGCTGGCGCCCCACCTTGTTGCTGGCGACGCTGGCGTACGGGGCCATTCTGCATTACCTGACGTTGGGGCTGCCCGGCATGGGCTACCCACCCGCCCCCATGTTGATCGGCTGGCATCGATTGGGATGCGAGATACAACGGGTCGCGGCCGGTTTCAAGCTGCGCACCGGTGACGAACCACTGGTGATTGGCATGGACCGCTTGCGTATCGCCAGCGGCCTGGCATGGTACCGCTCGATCGCAGTTGCATGCACACCGGACACAGTCACCCTGCATCCCATCCCCAACACCACGGCCGGACAGGTGCTGGGCTACCGAACCCGCATGTACGAGCGCTGGCTGCCGGTATCGGAGCAGTTCGACAAAACCCTCCTGCTGGTTGACAACGAGCCGGGATATCTGCAGCAAATCTGGATGCCCGCGGGGCTGGTGCCGGTCGGTGAAATCGGCACCATCGAACTGTCCCGCAATGGTCGCCCGGTTTCCCGCTACTACTACCGGTTCGCCGAATGGCA
>CBDVAK010000336.1:0-3389 GCA_965371945.1 uncultured Candidatus Competibacteraceae bacterium
CGATTGCGCTGCAGCTCCCGCAGGATGGCATCCTGTTCAGCATCCTCAAGCGGGTTGCCCGTGCCTGGACTGGCGCTGGAGCGCTGCTCTGGCACTGTGACCGGGAGGCTGGGTGCACTCACCGGTTCGGGACCAACGTGCGCAACTTCGGTTGGCAGATCGGCAACCCGGATCACAGCATCATCACACAAGGCGAGTGCTGTCCTCAGCACATGGCGGAGCTGTCGAATATTGCCCGGCCAGGCATACGCCATCAAACGCCTGAAGGCCAGATCCTCGACTGCGATATCGGCGCCGGTATCGTTTTCCATTCCCAAAGCGCAGCGAATCAAATGATCCTTGTCCTCACGTTCCCTGAGCGGCGGTAGCTGCATGGAAATACCATTCAATCGATAGTACAAATCCTCACGGAAACTGCCCTCTGCGACCATCAGTTTGAGGTCCTGATGGGTGGCCGATATGACGTGCAAATCCACCGCAACCGGCTGGCCGCCACCCAGTGGCACCACCTCGTTCTCCTCGAGAACCCGCAGCAGACGCGTCTGCAACTGCTGTGGCATGTCACCGATCTCATCGAGAAACAATGTCCCGCCGCTGGCCTGCAGAACCTGACCGCGCATGCCCTCACGCCGCGCACCGGTGAAAGCGCCATGTTTGTACCCGAACAGCTCGCTCTCTATAAGTGATTCGGGGATGGAGGCGCAGTTGACCGCTACAAAGGGTTTTCCGGCCCGGTTGCTGGCGTTGTGAATCGCTCGCGAGAACACCTCCTTGCCGGTGCCGGTCTCGCCTGACAACAGAATCGGTACACTCTTGTTCATCACCCGTTCCGCGCAACGCACGTTGAAAGCCATGCGCGGATCACCGATGGAAAGACCGGTCAAGGTTTCACATGTCGACGCCTTGATCTTGTGCGGGATCGTCACCACCCTGCCCCGGGCAGGCGCCGGGGATTTCCCCTCCAGCGGTCTCTCAGACGCCCTGATGGTGACGAAAAAACGACGCCCGTTGCGCACCTGGTGCAACGGCCATGCGACCTGGGAGCGTTTGCTGGCACGCTCCATCAACATGGTGGCGGTTACCGACAAGACCTCACTGATGTCCAGCCCCTGCAATTCTGCTCGTGATGGATACCCCAGTTCATCGACGGCACTCGCCGTTGCAGCCAGTATTTGTCCATCCTCACGTACAGCCAGCATCGACTCGCTGAGCAGCCCCACGAATTCCGGGCGACTGTGAAACCTCAGTACCCAGCTGTCGCGAAAACAACGCAGAAAATAGCAGTTGCTGATAAGATTGGCGGACATGTTCACCAATGCCATCGTGTGCTTCTGACTGCTACGTGTATCCTGCGAATTCACTGCCGTAGCATCCAGCACACCGATCATTCCACCATACGGATCCACCACCGGCGAACCCGAGCAGATCAGATCGATGTGACCCTGGTGAAAATGATCGTGCAGATAGACCGAAACCGAGTGCCCCAGTGCCAGGCAGGTGCCGATGCCGTTGGTTCCTCCGGAGCGCTCGCTCCAGTCGGCACCGGTGACGAAGCCCGCGGTAGAAAAAGTCCCCGCCAGTGACGGATCGCAGACGCACTCGAGTATCGTGCCATCCTGGTCGGTGAATACGATCGCGTATCCGGAATCCGCGATCTGTTCGTACAGATTCGCCATCTCGACACGGACGATTTCGAGAATAGGCCCAATCCGGTCACGGATCTCGGCCAGGGCCTTGGGCGCCAGCAGATCGATCTGCCGATGCAGGTCGGGGTCAAGCCCGAAGTCAGCCAGGCAACGTCGCCAGGACTCTACGATCTGCGGATCGACCGGCGCCGATCGCGCCTCGTCCCCGCCATCCAGTATCGACCGCAGGAAATCCGTGTGCTGATACGAATGCTCCTCCAACATGACCCGCCCCTCCGCGGCCTGGGAAGCGCCAGGGGTCTCCATCTCCCCGGCGCATACACAGATGTAAGCCCGCGACGCAGACACCCGGTCTCCGCCTCGCACTATTGTCGGGAGTTTCTGCGCGCGAGCCAATACTGGCGATCGCCCCGACTCCCGTTGATTGCAGCGTCGGCACTGCTGGCGGTGGTCGGCAGACGTCCGACCATCGCGTGCCACCATCGGACCAGTGACCCGTTGTTCAGCGCTGACCGTGGCTGGGTCACTGCAAGCAATCCTCGCAAATACCCTAGCACCATGATCAGCAAAGCGCCAAGAGCCGGCAACCAACGTACGTCCACGGGGGCATACTCGGATGCAGCGAGGTCCCGGTTCGACACCTGGCCGCGGTGGATAGTCCGGGTAACACAGGTTTGTCTGCTGGTCGTCAGCACGTTGCCGATGCAGACTCCTGCGCGGGCCGGGCGGGATCTGGTCGGAGCACCTCCCGGAACCCTGATCTGGGTTGGGCAACGCCGCCAGCATATCTTCTGCAGCGGCAGAGGCGAACCCACGGTGGTGCTGGAATCCGGTCTCGGCGGTACTGTCCTGGAATGGGCCCGGGTCCAGCCGGCGGTGGCACGCTTTACACGTGTTTGCAGCTACGACCGGGCCGGCTACGGCTGGAGCGACCGCAGCCCCGGCAAACGCACCGCGCTGACCATCGCCGGAGAGCTGGAAACGCTGCTTGGCCACGCCAGCGTTGCTGCCCCCTACCTGCTGGTCGGACATTCCTTCGGCGGGTTGATAGTTCGCATACTGGCCCGTCGCCTGCCAATGAAAGTGGCGGGCCTGGTTCTGATCGACGCCACCCACGAACGACTGTTCGAAGCCCTTGCACAAGCGGGGATCAAGATGCGCGTTGCGCCGACCGGTCGGCGATTCAGGATCGACAACCCGGTCATGGTTCCCGACAACCTGCCTGCCGACATCATAGCCATTGCCAGGAAATTGGCTGGCACGGCACGATCAGTAGCCACTGTGTACGGCGAGCTGCGCCATATGCGAACCAGCACCCGACAAATCAGCGCCCTGCCGCCGAGTACAGAAATCCGACGGGTGGTCATCGCCCATGATGCCCCGTCGAACGCCCGCACCCCACCGCAGATACTGCTGGCACGGCTTTGGCTCGACCTGCAGCGGGAGTTGGCGATGCAGAACCCGCAGGGCCGCTTTCTGCTGGCCCGCAACAGCGGCCACCATGTACAACTTGATCGGCCTGAACTGGTAGTCGAGCCCATTCGTCAGCTGGTTCTGGAAACCCGCGCCACACAGTCTTGTGGCAATGCAATCCAGACCCTGGCCTGTTGAACCACAGGCACCGGCGTTGACTGCGCAGGCCCGCTATCAGTCGTCGTCATCGTCCGGGCGCTGGGGATCACTGCCCGACACCCGTGGCACACCGTACTCCTCGAGCAATGCGGCTATCTTGTCGGTGTTGCG
>CBDVAK010000337.1:0-3387 GCA_965371945.1 uncultured Candidatus Competibacteraceae bacterium
CAATGCCAGCGCGCTGGTCAAGCGGCTGACCAGGCCGGGCCGGTCCGCTGCCTCGATCCGCGGTTCGGGACCGAGCAACACCGCGATCCAGCGGGTGTCGTCCCGAGTGTCCAGAGCGATCCGCACGGTCATGGTCAACGGGACCGACAACAACATCCCCACCGGCCCCAGTATCCAGCCCCACACGATCAACGACAGAAACACCACCAGGGTGGACAGACCCAGCCCGCGTCCCATAAACCGTGGCTCGATGACATTGCCGATCAGCAGGTTGATTGCCAGAAAGCCCAGCGCCGCCTCCGCGGCCACAACCGGTCCCAGTTGGATCAAGGTGAGCAGAACCGCGGGAACCGCGGCGATGATGGAGCCGATATTGGGCACATAGTTGAGCAAAAACGCCAGCAGACCCCACATCAAGGGAAAATCCACACCCAGCAGCCACAACCAGGAGGCTACCAGCACACCGGTGAGGGCGCTTACCCAGGTCTTGATGCCCACGTAGCGATTGAGCTTTTCGGTAAACTCGCGGAAAGCCGGGAAACTGGTATCGGTTCTGCCCAGCGCCACCTGCAGTTTCACGGAAAAAGTGGAGGCTTCCAGCAACATGAAGATCGCGGTCAGAACGATCACGAAACCGTTGGCGAGTACACTCCCCAAGGCGCCAAAAAACTGTGATACCAGCTTGATCGCGGCGCCGGGATTGATGAACTTCTCAACAGCATCCCTGGGGATCACGATGCCCCATTGATCCAGTCTCGCCGAGGCGGCCGCCAGCAGGGCTTGCAGACGCTGCTGATAGGTCGGTATCGCCTCGGTAAATTGATCGAGTGAAGTGCCCATCAGCCCCACCAGCAACAGACCAGCACCCATCACCCCGACCACCACCAGCAGCACCGCGATGACGGTGGGAACCCTACGGTGTTGCAACCACAGGGTGGCTGGTGCGCTGACCACCGCCAGCACCGTGGCGGTCAAAATCAGCACCACCACCGACTGCGCGGCCTTGATACCGGCCACCAGCACCACCAACGCGGCGAGCGACAGCAGTACCGAGCCGGTAGTGGCCGGCTGACGCTGGTCGATCACTGATCGCCACCCAGTCGTCTCACATCCGGAGGCTGTTCCCAGCGCAGACTCTTCACCTGGCTGTAGGAAACCGGATCTTTGCCAAAGATCAGCACCAGACGCAGTCCGTCGGTGTAGTAGGGATCACCGAGCAGATTGACACGGGGCTGATCGGGCAGGGCCCGGCCAACCCCTGCTGCGAAGCCTCCCGCCACCACGCGCTGTGAATCGATCAGGTCCTGCAGCAGATACCAGCGCGCCTCGTCCACTTCCGGATCGATGACATGGGTGGTCAGTGGCCACAGACGACCGGTCAGCCGTACTCCGATGTCGCGGCTGATCTGTCCCACCCATACGCGTGCGCCACGGTAGCGGACCGGCGCCAGCCACACGCGCAGATGGTTGCGCTCGTCGATGGTTTCACGCGCTTTCTGCAGGGCGGTGTCTTGCGGACGGCCGAACAGATACAGCGGAGACACCGGCGAATAACGGTAGCGGGAGCCGAACAGGGAGGAACGCACGGTTCGCCAGACCGAACCACCGTGAGAGGTCTCGGTAGGATGCCAGTCCTGCTGTATGAACGCGGGCAACAGGGTGTCTTGCTGCCCGATCAATACCAGATTGAGGGGGTCGCCGAAGGTCTCGCCGTCCTCTCCGACCACACAGCAAGGCAGATCCGCGATCCATGCCCGCAAGGTCTCGGGATCTTCGATATCGAGCCAGTCCTCCGCGTCGTAAAGGTTGTCGAAATCCACTTGCTCGCGATCGACCGGGATGCCCGGTACGGCGACGGTAAATAAAAAGTTCCTGGTGTCGGATCTGGCGTCACCCACGCCCTGCAACTGGACGCTGACGAACTTGTAGCCCTCTTCCAGCGGCGTGAACACAAAACCCGATGTGGTGTGACCTGACGCGATCAGTCGATGTATGTTGCGCTCCCGGAAATAGGCATTCATCTCCTCGTTGGCCTGTGGTGACAGGAAGAAACGGCTGCGCCAGGCGGCTTCGTGCGCGGAGAAATAGTTGGGATCGAGATCCAGAGGGATGAATATGAGACCAAAATCCTCGTTGTTGCGGATTCTCAGCCACACCGGCTGGATACCCTCGGCGGCCAGATCGACCCCGAACAACTCGCGGCTTTCCTCGGCGCTGGGCACCGCCACGCTGACTTCGACCTCTCCCTGGGTGCTGGTCTGCATCCTGTCCAAAAAGCCTTCGGGCATGCTCGGGCGCGGCTGGTAAACCGCGCAGCCGGCTGACAGCACCACCGTCAGCAACAGCAACGTCATTGCCAGCCGGACTGTCGGCTCGCACCCGCGGATTTGGCGAAACCCATTCATCGCTATTGTGATCTATCCATCATCAATGTTCCGCACCAAACATACCTTAGCCGCGCTCCCGGCAACAGCCACGCGTTGTGGACACCTGTTGTTGCCTGACATAGGCTCGCAACAGCCGCGGGCCCGCGGGAAGTACGTGACAAGGTAGTTTAGATGTCAGGTGTGTGTCGGTGGATAATGGAACGGATCGGCCGGCTGGGGCATCGCGTTCGCTCGCATACCGCCTCGCCGGCTACCATCGGCACCACATTCCTGCTGGCCGCGATCCTGGCAGGCTGTGCCTCGCTGCCGGCCGACATCCCCAGCCCCGAGCCGGGCCAGGCGCTACCCAGTCACCCGGATGGCGCCTTCGCGAAGGTCGAGGACGAACTGGTAAAAAGGTATGGCCCCGGTTCCGGGTTCCTGCTGATCGATTCCAACGAAGAAGCCCTGCGTTGGCGTCTGGCGCTGATCGACCAGGCCCGTTACAGCCTGGATCTGGCCTATTACCTCTGGTACCCGGATATCAGCGGGGGTTTGCTTGCGTCCAGAATCATCGATGCCGCGGACCGCGGTGTGCGTGTCCGGTTGATCCTCGATGATTTTCAGATGGCCGGGCGCGATGACGGCATGGCGTTGTGGAACGAACACCCCAATATCGAGATCCGGCTGTTCAACCCCTGGACCCAGCGGGACCTGACCGGCCGGGCGCTGGAATATCTGCAACGTATCGACCGACTCGACGTCAGAATGCACAATAAACTGATCGTGGCCGACAACCAGGCCACCATCGTCGGTGGCCGCAACATCGGCGACTACTATTTCGGTCTTGCCGATGCTTTCAATTTTCACGATCTCGACGTGCTCGGTGTCGGTCCCGTGGCGCGCCAGACCTCCGGGGTCTTCGATCACTTCTGGAACAGTGACTGGGTGCTGGATGCCAGTATCCTGGACCCGGACGCAACGCTGGCGGAGATGCGCTCCGTTCACAGCAAGCTGCTGG
>CBDVAK010000338.1:0-3359 GCA_965371945.1 uncultured Candidatus Competibacteraceae bacterium
GGACGTGGCTATGGACGTCCTGCTGATCAGCGCGGGTGTGGTGACCACGGTGCCGCTGTTTCTGTTTCTGGAGGGTGCGCAGCGAATCCGGCTGTCGACACTGGGTTTGATGCAGTATGTTGCGCCTACCCTTCAGCTCATCCTGGCGATAGCCTGGTACCACGAACCTTTCGAGCGCAGCCAGATGCTGACATTCGGGTTGATCTGGGCGGCGCTGGCCGTGGTTACCATCGACGGTTTTCTGGGTCGCAAGGCCCTGGTTGCGGGGCGCCGCGCCAAAGCCTGACCGGGTAGAAACTCCTCGATAACCCGGGGCGTTGGCGGTCGTGACGCTGGTGTGGGTGGCGCCTTGCGGGACCGTCAGCGGCAGGGAAGCCGCTGTCGAGCCTACAGGGATGTATTTACGGCGCGTCCCGGAAGGCGGTACCCGCACCACATTGCCCCGGCTAATTGGGCACCTGCACCGGATTGTTCCGGTGTGAACTACATGACCGCCTCGATTCCGAGTTTGGCAAAGCCGCGTTTTTCAAAATTGTCGCGAAACATCTGCCGCAGCTGTTCTGCCTGCGCATCGTAGGCTTGCGGATTGTCCCAGGTGTTGCGCGGGTCGAGGATGTGATCCGGAACCCCGGGGCAGCTCAGCGGCATCTTCAGATTGAACAACGGATGCACCCGGTATTCGACCTTGCCAGGATCCAGATCCCCACGCAGTGCGGCGTCCAGCAGTGCCCGCGTATGTTTGATCGAGATTCGCTTGCCGGTGCCGTATCCACCACCGGACCATCCGGTGTTGAGCAGAATGCAGCGCGTATTGTGCTTGGTCATCTTGTCGGCCAGCAGGCGCGCATAGGCGGAGGGCTTGCGGGCCATGAACGGAGCTCCGAAACAGGCGCTGAAAGCCGCCTTGGGTCGGGTCACACCGACCTCGGTGCCGGCCAGCTTGGCGGTGAAGCCGGACACGAAGTGGTACATGACCTCGCGACCTTCCAGTATCGACACCGGCGGCAACACGCCGAAGGCATCCGCCGTCAACAACACGATGGTTTGCGGATGCGGGCCGCTGGCACCGTCGGCGACGTTGGGGTTGCACAGTAGCGGGTAGGAAAACCGGGTGTTCTCGGTAATCGACGCATCGCTGAGGTCGAGATCCTGGGGATCGGTCTTTTCCAGCAGCTGGTGTGGCAGCGGAGGCACATTCTCGATGATGGTGCCTGGCATCGATAAGGCGGCCGCGATGACCGGCTCGGCCTCCTTGTCGAGGTCGATCAACTTGGCATAGCAACCATCCTCGAAGTTGGAAACTCCTGACTCCGTCCACGCATGTTCATCGTCTCCGATCAACCTGCGCTCAGGATCTGCCGATAGCGTGGTCTTGCCGGTTCCCGAGAGACCGAACAGGATCGCACCGTCACCGTCCTGGCCGACGTTGGCGGAGCAATGCATGGACAGATCTCCGAGTCCCGGCAGGGTGTAGTTCATCACCGTGAACATGGTTTTCTTGACCACGCCGCAATAGTCCGCGCGCCCCAGAACCAGGGCGAGCCGGTTGCGAAAGTCCATGATCACCGCACGGTGGCTGAGCGTGCCGTCGACATCCGGGTCGCAGTGGTAGGAAGGAACATTGAGCAGGGTCCAGCGCTTTTCCGCCTCGTTTTCCACGCTCTGCAGATCTTTGGGGAACATATTGTGCGCGAATAGCGCGTGGCTGGCATATTCACCGACAAATCGGTAGGGCAGAGCGTAAGCCGGGTTCCAGCCGCAATAGACATCCTTGACGTAGAGCGTCGCACGACGCCGGTTGAGGTGATGGGCGACCCGCTCGACCAGCCTGGTGAAATCTTCGGGATCGAATTTCCTGAAATCGTCCTTCCACCATATCTGGTCGACCAGATCCGGCCAGGCGACACCAAAGGTGTCCTGTACCGGTCTTCCGGTACAGCTTGGATCAGAGTAGAACACCAGCGGGCCGTCGCTACCAAGTTTGGTCGCCAGCGCTTTTGGTTCATCGTCGGGGCCGTCCGGGCGTATTCTGCCGCGATCGTTGACGAGCGCCTCCTGAAACAGCTCTTGTTTGTCTAGATCGTATTTGTAGAAAACATTCCTGAGGCCGATTTTTTGCTCAAGGTCGGATTCAAAACCCATTGGTAAATATCTCTTGGCGGTGGTTGTTCGCAGTAACAGTCGCGCTTTCAGGCACCAGATTAACGTTGCCCGGTCCGCCACGCAACACGAACCGGTCGGCGCAACAGCACTGACCATGGGGGGAAACGCGGTGCTCGTCAAAGGACTTCATGAAACCGCAGGGGCACGGCCTCCGCATCGTCTCCGGAGGGCGCTTCGGCACCACGCTCCGGCCGCCACCGGTCAGGTTCGTCACCACTTCCCAGCGCCTTGAAATCGAACAGCGCCTGGTCGGCGAGGTGGGAAGGGACGACGTTCTGCATACTGGTGAAGATTGTCTCGAGGCGTCCCGGGAACCGCTTCTCCCAGCCTTGCAGCATTTCCTTGACGGCCTGCCTTTGCAGGTTGTCCTGCGAACCGCAAAGGTTGCAGGGGATGATCGGAAAGCCGCGTTCGCCTGCATACTCGGTGATGTCGGATTCCTTGCAATAGGCCAGTGGTCTGATCACCACATGGTGGCCGTCGTCACTCAACAGCTTGGGCGGCATGGACTTCAGTCTGCCACCAAAGAACATGTTCAGGAACAGGGTCTCGAGCAGGTCGTCGCGGTGGTGGCCGAGTGCGATCCGGGTCACGCCGAGCTCAGTGGCAACCCGGTACAAAACACCCCTTCGCAACCGCGAACAAAGGCCACAGGTGGTTTTGCCTTCCGGTACCACTCGTTTGACGATGCTGTAGGTATCTTCCTCGATGATATGGAAGGGTATGCCCTGGCTACGCAGGTAGTCTGGTAGTACCCGGGTAGGGAATCCTGGTTGTTTCTGGTCGAGATTGACGGCGACAAGGTCGAAATCCACCGGCGCGCTGTCCCGCAAGCACAGCAGGATATCCAGCATGGTGTACGAATCCTTGCCACCCGACAGGCATACCATGATACGGTCGCCGGCCCCGATCATGTTGTGCTCCTGAATCGCCTTGCCAACATTGTGGCGCAGCCGTTTGCGGAGTTTGTCGAGGCTGATTCGCTGATGGGAGTTGGCGGATGTCACGTCGGCCTCCCGGCCGGTTTCGGGATGAAGGCCTTGCATCATAGCGGTGGTTGGCTATTGGCGTCACCGACAGCGATGACAACTGGAGGCTGTCCGAGAATTGCGATCGTAGCAAGGCCAATCAGGATTGTCCCCAGTAGATCAGTCTGTTCTCGGACAGCCTCCTAGCTGTCGCAGATGCTTTGCAGG
>CBDVAK010000339.1:0-3356 GCA_965371945.1 uncultured Candidatus Competibacteraceae bacterium
AGTGCTGGTGGAGGCGCATACGCTGGCAGATATCGGCCGCCTGTCGGGTATGGAACTGCCCGCGGTCGGGCCGTACAAGAGCAGCGCCACGGTGATAGCGACAGCCGATCAGGTGGATCTGATCGATCTGATCATGGATCTGGGCAACAGCGATCTGCGCGGTGATCTTAAGGTGATATTGCCGACCGAAAGCACCAAGGGCAACGCCACCGGCCTGTTCAAGAGCACCCGGCTGGATGTCAACCAGCTCACCGGCCAGGATCAGGCCGCGCCGCAACCGCCAGCAGACGGGCAACCGGCAGCGACGGGTAACGCCACGGCATCGACCGAAAATGATGCCAGGGTGTTTCCCGACACGCCCCTGCCGCTGGATTTCATCCGCGAATACGAAGGCTATATCGAACTCGATGTCGAACGGCTGGAGGCACGCAGCATCGTCATCGACAAGGGCCGTGCCACGGTCAGCATCGACAACGACAAACTGGACATACAGTTGCACCGTGCCGATGTCGGCGGCCGGCCAATTGGCGGTCAGCTACAAGTCGATGCCGGGCGCACGCCTGCCGCCGTCAGCACAAAGTTCAAAGCCGACAAAGTTCCAATGTCCGGGGTCCTGGATAGCGAGGCCATCCTGCATGGTGGGCACATCCTGGTCGACATCGATACCCAGGGCACCGGCGGGTCGGTGCGTGAGATCATGGCGGGACTCAATGGACACGCTTCAGTGGCGATGGTCGATACCCGGCTGTCGACAGCAGCCGCTTCGAGATTCGGCAAGGACATGGTCAGCCAGCTCAACCCCTTCGCGGCCGACAAGGGCTACTCCGAGATCGAGTGCGCGGCAGCCGCCTTCGCGATCAAGGACGGTATCGCCACCACGCCACGGGGTGTGGTGTCGAGAGATACCGCGGCGACCTGGCTGGGCGACGGACAGATCGATCTGAAAACCGAACAGATCGAATTCACCCTGCAATCCAAGGCGCGCGAGGGCCTTGGTATCAGCGCCGCCTCGCTGGCCTCGCTGGTACAGATCACGGGTACGCTGGCAAGCCCCAGTATCGCGCCCGATCCGGTCGGGGTCGCGGAGAAAGGGGCCGAAGCGGCACTGGCGATCTCTACCGGCGGGTTGTCGATCATCGCCAAGGGATTGTTCAATCGCGCCACATCGGAGCGAGGGATCTGTGAATCGATCCTGCAAACCATCATTCTGGGTACCGCACCCGGGAGCGAGACGGCCGGGGAGAAATAGTTGGTTTGCGCGCGCAGCGCCGGCACCGGCTTGCGCAAATGATGACCCGCCGACAACGCCAGCGGTTGTTGCTGTTCGGGGCACTAACTACAATCACAGCCCTGGCCGGCGCCGGCTACGGCATCCTGTTCCAGCCTGTGGTCTACGCCGAGGTCGGTCCCGGACCGTTCATGATCGACGGACTGATCGGCGGCAGCCTGATATTCGGATTCGAGCTGTACGCAATACCGTCCCGGGCGGGTTCGTGGCTGCGGCGCCTGCCATTCCTGTGGTCAGTGCTGATACGGGCCATGTTCATGTTCGCTGCGGTGATGCTCACCGGCTTTGTCAGCGCCGCTGTCCAACTTGGCAAATTCGATCCGCTGCAAAGCCTCAACGCCGGTCCGACACTGTTTGCCTATGTATTCGCCCTGGTGCTGCTGATCGGGTTCGTACTGCAGATGCTCAGGGTGATTGGCCCCCGCGTACTCGGCAATCTCATCATCGGCCGCTACCATCGCCCGCTCGAAGAACACAGGATCTTTATGTTTCTGGACATCAAGGGATCGACCGGGATGGCGCGCCGGCTGGGCGATCGCGGCGCGCAATCGTTGATCACCCGGTTCTTTTTCGATCTGGCCGGGTCGGTCACCGACCATGGCGGTGAAGTGCACCGCTATATTGGTGACGCCATGGTGGCCACCTGGCCGTTCAGTGACAACCGTCAGAATGCCGAGGTGATCGAGTGCTGCCGCGACTTGTGCACGCTTGGCGCCGGCCTCGCGAGCCAGTACCGCGAACGTTACCGAGAAGCGCCCAGTTTTCGGATCGGTCTGCACGGTGGCCCGGTGGTCGCGGCAGAGTGCGGTGATATCAAACAGGAGATCGTCTATTTCGGTGACACCATAAACACCGCCGCGCGTATCGAGCAAAGCTGCCGGGCACTGGGCAGCGATCTGCTGATCAGTGAGCCATTGCTGCGCGAAGTGCTGCTACCGGCGGGGGTAACGGCCACGCCGCTGGGTGAGCACGAGCTGCGTGGCCGTGATCAACCGATCGGTTTGTACTCACTGAGTTTCACAGCAACAACCTGAAACCACCGACCAACGCCACCATCCCCGCAGCGAACTTGCGTTGGGGGCACCACACCCATTAAAGTGCGCGCTGCCCGACCAGCCAAGGTCGGGGTCTGCCACGGACCGGCATCCGGATTAACCCGCTGTGGCAGCCGCTCTGAAACCAGACCCGATCACGATGCCAGCACGCTTGCAACCCCGTCGGGGTCTCCCCGCCCTGCTCATCGCGCTATTGCTGCTGTTCTCACCCTTTGGCATCAGCGCGGAAGCGCGTCAACTGGTGCTGCTGGGGGACAGTCTCAGTGATACCGGCAACCTGTTCAAACTCACGGAAGGAACCATACCGTCACCACAGATCTATCCTTTCCCGGGACGCTACTCGAACGGCCCGGTGTGGATCGAATACACCGTGGACCGGCTAGGACTGACGCTCGACAACCGCGCCTACGGCGGTGCATTGAGTGGTTCGGGCAGCGTGGAAGGCCCCTACCCCGGCCTCAAGGAACAGCTCGAGGAGCTGCTCGGGGAAAACAGTGGCCAGCTCGACCGTGACAGCATTTACATGGTGTGGGTCGG
The DNA here is from genome assembly GCA_965371945.1 of uncultured Candidatus Competibacteraceae bacterium. Classification (GTDB taxonomy): domain Bacteria; phylum Pseudomonadota; class Gammaproteobacteria; order Competibacterales; family JAHEDQ01; genus CBDVAK01. The sequence continues at coordinate 2,881 of CBDVAK010000339.1, forward strand.
CGCCAATGATTTTCTGTCCGCAGACGGCAGCACACCGCCCCGCAAACTGGCCCGCAGGGTGGCCGGCAACGTGGTGCGCGCGGTGCGCAGTCTGCAGCGTGCCGGGGCCCGGCGTCTGCTGGTGTTATCGTTGCCGGATCTCGGCAACATCCCGCTGGCGAACAGTGGTCGTCATGTCTGGTCAGCGCAGCAACTGCACAGCATCAGCCTGTTCGTAAACAGACTGCTGACTGACAAGCTCGCCACACTGAAATCACCGGTTGCTCTGTACGACGTGCTGGCCTTGCAGGCCAGACTTACGGAACGGGCCGCACAGTACGAATTCGACAACGTGTCCGATGCCTGTATCTCGATCCGTTGCGAGGATCCCGACAGCTACATGTTCTGGGACCAAATCCATCCCACCACCAGGGCCCACCAACTGATCGCCAAAGGTGTGATCGGGGCACTGATCGCGAATCTGCCGGAGCTGGGTC
>CBDVAK010000340.1:0-3337 GCA_965371945.1 uncultured Candidatus Competibacteraceae bacterium
GCCTGGGCCACTGCCATGCCGTAACCGGGGATGATGATCACCTTGGAGGCAAAGGCCATCTGGATGGCGGCATCCTGCGGTTGCATCTCTTTCATGGTGCCTTCGACGTCGCCGCTGGCCTGCGTGCCTTCCGCGGCGCCGAAGCCACTGAACAGCACGTTGCTGATCGGCCGGTTCATTGCCTTTGCCATCAACTGGGTCAGCAGCGTGCCGGCGGCGCCCACCACCGTACCGGCGATGATCATGGCCGCGTTGTTGAGCACGAAGCCCTCGAAAGCCACCGCCAGCCCGGTAAAGGCGTTGTACAGGGAGATCACCACCGGCATGTCGGCGCCACCGATCGGTAGCGTCATCATCACGCCGACCGCGAATGCCAGCAGGAAAAACACCAGGACCACGAAGACGCCGGGTTCGCCAAAAGTGAGGCCGGCACCCAGGGCCACCATCACCACGAAAGCGGCCAGGTTCAGCCACTGGTGCATCGGCAGATGTATCGAGCGCTTGATCAGCCCCTGCAGTTTGGCGAACGCGATGCAGGAGCCCGAGAACGAGACCGTGCCGATCATTCCGCCGAGCACCGCCAGCAGGACCACCACCGTGCTGAGTTCATGGCCCTCCTGGCCGCCGCTGATCTTCAGCAGTTCGACCGCGGCGATGGCACCGGCGGCGCCGCCGCCCATGCCGTTATAGATGGCGATCATTTGCGGCATGTCGGTCATGGCGACCCGTTTGCCGCTCCACCAGGCCACGCCGCCACCGATCGCAATGGCGATCATCATCAGCACGTAGTTGTCGAGGCCGGGGTAGAAGAAGGTCGCCAGCGTGGCCAGCACCATACCGGCACCCGCCCAGATGATGCCGCTACGGGCGGTGCGCGGATGTGCCATCCGCTTGAGCCCGAGTATGAACAGCACCGCGGCCAGGAAATAGCTGATCTGAATCAGGGTGGCCATGGCTCAGCGGTCCTCCTTGCTCTTGAACATCTCCAGCATCCGCTCAGTGACGACATAGCCGCCCACTGCATTGCCGGCCCCCAGGATGACGCCGATAAAACCGATGAAGACCTCCACCCCGGTGTTGGCCAGTCCCAGCGCGACCATGGCTCCGACCAGCACGATGCCGTGGACGAAATTGGAACCGGACATCAGCGGTGTGTGCAGGATGACCGGAACCCTGCTGATCACCTCGTGACCGGTGAAGGCCGCCAGCATGAATATGTACAGCGCAGTGAATCCCTCGATCACGGGTCAGTCTCCTATCAGCTCGCGAGTGGGTTGGTGGCGTATCTCACCGTCGTGGGTGAGCACGCTGCCGGCCAGGACTTCGTCGTCCCAGTCCAACTCGACCCCCTCTTCCCCGAGCATGGGGGTGAGAAAGTTGTACAGATTCCTGGCATACATCTCCGAGGCATGGATGGGCAGGCTGCTGGGTATGTCCAGCGGTCCGTCGATCAGCACGCCATTGTGCTCGACAGTCTTGCCGGCCTCGGTAAGTTCGCAGTTGCCACCGCCCTCCGCCGCCAGATCCACGATCACCGAGCCGGGCTTCATGCCTTCCACCATGGCCGTGGTGATGATACGGGGTGCGGGCCGGCCGGGTATGGCCGCGGTGGTAATCACCACGTTGGCAGCGGCGATCCGTTTCGCCAGCACCTCAGCCTGGCGTTGCTTTTCCTCCTCGGTCAATTCCCGCGCATAGCCCCCTTCGCCCTCGGCACTGACCCCGGTATCGATCATTCTTGCACCCAGGGACTCAACCTGCTCGCGGGCAGCCGGGCGGATATCGTAGGCCTCGACGATCGCACCCAGACGTTTGGCGGTGGCGATCGCCTGCAAACCGGCGACGCCGGCGCCGATCACTACCACCCGGGCCGGGCGGATAGTGCCGGCAGCGGTGGTGAGCATGGGGAAGAATTGGCTGGCCAGGTTGGCGGCGATCAGGGCTACTTTGTAGCCGGCCACCGCCGCCTGCGAGGAAAGCACGTCCATCGACTGTGCCCGTGAGATGCGCGGCACCAGTTCCATCGCAAAGCTGGTGATCTTGTGATCACGCAACAACTTGACCTCATCGATATGCAGATGTGGTTGCAGCACGCTCATCAGTATTGCGCCTTCACGCATGGCGCCGATCTCCTCGGCATTTGGCGGCGCGACCTTGAATACCACGTCGGCGCTGCCCAGCAGCGTGCTGCGATCGTCCACCACGATGGCGCCGGGGTAGCTATTGTCGGGAAAATGGGAACCGAGTCCGGCACCTTTCTCGATGGCGATTTCCAGCCCGGCCTTGGTGAGACGATCGGCGGTAGCCGGGTCCAGCGCCACCCGGCGCTCACCTGGCCGGGATTCTCGCGGCACGGCAATGCGAATCGGCATTCTAGCGTTCTCCAGTTTCTCCGGTATCGCACTCATGCCGGGCGGGGCCTGATCGGCTGGCACCTTGAGCGGGCCGGATCGTCAATCTGTCCAGGTCGATGGCCCGGCCTGGCAACGATTCCAAGATTTCGAAATGCATCCTGTACCAGGAGGTTGTCCGCAGTAGATCGGTCTATATCTCGGACAGCCTCCAGAAACCAAGCCGCGCATCTACGTCCCCCGCGGCGATTTCCTGACAAGAGCCCGGTTATTCGGCATTATGCAGGTATTGATGTCAAGGGTGTCCCCAGCAGGGGTCGCCGTACCCCTGGACGGAGGGACAGATGCGGGGCTTCGTGCACCAGATCCTGCGTGCCGACGTGTCTGGCATGCCGCTGGAGTGGATCGATTTTCGCGAGGCTGTGCGACTGTACAGCCAGGGCGTGGTCGCTTACACCTGCGGTACCCAGCTGTACCGGGTTCACGGCGGCACCAATGCGGTCACCGGTCTGCAAAGCTTCGTCGACGTCAATTCCATCCTGGCAACCCAGGGCGATACCCGCGCGCTGGCGCAAAGGATGGCCGGCTACCAGCCACCGCTCAACAATCCCGCGCTGTTTCGCCGGGATTGCCGGATCTGCATGTACTGCGGTGGACAATTTCTGATCGCCGAGTTGTCCCGCGACCATGTAACACCCATTTCCCGGGGTGGGCGGGACGATTGGCGTAATGTGGTCACTGCCTGCCGGCGTTGTAACCATCACAAGGGTGCCCATCTGCCGGAGGAGGCGGGCATGGAGCTGCTGGCGGTTCCGTTTACTCCCAGCTACGCCGAATACATCTATCTGCAGGGCAAGCGCGTGCTCGCCGACCAGATGGAGTTTCTGCGCGCCCATTTCCCGCGCCGCAGCCTGATGCACCAGCGTCTCAGTCTGCTGGCCTCCTGAACACCCGTCGATGTTGCCTCCCTGGCAACAGATCGGTGC
>CBDVAK010000341.1:0-3328 GCA_965371945.1 uncultured Candidatus Competibacteraceae bacterium
ATGGCCAATCAGGATTGTCCGCAGTAGATCAGTCTGTTCTCGGACAGCCTCCTGGTGACACTCACCACTCAATCCTTGCCGGCCCGGCCACCAAAATCAAGCCGGTATCAGATTTGCAGCGTCTACCCGCAGGCAGCACCGCCACAGCTATCTCTTTACGGAAGCCACCGATGCAACTATCCCTGGATCCGAAATACCACCTGGAACCCGAAATCCTGGCCTATCTCAATGCCGGCGAGCCGATACCGAAGCTCTCACAAGGTGAGATCAGCGTGGCGGAACTGCGGGAACTCTATGCGCAGATGGTGCAGGCAACGGCGTACCCGATCCCCGCGGATGTGACAATCCACGACGAAAGCATATCCTCGGGCAGCAACTTGGTCCGCCTGCGTTGCTATCGTCCGCCCGGCAACGAACCGAAGGCCTGCTTGATCTACTGCCACGGGGGCGGCTGGGTGCTCGGCAGCCCGGCGACCCATGACGATATCTGCGCGGAACTCGCCGATGAGGCAGGCGCCACCGTGATCGGGGTCGACTACCGGCTTGCGCCGGAGCACATCTATCCGGCGGCACTGGACGATATATGGGCCGCGCTGCAGGCAATCGCCGGCAACCCTGGCCACTATGGAATCGACCCGCAACGTATCGTGATCGGTGGCGACAGCGCCGGTGGCAATCTGGCGGCAGCAGTGGCTTTGCGTGCGAGAGACGAGCACGGACCCGCCATCGCCGGGCAGCTACTGATCTATCCTGGCCTGAGCGCTTCGCTGACACTGCCCTCACATCATGACAACCGTGACGCTCCCATCCTCACCGCCGAGGACATGGCGTTCTACTGGACCAGCTACGTGGGCGACCCCAACGCCCCTGTCAGCCCCTATGCCGCGCCGCTGACCGCGGACAACTTCGCAAACCTGCCGGCAGCTTTGATCCTGACCATGGAATACGACCCGCTGCGTGACGATGGTCGCTGTTTCGCGCGAGAACTGGAAGCCGCGGGTGGCGAGGTACACCTGGAAGACTACCCCGGACTGGTGCATGGCTGCCTGCGGGCGCGCCACCAGAGCCCCGGTGCCGGGCGCATGTTCGCCTCCGCCTGCGCCTGGTTGCGTGAGTACGCCACCCTGACCGATCAGGGCGACCACCGGGAATCCCTTCGCGCCCAGGCATGATGTCCGCCCGGGTCTCAATCCCCGGTCTGCCGCAGTTTTTCCAGCACCGATTCCAGGCTTGCACCGCCCTGCATCCGCAACCGGCGTCGCTCCCTGACGACCGCGGGTAGCCTGGACAATGCGCGACTCAAACCGCCCAAGTACTGGCGATCGAACCTCAGCAATCGCAGCGGCAAAGACAGCAATACCCTCGGCACATGCCGCAGCCAGATATCGCGGGATGACAGGTGCAGCCACAGAAACAAGAACTGGTTGCGTTGCTGGATCAGCTTGACGTAACGCAGGGCAAAGACCTTGCGAATCGTGCCGCTCTTCTTGTGAACGATACTGCTGTCCGGCTCGACCACGCTGCGCCAGCCACGGCGCCAAGCCCGCACCCCGAGATCCTGATCCTCGCCATAGAACGGCTTGTACAGATCGAGAAAACCATCCAGTTCCAGGAACATGCTTCGGCGCAGCGCCATCGATCCACCCGACACGAACAGCGTTTCCACCGTCCCTCCAGACGCTACGCGATCACGGATCTCCTCGAGTGTCCAGCGACCACGCCGTAACTCGCCTCCCCGCAGACGCGGGCGGTTGAGCGTCAGTTTGTGGGGCACATCGCTGCCTTCGGCGTAGATCAGCGGTGACACCGAAAACACATCGGCGTGCTCAAACCAGCGCAACAGCGGCGCCGCAAAATCCACCTCCGGCTTGACGTCGCTGTTGAGCAATATGACCCGCTCAGCCCGCGCCGCCTCGATACCGGTGCGAACCGCCTCCGAAAACCCCCTGTTGCGCGAATGCCTGACCAAACGGACGGTGGCAAACCGCGACTCCAGCAAAGCTACACTGTCATCGCTGGAACCGTCGTCAACCACTACCACCTCGCAAGGTACCGGACAGGCATCTGCTGCCGCGAGCACCGAACCCAGACATTCGGGTAGCAGCTCGGCCCCGTTGTAGTTGGGGATCACGATACTGGCTTCAGGCATCGACAGTGCTGCGCGCTCCCATCCAATGTGCCTGTACCGCCAAAGCGCTACCCACCACCAATGCCAGCGACAACAGGGTAAACCTGGAATAGAAAGGCAGGGTCAGAAAGGTGTGCGCAAACTGGGCCACCGACATCGCGAACAGGGCGGCACACAGCGATCGCATGCGGGCATTGCCGACCGAGCCGACGGCCCGGGCCAGGCCACGCAGATAGACGGCAAAAGTGCCAAAAATCAGTAGCGCGCCGGTGACCCCGGTCTCGAATAGCACGCCAAGTAAAAAATTGTGGGGAAACACCCAATCGGCGGTGCCCTGATAGCGAGAAAACTCACCGAAATAGTAGCGGAAGCTGCCGATGCCGTGGCCGAACAGCCAGCCGGCCAGATCATTGGCCCGGAGCATGTTCCAGGCATCCGGCCAGATGATCAGTCGCTCCTCGGAGCCGAAGTTGTTGACGAGATCGTTGATACGCTGATCGAAGGAGCCAATCCCCGACAAATAGGCCAGCCAACCGAGCAGCGCCAACCCGGGCACCACCCACCACCGATGACGCGAGCGCAGCAGGGTGATCGCAGTCAGCAACGTAGCGCCGATGACCGCCAGCCAGGCCGAGCGTGATCCGCTGTCCAGCAACAAATACAGATCGATACCGATCAGCACCAGCAGCGGGACCCGCAGGTGCCTGGGAGCCCACCAGGCCAGATGCACCAACAGTGGCAACGCCATGGCGGCAAACAATCCCAGCAGATGAGGGTTGCGCGCCACGCCACACTCGGAACCGAGCACCCGCGGACCACATTCGGTCAGGTTCAGCAGCGCGGCACTCAAATGCACCAGCAGAACGATCGCCAGCAGCAACATGATCCACTCCGCGAAACGCCCGACACCCGACTCGCGCAAGTGCAGGCTCAGAAAGTGAATCCCCATCACCAGCCAGAGAAAATTGTACACGCTGGTGAAATAGCGCCGGTACACCATGTCTTCAGGCATCACTAGGGTCACCAGCACCGGGTACAGGGCCGCCAACACCAGCAGCAACAGCGGCCGCGTCAGCAAAGTGTTGCGGTAACGCGAATCGAGCAGATGTATCACCACCAGAAAGGTGGTGAGATAGAGGAACAACCGGTAGGGTCCACGCACCAGAAACAGGCACAACGCCAGCCCCCACAGCGTGGCGG
>CBDVAK010000342.1:0-3322 GCA_965371945.1 uncultured Candidatus Competibacteraceae bacterium
GATCTTACCATCCAGGCCGGCGTCAGCCTGCAGCAGGACCTGGCGCTGGCGACATTGATCGGGGTCAGCCACATCGAGCGCAACGGCCACCACTATGTCAACGGCATGAGCGGCTGGCCTGAGCACGAACAGCAGGCGTTCCTGGACGCGCACGGCGACCTCTACGAGCGCAGTGCGGGGGCAGTCAGATTACGCATCCGCGCTGGTGAGATTTCGCTGGGGTCGCTGCAGGGACCCGGATTCGCGGTATCCGCGGAGCCCGACTGGCCGTCTATGCGCCACCTGATTTCGCTGCCGGTTTGAACAGGTACAGCGTTGCGTAGCTGCTGAGTATGCCGAGGCACCACCCGCACCCACGTCACGGTCCCCTGTGCTCCGAGGTCAACGCGACGTTTCGATCTTACTTGGGCATCTTGATACTGGTATCCAGAAACTCGTTGGTGTAGTGGTCGGATATGTCGAACGGCTTGTCCAGATAGGGCTCGAACAGTTCATAGGATTTCGCCATGCGTTCCTGGTCCATGTAACCCAGCCCTTTGGTGGTCGAGACCTCGTCGGTCATCAACTGCTTCACCAGCCCCCAGTTGGTCATTTCGTTGTCGTACTGCAACCCCTTGTTGGCCTCCACCAGGGCCTCGATGCACGGTTTGGCATCTTGGGCGCAGGCCTCGAAGGCCCGTTGCGTCACCGCGACGAATGCCGCCACCAGATCCTTGTGATCGCGCAGAAACTCACCGTTGACGATGATCGAATTGCCATAGGGGTTGACGCCAAACTCCTTGCCGGAGGCATAGCCCATATCGTCGCCCAGTTGTTTCTGAAAGATATGGTGGATGTTGTAAAACGACGTGGTGACATCGATGGAGCCCGATTTCAGCGCGGCCAACTTGGCGTTGGGCTGCACGTTGACCCAGGTGACCGAGTCGGGATCGATGCCGACATTGGCGGCAAATGCCGGCCACATCTGGCGGGCGGCATCCCACGGCGGATTGCCGATCTTGCGACTGGCAAAATCGGTGGGATCAGCAATCCCCGAACTCTTCAGCCAGTAGAATCCATAGGGGGAATTGGCGTAGATGTTCATCACCGCCACCAGGTCGGCATCCTTGCCGATGGCGGCAAACACCGGCGGCATATCGGCCAGACCGATATCATCCTTGCCCACGCCCGTGCGTTGGGCCGACATCGACGACCCCTTGCCCTGTTCGATGTTCAGGTCGATACCGGCCTGTTCGTACCAACCCTGGGAACGGGCGTAGTAGTAAGGAGCATGATCACCGCCCGCGATCCAGTTGAGGATGAAATCGACCTTTTCCGCCGCCTGCACGGTGCCGGAACCCAGCACCACCCAGACGACCCCCAGCATGATGACTACCTTGCGCATGGAACCTCTCCCCTGGCACATACTTGACATCCACCAGAACCGCACCGATTCTTGGCCTGACCGAGCATTCGTAACCGAACGGTTAATTCGATCACAGGACTCGACCATAAGAAAGGGGGCGTGCCAGTGTCAACATATACACTCACCGGCACACGGCGGGAGCGTCAATTGAATCAACCCAGGAAGCGGGACCCGCAACGCACCCGGCAGGGAATTCTGGATGCCGCCCGGGTCGAATTCTGCGACAAGGGTCTGGACGGCGCCCGGGTGGACCAGATCGCGAAGACGGCCGGCACCAACAAACGCATGCTCTATCACTATTTCGGCAACAAGGAAGGTCTGTATCTGGCGGTCCTGGAGCAAGCCTACGCGGAAATTCGTGAAAAGGAGAAGGAACTGACCCTGGAAGGCGCAAGCCCGGCGGAAGGAATGCGCAAACTGGTGCGGTTTTCCTGGCAGTTCTTCATAGACCACCCGCATTTCATCCGCCTGCTCAACACCGAGAATCTGCACAAGGGCCAGTACGTGCGCCGTTCCGAACGCATCCGCGAGATGCATACGCCGCTGGTCAACATGATCCGCGGGCTGTTGGATCGCGGCGTGGCGGAGGGTCAGTTCCGGGCCGATGTGGACCCGGTCGAGTTGTACATCAGCATTGCCGGAATCAGCTATTTCTATCATTCCAATGCCTACACGCTCTCAGCGATATTCAATCGTGAGCTGCTCAGCGAGACAGAACTCAGCGCCCGGGAGAACCACGTGATCGACGTCATCCTTGGTTACCTGCGTCCCTGACAGCCTGCCGCGCTTGACCGCGGGATTGCATTGCGGTAAGTATCTGTTCGGTTACTTGCAGTGTTGAGGATATAGATCGTGGGACTGAACCGGTCCGATCTGCCGCTGGCTGTACAACAGGGCCTTGCTCGTGGCGTGGTCATCCCGGCACATCCCCTGGCGCTGGATTCGCGACGACAACTGGACCGCGCCCGGCAGCGCGCGCTCACGCGTTACTATCTGGATGCCGGCTCGGGTGGTGTGGCGGTCGGCGTCCACACCACGCAATTCGCGATTCGCGAAAGCGGTCTGTACGAACCGGTGCTGGCGCTGGCTGCCGAGGAAATCGACCGGCACAGCGACCCGGCGGTGGTTCGCATCGCCGGCGTGGTGGGTGGTACCCGCCAGGCGGTCGCCGAGGCCGGCATTGCCCGCTCGCTCGGCTATCATGCCGGATTGCTGAGTCTTGCCGCCCTGAGCAAGGCCAGCGAGGATGAATTGATCGATCACTGCACAAGCGTCGCCGGCGAGATTCCGCTGGTGGGCTTTTATCTGCAACCGGCGGTGGGAGGACGACCGCTGTCGTTCGATTTCTGGCGTCGATTCGCCGCCATCGACAATGTGCTGGCCATCAAGGTCGCGCCGTTCAACCGCTATCAGACACTCGACGTGGTGCGAGGCGTGGTGGCCAGTGGTTGTGAAGAACGGATCACCCTCTATACCGGCAACGACGATCACATCGTGCTGGATCTGTTGTGTCCCCTGCGGTTCATGCGCAATGGTGAACCGGTGACCGTCCGGTTTCGGGGTGGTCTGCTGGGGCACTGGAGTGTGTGGACCCGCCGGGCGGTGGAACTGCTGGAGCGGATTCATAAAGCTGTCGCCGCTGGTTCCGTCAGCCCTGATCTGCTGGCACGCGACGCCCGCATCACCGACTGCAACAGCGCCTTTTTCGATGCCGCCAACGCCTTCCGCGGTTGTATCGCGGGTTGTCACGAAGTGTTGCGGCGCCAGGGATTGTTGCAGGGTATCTGGTGCCTGGACCCGGATGAGTGCCTGAGCCCCGGCCAGTCGCAGGAAATAGACCGCGTCTACGCCGCCTGCCCGGACCTCAACGACGATGCCTTCGTGCGCGCCAACCTGGACAAATGGCTGTCATGAAAC
>CBDVAK010000343.1:0-3322 GCA_965371945.1 uncultured Candidatus Competibacteraceae bacterium
TCGCCACCCGGCGCATCTTGCGAAATTTTTTCAATACACGCTCAGCATAGCGTGAACCGGGAATATTGAGGCTGCCGTTGTAGCGCAGCAATGCCTTGCGCATATCGCCATCATGCGCACCCAGGTAACTGACCAGGATGGTGCTGCCGGCATCGATGTTACGGATAGGATCGAACAATGCCTGGGCACCGCCGATCTCGGCGATCGTCTTGGGGTGCCATTTTGGTATGACCTGCATCAGGCCACGGGCACCGGCGGAGCTGACCACGCGGCTACGGAAAGTCGATTCCACCGCGATCACGGCCAGTATCAGCTCCGGAGGCAAATCCAGTTGCCGGCCCCGGCTGAAAGCACGCGAGACGACCACTTCGGCATGTTGGCGGGAAACCGGATAGACATCGGTGATGTAGTCCACCAGCCGCTCGATGCGTTGCCCGGTGGGATCGACGGACGCAATTCCGGCATCGGCAACAGGCGACTTGCGGTCACCTGGCTCCGTGATGGCCCACGTTTCACCCGCGAACAGCACGACGACGAATACAAAAACAACTGTAAACAACCGCGTCAACGCACGGTTCGCGCTCATTGGGTGCATTTCAAGTCTCCGAAGTCCCGGGCCCACCGCTGGTCATCGAACCGGGCCGGCCTCTTCACGCGTCCCGCAGGTGCCTGTCAACCGTGTCAGCCCTGTCATTCGGGTGGTCGATCAATTTTTTGTGAGCCGGAACTTAAACCAATACTTGTCCCAAGTCCATACAACCAAGGTGGTGTCACTCGGGTTGCTTGCCGGATAATGCGCTCATATCCAACTCCTCCGGGATCGACTCGTTGAGCAGTATTTCAAACTACTGGTGGTTGGGGCTCGATCGCCTTGCGATGCGGCTCAGCCGTCTGGTTTTGTTCCTCTGGGTGCGGGTGCGAGTGCAGCCGGAGAGTTTCGTTGAGCTCGCATCAGACTCGGATGCAGCCGTGTGTTATGCCCTCGAAACCCGCGCTCTGTCTGACTATCTGGTGGTCGACGATCTGTGCCACAAACACGCCATGCCGCCTCCGGGAGGTGGCTTGCGATTCGGGTTGCTCGAACAGCGTCACGCCTTGATCTGGCTGCGCGAACCTGGCAGACGCTGGTTGCGCCGCGGCGTCCGCCCGCAATCCGAACAACGGCTGCAGGAAATGATCGCGGCCCTGCGTCGCGATCATGCCGGCGATATCCGCATCATTCCGGTGGCAGTCTTCTGGGGCCGATCACCGGACCGAAAAGGCAGTTTCACCAGCGTCATGCTGTCCGATTCGTGGCGCCGGGGCAGTCGCCTGAAACGACTGCTGGCGATCGTTTTCTACGGCCGCAACACCTTCGTACAGTTCAGTGCGCCGGTATCACTGCGCGAATTCGCCGCCCAAGCCCTGGATGACAAGAGCGCAGCCCGCAAACTCGCCAGGCTGTTGCGGGTGCATTTTACAAGATCACGTACCGCGGTGATCGGCCCGGACCTGTCGCACCGCTACACCATGCTCGATGGTCTGCTGCGCCGACCAGCCCTGCGCCAAGCCATCGACAGCGAAGCCCGCGACCACAACATCACCACGGCGAGAGCAACCCGCCAGGCCCGACGGTACCTGGAAGAAATCGCGGCGGACTACTCATACCTGGTGATTCGCCTGCTGGAGCACGTGCTGGGCAGCCTCTGGAACCGCATCTACAATGGCGTCGATGTCCGCCATCTGGACACCCTGCGCAATGTCGCCGCCGGCAACGAGATCATCTATCTGCCCTGCCACCGAAGCCACTTCGACTATCTGCTGCTTTCCTACATCGTCCACGAAGCCGGCCTGGTACCCCCGCATATCGCCGCCGGTGTCAATCTCAACCTGCCCTTGATCGGCCCCATTCTGCGTCGCGGCGGCGCGTTCTTCCTGCGTCGTACCTTCCGTGACAACCCGCTCTACGCGGTGGCCTTCACCCAGTATCTTGAGCAAATGCTGAGCCGGGGATTCTCTGTCGAGTACTTCGTCGAAGGCGGCCGCAGCCGCACCGGACGACTGCTGCAACCGAAACCGGGCATGCTGTCGATGACCGTTGGCAGCTTTTTGCACAACCCGGAGCGACCGATCGTGTTGCTGCCGGTCTATATCGGTTACGAGAAGATATTCGAAGGCCGCTCCTACGTGCGGGAACTCAGCGGCCAGCCCAAACGGAAGGAATCCATGGGCGGGTTCATCAAGGCCCTGCGGTCGCTGCGTGGCAATTTCGGCAAGGTCCGGGTCAGCTTTGGAGAACCTATCCATCTGGATGCCTTCCTGGACCGGTACGCAGCTGGCTGGCGGGATGGCGACCAGCAGGCCGCACAAGCCGAATGGCTCCCCGCCGTGGTGCGCCGGCTTGGGCGCCAGGTACTGACCAACATCAACGCCAGTGCCGACGTCAACCCGGTCAATTTGCTGGCACTGGTGCTGCTCGCCACTCCCAGGCTGACGCTGGGCGAGGAAGATCTGGCCAACCAACTCGAACTCTACGTTCGCCTGCTGAAAATAAACCGATACAGCGAGCGCATCACGGTCACCGATCTAAGCGGTGGGGAAATGATCGCCTACGGTGAGTCGCTGGGCGTGATCAAGCGACAAGGGCATGCGCTGGGCGATCTGTTGGTGCTGGAAGGTGAACAAGCCATTCTAATGAGCTTTTTTCGCAACAACATCCTGCACCTGTTTGCGTTGCCATCGTTCGTCGCGGTCTGCTTTCTCAACAATGACCGGCTCACGCGCGAGCGCATCATCGAGTTCGGCCAACTCGCCTACCCGTTCGTCCGCGGCGAGCTGTTCCTGCGCTGGAGCAGCAGCGATTTCCCGGACGCTGTTTCCACGGTCATGGACAGCCTGCAGACGCTGGGCTTGCTACACATAGATCCGCGTAGCGGAAAACTCTGCGCCCGCGAGCGCGGCGGCAGCCAGTCCCTGGCATTGTCTCTGCTGGCACAGGCGGTATTGCAGACGTTCGAGCGATTCTATATCACTGGCGCGCTACTGGTGCGCCGCGGCTCCGGCGTGTTGACGCGGGACGACCTGGAAACGCTCTGCCATCTGACCGCACAGAGGCTGGCCCTGTTGTACGGGTTCCGGGCTCCGGATTTCTTCGACAAGGCCCTGTTTGCCCAGTTCATCGACAGACTCAAGCGCAGCGGTTTGCTCAGCGAGGGTGATGACGGACGGCTCCACTATCTTGATGCGGTGCAATCTATCTACGATGACGCCCGCTTGATCCTGTCCCGCCCGGTGCGCCACAGCATCGATCAAATGGCCGGTATCGGCGCCGTTCCAGCACCGG
>CBDVAK010000344.1:0-3313 GCA_965371945.1 uncultured Candidatus Competibacteraceae bacterium
CCCGGCACCGCCAGGTCCGGCTGGAAGGTGATATACACCGAACGGGCGCCGCTCAAAACGGGCGCCCAGGTCTTTGCGTCCTGCCAGTCGAATCGCGGCTGGCCGGACCGGGAAACAGCCCGGACCGGAACGCCGCGGTTCTGAAGTCTTTCGACCACCCGGCGGCCGGTCTTGCCGGTTGCGCCGAGTACCAGGACCGGTTGTGCTGTGGGTTGTTGTGAATCACTCATGATGCCCTCCTATGGGTTGGGGTGATCTCGATGCCAACTTAAAGCATCAATATGAGACGGTCCATAGTTCAAAGTGGCATTGTCATGTTCTAGCGTCTAAACTGCTCACCATGGATGCGCTTGTCAGTCTCTTGGATGGCCCCAGGGCTCGGGGAGCCTTTCTGCTTCGATCCATCCTCGACCCACCGTGGTCACTTCGGATCGAGGACGAGGCGCCGCTGACGCTGGTTGCAGTGGTGCAGGGTGATGCATGGTTGATCCCGGCGGCTGGCGAAGCCGTGCGCCTGGCCCCGGGAGGCGTTGCTGTCATGCGGGGTCCAGACCCCTACACGGTAGCCGACGATCCTGCGACCCTCCCGCAAGTGATCATCCACCCCGGGCAGCGTTGTACCACTCTGGACGGTCAGGACCTTGCTGAGCGGATGGGTCTCGGGGTTCGTACCTGGGGCAACAGCCTGACCGGCTCGACCGTGATGCTCACCGGCACCTACGAGATGCACAGCGAGGTCGGACAACGTCTGCTGCAATCCTTGCCGAACCTGGTCGTTCTCCCGGCTGAGGCGCGTCGGTCGCCCCTCATCACCTTGCTCAACGACGAGATCGCCAGGGAGGAGCCCGGCCAGGAGGCGGTTCTCGATCGATTGCTCGATCTGCTGGTTATTGCGGTGCTTCGATCCTGGTTCGCCCGGCCCGAGGCAGAGGTCCCGACCTGGTATCGAGCCTACGGCGATCCGGTGGTTGGACCGGTTCTGCGCATGTTGCAAAACAACCCGGACCACCCCTGGACCGTCGCCAGGCTCGCCACTGAAGTGGGTGTGTCTCGTGCCACGCTGGCCCGGCGTTTCCACGAGCTGGTCGGGGAGCCGCCGATCACTTTTCTGACCGGTTGGCGGATCTCCCTGGCAGCCGACCTTCTCAACCAGGAAGGCTGTACGATCGCCGCTGTCGCCGGTCGGGTGGGGTACGCAAGCCCGTTCGCTCTCAGCACCGCATTCAAGAGGGTGCGAGGCATCAGCCCGGCTCAACACCGCGCCGCTCGCGCGTAGGCTACCTGCCCGCTGGCATGGTGTTCACCAGCAATATATCACCGTTCCACCGCAGTTGTGATGGGTGTTGCAGGGGAATGTGCACCCGCATGGCAGTCCGGGCGCCCGCCAGGTTCGTGGACAGGGTCCGCAGTGGTTCGTCGTAGTCACCCGTCAATCGCAGCAGATTGATCAGGGGCAAACGAACAACACGCTGCTCCGCCACGCTGCCTACCCAAAGCGGTTGCTGATCCGGCGTCAGGCGAATGTCGGTCGGCCACAGCCGGATGATCAGTTGACGCTGATCGGGAGCAGTCGCGTCATCGTGTACCAACAGCAGTGATTCGTGCTGTCCGTCATGCAGTCTCGGCAACAGCGGAATCTTGGCGGGCGTAGCGTTGGGCAGCAGCCAGTTTAGCGCTGTATGGATGTTGGCGGTCAGGGGTTGCCGCCACTGCTGTGATTGCAGCAGCGTTTCGATATCGTCCAGCTCGCCGCTCCACTGTACGTTGAGAGGTTGTCTGCGGTCGCCCTCCAGGTCGCTGCGGTATGCGGGCAGGCTGTTCCAGTCATGTTGCCACCATTGCGCGACATCGACTGTACGCACAGGGCGCTCGATTGCGTAGCGCTGCAGGTCCTGTCGCCATGAACCCTGTACATGAAGATAGCCGGCGACGGCCAGGGCCAGTATCGACACCGTGGCCAGGCCGCGAATGCCCTTGCCGTGATGATGGTGGTGATGACGGGTGATCGCGAGTATCGCGATCCACGACACCCCGAGACTCAGTCCGCCGGCCACGTCCGCAAACCAGTGGACGCCGAGATAGAGCCGTGAAAATGAAATTCCGGCCACCAATATCGATGCCAGTGCGTACGGCAGCCATCTGCGCGGCGGCGTCCATGACTGGCTGATCAGCACGGCGAGAAAACCGTACATCAACGTACTCATGGTGGCGTGACCGCTCGGAAAGCTCCAACTATCGACGCCGGAGTACATTGCCTGCGGCCGCGGGATCCTCAGCGTGCCCTTGATCATCACTACCGCCAGCGCACCGAAGGTCGCTGTGGCCAGCCAGTACGCCGTGTCGTACCAGGCGCGGCGCCACAGCAACCAGGCCAGCACCGTGACGGTCACCGGGGCGACCACCTTGAAATCACCGAGGGCACTGAAAAACACCATGATGCTGTCGCCAACAGGTGTCCGCAGTTGCTGCAGCAGGTTGTAGAGTGCGTGCCCCGGACCGGTGTCCTGTTGGCCGGACATCGTGGTTCCGATCGCCAGCAGGAACAAGCTGGCGGACATCAGCAACACAGTGAACCAGAGCAGCAAACCACGAAATTCAGGGCGCTGCGGGTCGAGCAGATCACCGAACAGCCACGACAACATCCGGTTGTGGCTGGCGCCCCTCCAGATCGCTTCCATGGCAGAGGTTCCCATGGGCCTCAGCCAGCGATAGGTGAATCTGGTAGTCACAAACAGTAGCCAGGCGGCTGCGCCCAGTGCCGCCAGCAGGATCGCCAATCGGGCCGCGACCTCGCCGGCCAGCGTCAGCGAAGCACCCACCGCCATCCCCGGCAGCAGATATGCCGGCGCCCAAGCGACGGTGGCCGGCAGCATGAACGCAAAGAACCGGCCAGGGGTCATGCCGAGCATGCCGACCATCACCGGTACCACCGGTCGCAGCGGGCCCACGAACCGGCCCAGCACGATGCTCTTGCCGCCGTGGCGGTGGCAAAACGATTCGGCCTTGTCCAGCCAGCCCGGGAATGCCCGAAATGGCCACATCTGCCTGACCTGGTCGCCATAGTGCCTGCCCAACCAGTAGCTGAGACCGTCACCCGCCGCCGCGCCTGCTGCCGCCCAGATCAGGGTCGACCATAGTGGCAGCGCACCGGCCGCGATCAATGCGCCAACCCCGAACAGAATCACGGCTCCGGGAACCAGCAGGCCCACCCCGGCCAACGACTCCGCGAATGCCACCAGCAGCACCACCAGGCCGGCCAGATGGGCATGGCTGCCGGTCCACTGCAAGACCTGATCGACCAGCCCGGTCATGG
>CBDVAK010000345.1:0-3307 GCA_965371945.1 uncultured Candidatus Competibacteraceae bacterium
CAGCCCAGGTTATTTCACGGTGATACAGGTGCACTCAGCGAGCTGGCTGACACGCCCCGACACGCTACCCAGCAACAACCCACGCAGGTTTCCCAGCCCCCGACTGCCCAGGGTGACCAGATCGGCGTTGTGAGCGACCGCCGCCGCCAGGATCTGTTCAGCGGGATCACCATCGAGCAGATCGGTGCGCACGTCTGCAATTCCCTTGTCTCGCAGTGATTGCGCGGCACTATCCAGCATTTGCTGCGCCACCGTGATCAGGGCCTGCGCCAGATCCGTATTGTTGTCGGCTTCACGCATAAAGGCCACCATTTCGGGTGGGAATCCACTCTGGCGTTGCTCGTCAAGCCCGGAATGGCCGGTCAGATGCTCGACTTCGGCAAAGCGTCGCAATTCCGCCGACACCGGACCCACACGCCGAACATGAACCACCGTGACCCTGGCGTCATACAGCATTGCCAGATCTCCACTCAACGAAACCGCCTTGCGAGCGTGTTCCGAACCATCGATCGCGACCAGGATACTGTTGAACATATCGATCTCCCCCGGGCGCAAACCAGAAGCGCCCTACAAACAGTCAACGTCTATACCCACGACACACCGTGCATATAACATCCAACGGCAACTGCGAGGCAACATTGATCCTGGTCAAGAAATGTGGATTGCCACAGTCGACCAGCCCGGAAAGTGGAGGGTGCTGGGGAGGGGCCAGTCTGCGTCGATCAGGTGTCAGTGCTTCAGCACGCACATCGACCGACGATGAGATCATCGAGTGGACCGATGAGACGCGACAACCACTCGCCACCGCTGGTGCTTTCGGCCAGCGCCACCGCGATGTAGGTACGGTCGCCATGTTCGATCAGGGCGCTGTCTGCATGCCAGCGGCGCCAACTACCCGACTTGCGATAGATGCGCACGTCCTTGCGTCCCGCCAGCCCCTTGACGAACTTGTGATGAATCCCGGAGTTGGCGAGCATGGCCTTCATCTGCAGGGACCGCTGCGGTGAAACCAGCCGACCGGTCTCAAGCATATAATAGAACCTGGCAGTCTGCAGGGCGGTTGCCCCGTGCGAAAGATTGTGCAGGGGATCGCGCTTCCAGACACCTTTCTTGGCGTAATCCTTGCCGACCCAAAGCCCACCGTTGACCGCCGGGTCGTAGAGTTTGTACCTGGGCGAACGCAGGATCCTGGCAAGTCTGGGCTTGCCGACACGGTTTAGCATGTGGGTTGCCGCACTGTTGGACGACACCCGGATCATTTCGCGCAGCTCACCCCTGGTTTGTTCATCCAGCGGCATCCCGCCTCGTTCGATCTCTTCGAATGCCCCCAGCAGGATGGCAATCTTAGGCAGGCTGGCGGCATAGATCATCTCGTCACCGTTTACCGCAGCCACCCGTGGCTGTGACGGGTCGGTAACGTCGACCAGCGCCACAGCAAGCAGTTTTTTGGCCACGGCTGCTGACAGACCGACTTGATCGAGTGCCTTCTCGAGGCCGGCCTGCAGATCAGCGTCAGCGCTGCCGCGGAGACTCGGGAACTCCTGGCCGAAACTGGTGGCCGCCAGTGCGAGCTGCAAACAACAGCACAGCAAGGTCGATCTCAGAGATATCCGCATGGCGTGGGATTCTAGACAAGCATGGTGCGGCCTGCAATACGAGTATTCGCATACCTGCTGAGGATTCAGGGCCCGCTCAATTCATGGCACAGCACCGGCAGGCTATGGATTGGTTCGCGAAATGCTTCCAGGTCGGGCAATATCTGCACGGCCGGGGTAACCTCCACCGCCACCGAAACCCGGGTTGCCATATTCGCGCCGCCGGGCATTCCACTCTCAGGAGCAAGCGCTTGATCGCCTCGACCAGACCTGACGATTCCCCGGAGACCATCAGTGGCTCCGGCACCCTGGTGTTTCTTGCTGGCGTCCTGGCCCTGCTCGCGCGGATCGGAGGACTGGTACTGCTCCTGGTCGGACTCTGGTTCGGGGTAAAGGTGATCGGTGAGGCCTGGGGACTCTACCAGCACCCGGAAAGCATTCAGCGGTTTGCCGATGCGGTCGAAAGTGGCTCGAACATCGACAAAGCCCTGTTGTCTGGCAATCGGAACGACGCCGGTCAGAATCAGCAATCCGCCGGTTTTCCAGCCTCGGGAGATGATTTTCGACCTTCTTACTTTCTGACCTGGATCATCGTGCCGGTAATGCTGCTGATTCTGGGGCGCCTGGCAGCCTGGGCAGTGTATGCGGGTGGGAGGCTGGCACTCACCGGCAGTGTGGCCAGACTCCGACCCGGACGCCCGGAGTCCCGCCAGTGACCTCCGCCCGCATCGCCAGGGCTCCGGACGTCACCCCCGGCTACGATGACCACGCCACGAAACAGGCGCCGCAAGCCCCTGTCAATATCGGGAGAAAACCCGATTTCCTGCTCATTGGAGCACAAAAGGCGGGGACCTCCTGGCTATGGAAGATGCTCGACCTGCACCCCGGGACCTCGCTGCCCGAAACCAAGGAGATTCACTATTTCGGCTCCATCGAGCTACACGCCCGGGGCCCGGAATGGTACTACCCGCGCTTCGCTGACATGGACCCCGGGCGCATGACCGGCGAAGCATCACCCACCTATCTGTTCGACCGCATGCCCTATTGGTACAACGAATCGAGCAAGCTGGCATTCGATTCCTCGTTGCCACCGCTGCCGGAGATCGTGCATCAGGAGATCCCAGATGCGAAGATCATTGCAGTGCTGCGCGACCCGGTACGTCGTGCTATTTCCGCCTATCATCACTGGTTACGCAAGGGCGAGGTCTCGCCGCTCATCGGTCTGGAAAGAACCGCCACCGAACATCCCAAGCTCCGAATCATCGAAGCCGGATACTATGGCCGTCACCTGCGAGCCTGGCGGGACGCCTTTCCGGATGGGGAGATTCTGGTGTTGATCTACGAGGATGATATCGTAGCGGACCCGGAGGCCGGGCTGCACAAGACCTATCGCCACATCGGCCTGGATGCGGACTTCATACCCAGGCAGCCGCGCACCCGCATTCATCGTAGCTGGACCTGGACCCGCAGTCTGGCGCGCTACTATCTTCCCCCACTGCGCCGCCGCATCGGTGGCGGCCGGCTGGGTACCCTGATAGACAGATATCCGCTGCTGGAGCGTTTTTCGATCAGCAACAGCGATATCCGGTTTCTGCAGGATGCTTATCGCCCGTTACACGAGGAGTTGACGGCTCTGCTCGGCAACGAATTGCGAAGCTGGGACTACGGGGAAGGCATCAAGCGCTGAGTGACGGCTATTGCAAAGGCGGTCG
>CBDVAK010000346.1:0-3304 GCA_965371945.1 uncultured Candidatus Competibacteraceae bacterium
ACCGGCAGACGCCCCCCACCCTGCTCGACGATCTCGCGCGCCTGCACAGCCGCCGCCGCGTGTGGAATGCCGTAGTGGACGTGGACCAGATCCAGCGACTGCGAACTGGCGACTTCGGCGATGACGCCCGCCAGCGCCTGCTCGTAGGGTGGGAAATCGAACAACGGATAGTTGGCGACCGAGACCTCGTGATAGTAGAGGTTGGGCTCCAGGCCGCCCAGTCTGGCAGGCTGCTGGTAGGTGATGAAGTGCACGGGATGGCCTCGCTTGGCCAGGGCCCGGCCCAACTCGGTCGCCACCACACCACTGCCACCGTAGGTTGGATAGCAGACCATGCCAATACTCAGCGACATCGGCATATCCGGCGTGATCGCCTCAACACACCCCCTGTATTAACCAGCTACTGGGGCTTGATCCACTGCCACGTGCCGTCCGGCTGCTGGCAGAAGTTGAGCATGGAACGGTTGAAGTAGTTCTTGGACTGATTCTCTATCTGCACCAGGCGGCAATGCTGCCCGTCCTGGGTCCCGGTCTTGATGATCTTGATCGTGCCCGAATGACCGGTTTTCTCGTTTTGCCACGATCGTGACTCGCCGTCCGCCGCGTCTTCAAGCGCTGCCCGACCATTCTGGAGAAACAGATCAACGTCTTCGTCACTGAACTCGCTCATCGGGGTCCTGGACATTGTCGCCAACCAGCCAGGTGCGGCCTGGGTCGTGAACGAAACCAGGGACAACAGCAGTACGGCAACCAACGCGGCGATTCTACTCACAACTTATTCTCCTGTTCGGGCATGCAGAAATGGGAAACTAACCCGACCGGCGTCAATACACCAGCCTACTATGCCCGGGGCCCTGCGGATGGCAACCAACTTTGGTGCTATGATCCGCAACCTTCTGCGAGGGAGCGGGATCTGTGGGCACAACGACAGCGGTCGCGATCAGCGGCACCGGACTCTACACGCCGCCAGCCAGCATCGACAACCGCGAACTGGTCGCCTCGTTCAATGCCTACGCGCATGAATACAACGAAACCCACCGCGAGCAGATCGACGGGGGGGATATCGATGCCCTGCAGGAATCCAGCGAATCCTTCATCGTCAAGGCATCCGGCATCCGCAGCCGTTTCGTGGTTGATCGCGAGGGTGTGCTCGATCCCCGGCGCATGTGTCCCGACATCCCCGAGCGCACCAATGACGAGTTGTCGGTGCAGGCCGAAATGGCGGTTGCCGCCGCCCGCCAGGCGCTGGACGCCGCCGGTCGGGACAGCGCTGACGTCGATGCCGTGCTGGTGGCCTGTTCGAACATGCAGCGCCCCTACCCGGCGATGGCCATCGAGGTCCAAAATGCGCTGGGCATCGATGGTTTCGGTTTCGACATGAACGTAGCATGCTCATCAGCCACCTTCGGCATCCAAACCGCGGCCGACATGATCCGCAGCGGCAGCGCGACCAGAGTGCTGATGGTCAACCCGGAGATCTGTTCAGGACACCTCGATTTCAGGGACCGGGACAGTCACTTCATTTTCGGTGATGTCTGCACCGCGGCGGTACTCGAATCCGTTGATGCGGCGCAGTCGGGCTTCGAAGTACTCGGGACCCGACTGAAAACAGTCTTTTCGAACAACATCCGCAACAACTTCGGATTTCTCAACCGTGGCGCCCCGGACGGCATCGGCGGCCGCGACAAGCTGTTCGTGCAGGAAGGCCGCAGGGTGTTCAAGGAGGTGGTGCCAATGGTTTCCGCCATGATCCTGGCGCACCTGGACGACATGAAACTGACCGCCGGCGACCTCAAGCGATTGTGGTTGCATCAGGCCAATCTGAACATGAACCAGTTGATCGCCCGCAAGGTGCTGGGGCATGACCCGGCGCCGGGAGTGGCGCCGGTGGTACTGGACCGCTACGCCAACACCAGTTCGGCCGGCTCGATGATTGCGTTCCACAGCCACAACGCCGACCTGGCGGCCGGCGATCTGGGATTGATCTGCTCGTTCGGCGCCGGCTACTCGGCCGGTACCGTCATGGTCAAAAAGCTCGGCGGGTCGTATCCATTCCGATAGTCCGGACCATTGGAATTGCGGCGGACCCGGGTAACCAATTCAAACACACCTACATGAGGTCGACTTCCTTGAAGTACCTGGCCGCGCCATCGTGGGTGGGTGCGGTGTTGCCATCACGCACCATCTCTTCCTTCTCGAGAGTCGCGAATGCGGGATGCAAACGGCGAAAATCGTCGAAATTCTCAAATACCGCTTTGACCACCTGGTAACCCACTTCGTCGGGCAGTTTGGTCGAGGTCACCAATGTCGCCTTGACACCAAAAGTCTGGACGTCATCCGGATTGCCACGATACATGCCTCCGGGAATCACCGCGGTGGCATAGTAGCTGTTGCCCGCCACCAGCTTATCCACCTCGGGGCCGGTCACCGGCACCAGCAGCGTATCGCAGGCAGTGGTGGCTTCCTGGATCGAACCACTGGGATGCCCAACCGTGAACACCATGGCGTCGATCTTGTCGTCGCACAGAGCCTGGGACTGCTCCGCCGACTTGAGTTCGGTGGCCAGCGCGAAGTCATCCGTGCTCCAGCCCTTGGCTTCCATCAGTACCTCCATGGTGCCGCGCTGGCCGGAGCCGGGATTGCCGATATTGACGCGCTTGCCCTTGAGATCATCGAAGGTCTTGATCCCGGAGTCCTTGCGCGCAACCACGGTGAATGGCTCGCTATGGACCGAAAACATCGCCCGCAGATCCTCGTTGGGGCCCTGTTCCTCGAACTTGCTGGTGCCGTTGTAGGCATGGTATTGCCAGTCCGATTGCGCCACTCCAAGGTCGAGTTCACCAGCGCGGATGGCATTGAGGTTGTAGACCGAACCTCCGGTGCTCTCCACCGAGCAGCGTATACCGTGATCGCGGCGGCTCTTGTTGACCAGCCTGCAGATCGCGCCCCCGGTCGGATAGTACACTCCGGTCACGCCACCGGTACCGATGGTGATGAACTGACGCTCGGCGGCCTGTCCTGTTGCCACCAAGCCACCGAGCAGCATCGCGGTCGCCATCAGCATGGCCATGAATCCTGCGCGCTTGAACATAACCGCCCTCCAGATTGACTACCCGTCCGGTGTCGTTTACCTGCCAGCTTCGGTGACACGGGATCGCGATTGATCGTTGTGGCGGGTCGCCGCCAGCATTTGGTAACAAGGTAGGCCGGAGTACCCGCGCTGTCCAGCCCCGCGTTGGCTACCCGCCGCACTCGCGCCCGTATCGATACATGATGATACGCAGTGCAGATATACTCGATCGCT
>CBDVAK010000347.1:0-3286 GCA_965371945.1 uncultured Candidatus Competibacteraceae bacterium
GACGGCCCCACCAGGATGCCTACCGCGATGAAGGCGACGATCAACGGCTGCCTCAAGCGCACGCTGATGGCGCCTATGACGGCTGCCACCATCAGCAGTACCGCCATCTCGGTAAAGACATCGCCGAATACGGGATTCATTATTGGGTCACGCTCTCGGCGAGTTCACCCCTGCGCCATTCCCCGGTTCCATGACTATTCATCGGCAAACAGCGACTCCCGGGCTGCCTCCACCACTATGGAGACCACAGGGTGCGTAACCCGGCGCTCGACGGATATGGCGTAGAAATACTCCTTCACTGTGTCGATCCGACCTATCGCGGTCGACCGATACTGCCACTCCACTTCTGTCTCGATAGCAGCGGGCGCGACAAAGACCCCCGCTCCCCCCTGACCGAATGCCTTCATCAATGCACTGTCATCAAACTCGGCGATGGTGCGCGGATGGATGCGATGTTTGTCCAGCCAATGGTCGATGCCGGAGCGCATTCGAGTACCGCTGCTGGGTAACAGCAACGGCGCGCCATCCAGGCAGTGGGGAAACTCACCTGTCAGTTTTTTTTCCAGTTTCTTTGCTGCAAAGAAACTGACCCCGCACTCGCCAAGCTTGTGGCTGAAACCCCGCGTGCTGACCGTGGGCGGGATAGGACGGTCGGCCAGTATCAGATCGAGGCGGTGTACGGCCAACTCCGCCAACAGCGTATCAAGACCCGCCTCACGGCAGATCATGCGTATCGGCTCCGGCAGCCGTAGCGCAGGCATGAGAACACGATAGGCGATGGACTTGGGCAGCACATCGACTACGCCAACCCTGAACAGCTGGGGACGGCCATCCGGTAGCTGGTGTATCACCTCTTCCAGCTCACCGCCCAGCGAGAAAATCTCATCGGCATAGCTCAACACCAACCGCCCGGTTTCGGTGATCTCCAGATTACGCCCGACCCGGGTGAACAGCTCCACCCCAAGATGCTCCTCCAGCAGGCTCAGTTGCCCGCTGATGGTCTGCGGTGTCAGATGCAGCCGTTCACTGGCCCGGGCGACGCCACCCTCCCTGGCCACCGCCCAAAAGTAGCGCAGATGCTTGTAGTTGAGCATGAGTTCACCATTACATCGTAATTTTCGAAAAGTATAACAAAGACAATCGACTTTTTTTGGCTATGGAGGGCGCCTAGGATACCTACCTGTAGTCAGCAACAAGGTCACAATGGAGGATTCTGTGCAGATTGACATTCAGGCCCGCAACTTTTCCCTGACCGACGCCCTGCGCAACCATGCCGAACGGCGGCTTCGTTGCGTTTTGACCTGCTGTGACCAACGCATTCAACGGGTTGCCATGCGGCTATCCGACATCAACGGCCCACGCGGTGGCGCGGACAAGCGCTGCCATCTGCAGGTCGTGCTGGTCGGTCTGCCCGATGTGGTGATCGAAGACATCGAGGCCGATCTGTATGTTGCCATCGACCGTGCGGTCGATCGCGCCGGGCGTACGGTAGTGCGCAGGATCGACCGTCACCGAACCCTGCGCAAGCACAGTCATCTGCCAGTATCAGACCTGCATTAGCGTCTACCCAGCACCAGAGGATATGGATATGACACAGCTGACCACCCTGGACGAACTCAAACAGCACATCACCCTGCTCGCCAGCGTGGAAGAGTCGGAAGCGCCCTTTATCAGTTGCTATCTGAACCTTGCAGATGGACCAAACAGCTGGCGGGAAACATTAGACCGCCGCGCCCAGGTTCTACGGCGTATTCTCAAGGGTGACAACCTTTCCGACCTCGAATACGCATTGAACAAAATCGAGGCCTGGCTGACCACCGAGCTGCGCCCCGAGGCAAAGGGGGTAGCCATCTTTGCGCGTGGCACGTTCGGTGGCGCCTTCATGCTGCCGATGCAGTTTGCCGTCCCCCTGCCCGACTGGATTGCGGTCTATCCCACACCCAACATCTATCACCTGGTGGAACTCAAGGACAACTACCAGCGTTACGTCGTCTTGCTCGCCATGCCGGACTGGGCTCGCATCCTGGAAGTAAACCTGGGTGCCGCGACCACTCAGGCCTGGCTCGACCGCACGGAGCTCCGCCAGCGCGTCGGCTCGGAATGGAGCCGCTCCCACTATCAGGTTAACCAGGCAAATCGCGGGGATCGATTTCTGCATGAGAAAATCGCTGTGCTGGAAAAACTGATGGGTGCTGAGGGACATACTCATCTTATCCTCGCCGGCGATCCCGAAACCATCCAACGGGTCCGCCACGCCTTGCCTGAACAGCTGGCAAACCGGCTGGTGGATGTGATTCCAACTGCCGAACGAGATCGACAGGCTGACGTGGTGCTGGCGACCCTATCAAGCTTTATCGAACACGAAAAGCAGGAATCCCGCACGATCGCCGAACGTCTTGTCGAAGGATTGCGCAGCCAGAACCTGGCAGTCGCCGGTTCGGCAGCCACGCTGGATGCGCTACGCTGGAGCGAGGTGGACACACTGGTCATGGCCGCCAACTACCAGCCCGACCCCGGCTGGAGCTGCGCACGCTGCAATGCCACCGGCACGGCAACGCCCGAGACGCCGATATGTCCGCTATGCGGTCATTCCGAAGTACGACCGATCGATGTCAAGGAGACTTTGCTGCGCCTGGCGAGTCAACTGGAGCGCCCGGTGGAAGTAGTGGAACAATCCGATGCGCTGATGTCGCTGGGTGGCGTCGGCTGTCTGCTGCGCACCCACCTCGATGCTCAGATCGATACCCAGATTGTGCCTGCGGTCGCATCCGGATAATGGCGGCGGGCAACCGGCTGCTCCCTCCCCATCCCAAGGTATGGAAGGAACGGGACCAGGGGAGGTGATTGGTTGCACGCCGTCACGGCATGCTCAAAGCTGCGGTGATGCAGGGTATTTCGACGCGACATTTGCTGGGATCGAATCAGGAGAGAACCGGTGACTGAAAAACTGATCGCAGGGCACCGTCGGTTCCGTGCAGGTTTTTTTGAGCGCAACCGGAATCGACTGGAACAACTGGCCCGGAGGCAATCGCCCGCAGTGGCCATGGTGTCCTGCTGTGATTCACGGGTTGATCCCACCATCCTGTTTGACGCCGAACCGGGAGAGATCTTCGTCATCCGCAATGTAGCCAACCTGGTGCCGCCATACGAGACAGGAGGGCATTATCATGGCACCAGCGCGGCGTTGGAATTCGCGGTAACCGGTCTGAAAGTGAAGCAAATCGTGGTGCTGGGGCATGCCAACTGTGGGGGCATCCGGGCACTGATGGAAGACGACGCATCCATC
>CBDVAK010000348.1:0-3284 GCA_965371945.1 uncultured Candidatus Competibacteraceae bacterium
ATGCTGCCCCCAGACGACTCCCTCGGCTTCCCACACCTCGCTGATCCAGCGATGATGGGGCACCGGGCGACACCGCATCAGCACGCTGACCTCGAATCGGGTCTGCAGAGGGTCTTCGAGCGCAGTCCGCGTTTCCTTCATGGCCATCCCCGCGTCCACCATCCGGCAACACCCTGGAGCAAGCGGTATACCAGCCATGCCGCGGCCAGCACAAGCCAACACCCACGGGGGCTGCAAGTCTCACCGGAACCTGGCACCGGTGCATAATAGGCCAGCGTGCACATCCGAACCGGGACAAAATGACGCAGTTGAGATGGGCGGCCAGGCTGCGGCCCCCAGCGCCACGGGGCCCGGGTTCGGGGAATGGTTTTTGCTGAATTGCCTGGGCCCGCGTAGGCTCGCGCGCCCTTACCCATTGTGGTTCCAGAAGCCCGACAGAGAACATGCCATTGGACGCCAAAACGGTACCGCCGCGCTCGCTGCCGCGACTGAGCAATCACTCCCTGCACCCGACCCACGCGGTCACCGCGGTCGACGCACACGGCAATCTGGTGGAAAAGGATATTGCCGGTGAGCGCCCGCTCACCCTGTACGTCGACAAGCGCGAACTGGTTACGCTGATGACCATGGGGGTACATCCCGAGCTGTTGACGCTTGGCTATTTGCGCAATCAGGGACTGGTCAAACAGCCCCGCGATATCGCCTCCATCGACGTGGATTGGGATGTGGAGGCGGCGGCGGTGGCCACGCACGGCGGCATCGCGGACCTGGACGCCAGACTGGCGAGTCGCACCATTACCACGGGTTGCGGGCAAGGCACGGTATTCGGTGATCAGATGGAGGAACTGGAGGATCTGGGCCTAGCCGAACCGCGGCTGACACAATCCGGTATCTATGCGCTGCTGCGGGCATTGCGCAATTACAATCAGATCTATCGACAAGCCGGCGCGGTCCATGGTTGCGCGCTGTGCCAACGCGATGAAATCCTGGCGTTCGTCGAGGATGTCGGACGACACAACGCGGTGGATACTATATCGGGCCTGATGTGGATGCAGGACATCGTCGGTGACGACAAGATCTTTTACACCACCGGTCGGCTGACTTCGGAAATGGTGATCAAGGTCGCCCGCATGGGGGTGCCGGCGCTGATTTCCCGCAACGGCATTACCCGCATGGGTCTGGAGATCGGCCGCCAGCTGGGGGTGACGCTGATCGCACGCGCCAAAGGCGGGCACTTCCTTATTTTCAACGGCGCGGAGCACGTCGATCTGGACGCTCCCCCAGGCAGCGCGAAACAGCGCCAGCGGGATACAGGATGAGTGAACCGCCCCGGTTCATGAATGTGCGCCAGGTCGCTGCCTACCTCAACATAAACCCCAAGAAAGTCTATGCGCTCGCTGCCGAGGGCAGCATCCCCGGCACACGGATTACCGGCAAGTGGACGTTTCCGAAGGAACTCGTCGATCGCTGGCTGCTGACAGCCAGCCACAGCGGCCTGTTGAGCGACCGCCTGATTCTGGTGGGTGCCGACGACCCACTGCTGTACCGGATAGCCCTGGAACTGGTTGCGGACTCGGGCGCCCACGCGCTGTTGAGCTATACCGGCACGGGCACCCGGCTGGGGCTGGAGCTGCTTGCCAGTCATCGCGCTGATGTCTGCGCGATTCACTGGGGGCCGGCCCAGGAGTCCGGGGTTCGCCACCCGGCGCTGTGCCAGTCTTTTTCCGGCTATCGCCGCTGGGTGCTGGTACACGTTCTGCAGCGCCAGCAGGGACTGATCACACGCCCCCGCGGACCGGCAACCCCGGCAAGCATCGGCGATCTGCTCGCGATGGAACTGCGCTGGGTGCATCGCCAACCAGGATCGGGCTCAGGCCGATTCCTGCAGGAACTGCTCAGCCACCATGCTATCGCTTTCGAAACACTGGGGATGGCGGTGTCGGCACGCTCCGCGCGCGAGGCCGCGTCAGCCGTCGCCATGGGACTTGCCGATATCGCACCCGGCACTCAGGCCAGCGCCAGGGAATTCGGCCTGGCATTCCATCCGGGAGGATGGGAGGCACTCGATTTCGTACTCGACCAGGGTTTGTACTTCCGCAATCTTTTTCGCCATTTGCTGGAGAGACTGCAAAGCGCCGACACGCGGACGCTGGCCTCCCGGCTCGGCGGCTACGACCTGTCGGCAAGCGGTACCATCGTGTGGTCCGGGGGCGAGTGAACCGGCGGGGCGACGACCAGCGAAGGAGTATCGATATCGAGCCACAAAACGCCAATGGCGATGCGTTGTGGAGTGACAGCGGTTATGGTCTGCTCGACCACGGCGACCCGGCACAGTTGCGCCTCACGGATGCGTTTCTGCGACACCTGTATCGACGCCCCGAACTGGTTCCGGTCGCCACATCCTGCGCCAGCGAACGGGCTCTGCACCGGTCGCTGCTGGACGACCCGCGAGAGTCAGTACCCGAAACCCGGATCAACGGGCTCGATGACCCCGACATACGCGATAACTACCGGGTGGCACTGGCGTTTCGGGATCTGCTTTGCCGCCACGACAATCTGGAGACCGCCTACATCACACTGGTTTCCGGCACCACGGACAAAGGCCCGGCCGCGGCCTTCAACGATCTACTCTGTCAGCTCATCGTTCAGCACATCCTGGGCACCGGCAGGGACCCGTATCTGTATCGCGCGGCCGAACTGTTGTTCAGATCACAGCAAGCCGCCACCGCGGGCGGCCTGGTGCTGGCTGACAGCGAAATCCTGGTACAGCGCAGAGAGGCAGCAGCAATCCCGGTCTTGCAGAGGCTGATCCGCGAGGCCCAAGGCGCCTCGCCACACAAGGTGGACGCCGTCGAGATACTGCGACAAAACACGTCCCATCGCTATTTCGACCCCAGCATGCGTTTCGGTTTCGGCCTGGATCTCGCCATCAATGGCCCGGGCATGGCAGCCATCTGCAGAATTCTCGAAGCATGGCTCGACCATTTCTTCGCCATCGAGACCAGGGTGACGCCGTTGCGGCGTATCGACGAACACCACTGGACCTGGCATATCGGCCTGGATGTCGAGAGCAACGACATACTCAACACCTTGTTTCACAATCAGCTACTGGACCAACAAAGTCTGTCGCGGCTGATCTGTCTGTTCAGGCTGGATATCGCGACACCCGGATTTCTGGTTCCCGGGGTGGCGGGCAAACCTATCTATCTGGGACTGGCCATGGACGACCAACAGCTGGTAAAACTCAAACCACAGAATCTGCTGGTGGGTCTGCCGGTGGCAGC
>CBDVAK010000349.1:0-3283 GCA_965371945.1 uncultured Candidatus Competibacteraceae bacterium
CGGCAGGGATGCCGCTGTCGAGCCTACAGGGATGTATTCACGGCGTGTCTTGGAATGCACTGCCCGCACCCTCATCACGACTGCCAAGACCCCGGGTCGTTGAGAAGTTTCGTTTGCAACCGGGACGGGTACCGCCCGGCCTATCCTCGTCAGACAACAGCACTCGGGATCACTGCTATGCTGCTACCCGCAAGTCACAGCAACGATATACCCGCGGCACACCATTTTGCGGTGGCAAATTCGGCACCTTGACGTGAACAGGCAACGACGCGCATACCTGCTGGCCACCCTGACCATCGTGCTGTGGTCGACTTCCGCCACCGCGTTCAAGCTGGCACTCCGTCACCTGTCACCGGACCAGCTCCTGTTTCTGGCATCGACGACTGCCTGCATCTGCCTGCTGACCATACTGGTGCTGACAGGTCGTTTGCGGTCGCTGCTGGACTGGCCGCTTAGAGAGCATGCCCGCTCAGTACTGCTCGGTTTCCTGAACCCGTTTCTCTACTACCTGGTGCTGTTGCGAGCGTATCAACTGCTGCCCGCCCAGCAGGCCCAGCCGTTGAATTTCACCTGGCCCATCGTATTGACCCTGCTGTCGACATTGTTGCTGGGTCAGCCGCTGCGAGCCGTAACCATACCCGCAATGGGCCTGAGCCTGGCCGGCGTAGTGCTGATCAGCACCCGGGGTGAACCAGGCAGCTGGCAGGTCGCCGCACCCTTGGGCGTAGCGCTGGCACTTGCCAGCACCCTGGTCTGGTCATTGTACTGGGTGCTGGGGGTCAACGATCAACGCGATCCGCTGCAGCGGTTGTTTCTGAACTTTCTCTACGGCTCGTTGTTGGTCACCGGCTGGATGACCTGGACTGCTGCGTGGCCGGCGATGGCGGGCGGCGGGTTGGGGGCAGCAATCTATGTCGGCTTGTTCGAAATGGGCATCACCTTCGCGGTATGGCTCAAGGCGCTGCAACTGTCGC
Organism: uncultured Candidatus Competibacteraceae bacterium; assembly: GCA_965371945.1. Lineage (GTDB taxonomy): Bacteria > Pseudomonadota > Gammaproteobacteria > Competibacterales > JAHEDQ01 > CBDVAK01. The sequence continues at coordinate 975 of CBDVAK010000349.1, forward strand.
GCACCACGGCGCAGATCAGCGCCCTGATCTACCTGACTCCATTCCTTTCACTAATGGTCATCCATGTAGTGCTGAAAGAAGACATCCACTCCAGCACGTTGGCTGGGCTGGGACTGATCATCGCCGGTATCCTGCTGCAGCAGTACCGTCGCACCGGACCATCTCCGGCACGCTGAACAACCGGCATCCGGAGCTTGGCACACGGCTTGCTACCGCCTCAGCCCAGTGCATCTTGAAAAGGATATCAGGGAGTCACGACATGGAAAGTTCTACGCCTGCAGGTACCGTGAGACAGGCCGCGCACCACGGTCAGAGTACCGAAATGTTCACCATCTTCATCGTCAACCTGCTGCTCAAGCTGGTGACACTGGGTCTCTATCATTTTTGGGCCAAGACCCGGGTACGCCGCTACCTGTGGTCGCAGACCGAGTTCGACGGCGAACGCTTCGAGTACCGCGGCACCGGCCTGGAGCTGTTCTATGGCTTCATACTGGCGCTGATCGTGCTGATCTCTCTGTTTCTGGCGATGACTCTGCTGAGCGCCGTGCTGGTGAGTGTCGACCCTGGCCTCGGAGTTCTGGTGCAGGTTGCCGTCTACACCGCGCTGCTGACAATGGTGGGAATGGGCATCTACGGCGCCCGCCGTTATCTGATGAGCCGCACCGCACTGCGGGGTATCCGCCTCGCCCAAAGTGGCTCGCCGCTACGCTTCGCCATCAAACTGCTCGGTCATGCCACACTCAGCCTGCTGACCGCCTATCTGTACCTGCCGGTCATGCGCGAACGGCTGCGCGACTATCAGATCAACCACACCTGGTACGGTGACCAGCAGTTCGAATATGACGGTCAGGCACGCGATCTTTTCGGCACGTATCTGATCTGCTGGCTGCTGCTGATCCCCACCCTGACCTTGAGCTGGCTGTGGTATCGCGCCGCTGAACTCAGATACATCGCCGAGCATACCCGCCTGCGGGGTCTGCGCTTTACCAGCAGAGTGCGTGGCGGCGAGTTGCTGCGGCTACATTTCGGCAATCTGCTGATCATCCTGCTGTCGCTGGGTCTCGCCTACCCATGGGCGCTGATCCGGACCACGCGGTTTACCTTCTCCCATCTCGAGGTCGAGGGCGAACTGGCCTATCACCAAATCGCCCAGTCCGGAGAGCACCAACCCGCTACCGGGGACGGTCTGGTGGAAGTATTCAACATGGGTGGCATCTGAACCCGCCGGGATCTGACTACGTCCCACGACTGCCATGATTGCAGCATCCTACGGCGATGGCCGGGACGGCTCTCGCCAGCCGGTAGTCGTCTTCCTGGGCGTCGATGCCCTGAGCGTGGTGGCCGGTAAGGGCCAGGTGCTCGACACCTGGTCCTTCGACCAGATCCGTCTGGCGGAAGAAGTCTATCGGAATCAGCCTGCACGGCTGGTCCACAAAGGCCGCCCCGACGCCGTCCTCAGGATCGACGACGCTGATGCCGTCCGTGAGTTGTGTCGACACATTCCTCAGCTTCGAAGTCGCTACCTGGGTCGTCTCGGAGCATTGCCACGTCTGCTGTTCTGGACCGCGCTGGCGACCCTCATCATAGCCGGCGCGGTCTATTCCTTGCCGCGCCTGGCAGCCAGCAGCGTACATCTGGTCCCGATGGAATGGGAACAATCGCTGGGCCGGATTGTTGTCCGCAGCCTGGCGGCAGACCGATGTCCCGGCGGCGAGGGACAGCAGGCTCTGAAAGCACTGGCGGCCCGATTGTCGGCAGCCGGGGATCCCGGCGTCCCGCTGGAACTCCGGGTGGTTCGGGATCCCGGTCAGAACGCGTTCGCGGCACCCGGTGGCCAGATCGTCATTCTGTCCGGCCTGATCGATTCCGCCAGCACAGCAGAGGAGGTCGCCGGGGTTCTGGCCCATGAAATCGCCCATGTCACCGAACGCCACCCCATGGCCGGCATACTGCGCGCGGCCAGTCTCAACCTGGTGTTCAGCGCCCTGCTCGGCGACGTGACTGCGCTGGGATCGCTGGCCACCGCGCTGGGCGAACACCTGACCAATCTGTCCTACAGCCGTGACGACGAAGCAACCGCTGACGCCATGGCGGTACGAATGCTCAACCAGGCGGATATACGAGGCGAGGACTTCGCGGCATTCTTTGATCACCTCGACGGAAATGACAACGTGGGCCTGGCCGGCTACTTTTCCAGCCATCCCAACCCCGACAGCCGTGCCGATTTGATCGCCGGGACCACCCGCGGCCGCGGCGACGCCCTGAGTGAACGACAGTGGCGCGCCCTGCAAAGCATCTGCGACAGCTAG
>CBDVAK010000350.1:0-3271 GCA_965371945.1 uncultured Candidatus Competibacteraceae bacterium
ATGACCGACCTGGATGCATTCGAGCTGGGCAGGAATATTGCCACCACGCCGGGCAAGGTCGTGTATCAGAACGAACTGATGCAGTTACTCCAGTATCAACCGAGTACGGAGACGGTTCACAAGCGCCCGTTGCTGATCATGCCCCCGTGGATCAACAAGTACTACATCCTCGATCTGCAGCCGAACAACTCGTTTATCAAGTGGGCGGTGGACCAGGGTCATACCGTATTCGTCATCTCCTGGGTGAACCCCGATGAGCGTCTGGCGGGAAAGAGTCTCGACGACTATATGCTGGAAGGTCCGCTCAAAGCCATGGACGTAATCGAACAGGCAACCGGAGAACAGCAGGTCAACGTGGTCGGCTATTGTCTGGGCGGGACCTTGCTGATAGCCATGCTGGCCTGGTTGCAGGCGCAAGGTGATACCCGTGTCAGCTCGGCCACCTTTCTCACCAGCATGATCGATTTCGAGCACCCCGGTGAGCTGGAAGTGTTTATCGATGACGAACAGATCAGCGCATTGGAAAAGACCATGAACCAACGCGGCTATCTGGACGGTGGGGAGATGGCGACCACCTTCAATATGTTGCGCGCCAACGATCTGATCTGGTCGTTCTTCATCAACAACTATTTGCTGGGAAAGGAACCCTTCCCATTCGACCTGCTGTACTGGAACTCGGATTCAACCCGTATGCCGGCGGCCATGCACAGCTTTTATCTGCGCAACATGTACCTGGAGAATCTTTTGCGAGAGCCCGGCGGGATCACGCTGGCGGGCCAGCCTATCGATATTGGCAAGGTACAGACGCCGTCGTATTTCCTGTCCACCGTCGAGGACCATATCGCACCCTGGCGGGCAACCTACGCGGGTGCTTTGTTACCGGGTGGACCGGTCAGGTTCGTGCTCGGCGGCTCCGGGCATATCGCTGGGGTGGTCAACCCTCCGGTCAAGAACAAGTACGGATTCTGGACCAACGAGGCGCGGCCCGACAGCGCGGATGCGTGGTTCGAGACCGCTCAAAAGCAGGACGGCTCGTGGTGGAATGACTGGAATCAGTGGGTCGCTGGTTTCGGTGACGGCGAGGTCGAAGCCAGGCAACCGGGCGAGGGGGATCTCGATGTCCTCGAAGATGCACCGGGCAGCTACGTGAGTTTGCGTCTGATCAAGTAGCCTCGCTGTCCGCATCATCGCCTGTGTCGTCCACCGGCAGGATCGCATCCTCGACCTGTTCTTGTTCGGCGACGAAATGCAGCGCCATTTCGAAAGCGCTGCGGGTGAATTCGAGGATCTGGTCATAACCCGCGTCCGAGAGCTTACGGGCTGCGTCGTGGCGGCGGTAGATATTGATGAAGCGGCGTTCACGCTCGTATTGTAGGGGCAGGCGGTCGATACCCCAGGCTTTGAGCATGCGCCATAGATCCGGGTTGTAGGTACGTGTGACCCGGATCACGAACGGCACCGGGTCATGGCGGGCCAGCAGCGAGGCGAGCCGCAGGATCAGCTCGAAGGAAAGCGTGGCGGTGCCGCTCTCAACGGCTTTGAGCACCGACTCGTCCTTGAGATCGACGGCGGTGCCGACCTCGTCGATGGTCAACCCGGCCACCTGGCGCAAGTCTCTGAGATAGAGGCCGGTCTGGCGCATCAACTCGAGGCGCTCCGGTTTCAGCAGATTGATCTGGTCGGTACTCAAAAGCAGATTCTTGGCCGCACTGAGCGGCGCTCCGGCGGTACGGGCCGCCAGGCTCAGGGCCTCGGTGGTCAACCCGCCGGCAGCCAGCACCAGTTGCATGATCAATGAGCGCTGGTCACTCTCCGGCTGCGTAGCGGCGTCGCTACTGTCGGCATTTCGCCGAGTCGATGCCTTGCTTCCCGTCGTTTTCTTGCTCTTGCTGGAACCCGCTTTCGCCATTGATGTATCCACCGCCAAACTGTCATGATTGAGCATAGTTGATGTGTATCGGGACCGACAGGCGCGGGGGCCGCTGATCAATTCATGCAATGCCCTGCCGTCGTCATAATGTTGCCACTCAGGTCAGGAGTTCTGCCGGCTATCCCTGCTGCCTGCAGCGGCGTGTGGCCGAGGTGGTTGCTGGCGGTTGTGATGTTGTTGCTGACGGGTTGTGCCACTTTTACCCCGCCCGTGGATCCACCGCGGACCTACCTCGAACGCGCCGAGACCCAGGTTCAGGGCGATCTCGAGGTGACCACCGCCGTACTTAGCGCCACCGAGAGCGAGCAGATGTTCGGTGTGCCGCTTGCCAATAGTGGCATACAGCCGGTGTGGATTCGGATTCGCAACAACGAACCGGTGGCCTACTGGTTCTACGCGATTGGACTGGATCCTGGTTATTTTTCACCGGACGAGGCGGCCTGGCGTTCCAAGGTTGGCTATGCCAGCAAAAGTACCGCAACCATGGAGGAATACTTCCGGGACCGCAGAATCCACGAATTCGTACGCCCGAATCACACCATCTCGGGATTTATGTTTACCAATCTGGATGAAGGCAGCAAGGCTGTCAATATCTCCCTGATCGGGCTGGACAACAGCGAACGGTCCTACAATTTTGTGATCGATGTGCCGGGGTTGCAGACCGATCGGGACAAGATCGACGACCCGGATGAGCGCGACGCGCTATATCCGCCGGGGGCGGTGCGGGATATCGAGAATCCCGATGATCTGCGGGCCTGGATCGAGGCGTTGCCCTGCTGTGTATCGGGGGACGGCGGCGACGCCAACGGCGATCCGCTCAACCTGGTCGTGATCGGTCACGACGACGATATCATTCCGGCATTCACGATCCGTGGCTGGCAGCCGACAGAAACCATTACCTCTGCTTCGGTCTGGAAGACAGTGCGTTCCTATCTGCTCGGATCACGTTATCGCTATTCACCCGTGTCGCCGCTCTATATGTATGGTCGCAAGCAGGACTTTGCGGCGCAAAAAGCCCGTGAAACCGTCAATGCGCGTATCCATCTGCGCTTGTGGCTGGGGCCGGCCAGATACCAGGGCATGCGGATTTGGGTGGGGCAGGTCAGCCTCGATGTAGGGGTGCGGCTGACCGGGCGGTTGTCACCCCTGACCACCCATGTGATCGATCCCCATGTGGATGAAGCACGCTGGTATCTTACCCAGGATCTGGTGGCCTCACAGCGGGTTTCCCTGGTCGCATTGGCGAAGGGTGTCGGACAGGTGTTTCCAGGCGCTCCCCGTTACAATGCACTGGGTGATCCATACTTCACCGACGGATTGCGGCTGGTGACCATCTTCACC
>CBDVAK010000351.1:0-3253 GCA_965371945.1 uncultured Candidatus Competibacteraceae bacterium
TTGATATCGGGCTCGTAACCGTAAGCCTCGCGGAAAGCCACCGCAAACGACACGCCGTCCACGGTCATGAGGCTCTCGGGGGCAATGGCAACGGCACGGTACACCGCGGAGTCCGTCGGATCGACGACTATGCCCTGGTTTTGGTCAGGCGTGACACCGACGGCCGCCAGTGTTTCAGACACAGACACGCCGGTCAGGAAGACGATCTCAGGGCCCCCCAGCAATTGCTCGAGCTGCCCACGAATAGCCTCGACACCACGGCTACTGTCGATTCTGATCACGTAGGAATCGAGCCCGCCCAGATGCCCGTCGGACTCTTCGAGCGGGTGGCCGTCCCGCTCCCGGGTGGCGAGCAGAAAGCCGTCCAGGGCCTGCTGGCCCTGGCGGGCATCCGCACCTGACAACGGTGCCAGAAAGCCAACATCGAAACTATGCGCCCAAACGGGACCGGCGCTGGCTGCGAGCACCAAAGCAGTACCAATTGCAATCCCGAACCTGGCAATCATCTCAATTCGAAACAATTGATTACGACCCCTCTACCCGCGCGGATCGTAACACACCCTTGAACCTGCACTACCCGTTCGGTGACCTGAAGAGGTTGGCTGTCAGACCGTGGACGGCGTCCGTTCCGCCAGAAATAAACTATGCTCTTGTCAGTGGCCTGTTCCCGAACGGATCGCTGACCTCGGGATCTGGCTCAAGAAGAACGACAACAAACGGCCCGCTGGTGCGGCAGCTGGCCATGAGGGAGAGTGATCATGGACATGTACTCTGTAGCAACCTCCATTCGGGTTTTCCTGCTCCCGGCGGTGGTCCTGCCGTTGCTGCTTGTTTCTGCCAGCGTCCAGGCCGAGATCGCGGATGACGTCGTGTGCGACAAATGCGTGGACAGGGACGATCTGGCTCGCAACGCCGTCACCGGCAGCCGCATCAGGAACAACTCGATCAGCAGGCAGAAGCTTAGGAAAAACGCAGTCAGCACATCGAGGATACGAAACAAGGCAGTTACCACCCCGAAAATCAAGAATGGAGCGATCACCACCTCGAAAATCAGGGACGGGGCGGTCTCAGGCAGAAAGCTGGCACCGAATGCAGTGACGGCTGACAGCATTGCCGCGGAGAGTATCGACGCATCCAAGATTGCCGAAGAGGCCATTGACGACACCCGTATTCGAAACCTGACCAGGACGATCTCGATCCCGGCAATGGCGTGGAATTTCAACCCCAGCCGGGTCGGCGCGCCCCCCCTGCTACAGGAGGCAACCTTTCTGGGATACTCGCTGACCGCCGGCAATCTGGGGGGCGATAGCTCGAATCTCACCGTGTTCATTCGCAGACCCGCCGACTACGCAGGCGGCGACCTTCTCATCGAACTTGGCATCCTGACCAGAAACCGGTCGGCCACACCAGCCGCCGTCGAGCTGAGACTTCAGTTCAAGGGTGTGGACGAGGTCAACGCATTGCTGGTAGCCGGCAGCGAAATCACTGAAGAGGTCGAAATTCCCCAGTCACCGACCCTGCGGGTGTACACACAGGCATTTACGATTCCCGCCGCCAAGGCGGATGCAGGCTGGTGGTTTGTGATGATCAATCGTGGCGGCAGCGGGGAAACGCTGGATTTCGAGATCCCCGAAACAGTCCGTTTTGTCGGCGCTTCCATCGACTATGAGGCGGTTCAATAGCCTACCCGACGGGACCGGAGGCGGCATCAGGCTGATGTTCCTGGCCTAGGCACCCAATCCTCCGAATCTTCGCAAGCAAGGGGCTTAAGTCGGTGTGCTGGGAGCGAATTCCGGCTTCAGGGACTGGTACAGTTTCCTGAATCGCCGCCGTTCCTGGCGATAGTGATCTCGCAGTTCTGCTTCCGGCTCCACCACGGCCACGACCGGTGGCGCCGTGCAGACCGCAGCGATGGTTTCATTGCTGAGGGCGAGCCGAGCCAGACGGCTGGCACCAAACGCAGGACCGGTGTCGCCGCCGGCATGATAGTGCAGCGGTCGGTTCAGAACAGACGCCAGAATCCGCCCCCACAAGCGGCTGCGCGAGCCGCCGCCGATCACCGCGACGCTATCGATCGAGGTACCGGCTGACAGCAACGCGTCCTGACCGTCGGCAAATGCGAAAGCGACGCCCTCGAGCACTGCCCTGGCGAGCATGGCGCGGTCGCTGTCGTGACCGAGACCGAAGAATACGCCCTGCGCATCGGGGTCATTGTGCGGCGTTCGCTCGCCCGACAGATAGGGCAGGAACAGCAGCCGCCGACTACCCGGTGCAAGCCCCAGAGAGGCCACCTCGCCAAGCAACGTGGCTTCGTCAACCGCACCGGTGAGTCTGCGCACCCAGTCCAGACAACTGGCGGCGCTGAGTATAACGCTCATCTGGTGCCAGCGATCGGGCAGGCAGTGGCAGAAAGCATGTACCGCCTGTTCGGGGTTAGGCGTGAATTGCCGGTTGGCGACAAAGTAGACACCCGAGGTCCCAAGCGACAAAAAGGCACTGCCTGGCTCCACCGCACCGATCCCCACTGCACCGGCAGCATTGTCACCGGCGCCGCCAGCAATCGTCACCGGGCCGCTCATGCCCCAACGCGCGGCCAACTCCCTCCGCAGGTCCCCGGTGGCTTCGCTGCCTTCCACCAGCGCCGGCATCTGCGAAATATCGAGGTCGGTGGCAGCCAGCATCTCTTCCGACCAGGCCCGCGCGGCCACGTCCAGCCACAAGGTACCTGAAGCGTCTGACAGGTCACTGCAGTATTCACCGCACAGACACCAACGCACATAGTCCTTGGGCAACAGCACCCGCGCAACCCGGGCAAATATCCGCGGCTCGTGTCGAGCCACCCACAGGAGTTTGGGGGCAGTGAAGCCAGGCATGGCCAAGTTGCCGGTGATCTGTCGCGATCGCGGCTGGCGCGATTCCAGAACCCTGCACTCAGCGGCACTGCGACCATCGTTCCAGAGGATTGCCGGTCGCAGCACGCGATCGCGTGCATCCAGCAAGGTGGCGCCGTGCATCTGTCCGGACAAGCCGATGCCGCGTACTCCGCTCAATTCGGTGCCGTGGTCGGCATGCAGCCGGTCCAGCGTCTCCAGGGTTGCCCCCCACCAGTCCCGCGGCGCCTGTTCCGACCACAGCGGTTGCGGCCGACTGACCTTCAATCCGCTGCTGACAGTGGCCACCACGGCCTGGTGGTCGTCGACCAGCACCGATTTGACGCTGGAGGTGCCGATGTCGATGCCCAGATACATTCCCG
>CBDVAK010000352.1:0-3206 GCA_965371945.1 uncultured Candidatus Competibacteraceae bacterium
CTAGCTCGTGTCAGCGCCCCAATTCGACACGATCTCTGGTATCAAATGCCTACGTGTGGTCAGGATAAATTCGAGGCTCACCAGGGGCGGAGACATCGAGGACCAGAATGGGGTAGCCGCGGCAGTCCGCATCATGGGGAAGTTCGTCCTCTGGACATTCTGGCAGCCTTTCCGTTGTACCGTCTTCGTGGACGATCAAGAACACTGCAGTTCCCTCATGGTGGTGTGTTAGCCGACTTCAAGCTTGAGACCGGGTGAGCACCACTTCCGGCGCTACTCCCACAGCGGCGCCAGACCCAGCAGCGGCCAAGCGCCGAGTTCGGCAGGGTCGCCGCGAGAACCGGCCGCGCCGTCTGCAATTGCCGCGCACCCCGCGACCATAAAGCGCGAGGGTGCGATCAGGACTTTCGAGGCGCCACCCGGAGTTTCGGGAGAGCGGCCTTCGACGGCCGCTCCTAAGCCACAAGCATAGCCATCAATCTGCAGAGGTGCGCGCCGTCGGGTATCGCGGTCTTCGTCAAGATCGGAACAGGAGTGGCCAAAGTTACCGACGACGCCACTCACCAACCCTTGCTGAGTGTCGGCTGTGTGTTATGAGCTGACCCTCGCCGGGCGGGTTCTGAGCGGCAGTTGTGGGTCGACTGCGGACGTTCAGAGCGTGGAGACAAGTTTGCGGTGGATTGCTGCTGGCGAGTGCGTCACGGGGCCCATCCGAATTCCACTCCGCACCAGATTCAGCTTCCAGTGCCGCGGAAGTACGCTACTCCGGGTGATCCATGGGATGAGGCGGGGGTGTTGCAGCCGTTGGTGTCAGCACCGACGATCGGTAAGCCCGGAATCGGGGAGATTGTGTTTCTGACGCATCGTCAGTATATTCCAACGCCATGTCAGATGCTGCGCCACCGCGATTGAATTTGGTCTCTGGTACCAGCACTTCACCTCGCAAGTCCGATCGCACCCGTCAGGCGAACCTCGACAGCGCGGTGGAGTTCTTGTGGGTGCGTCCGCCCAACAAGGCGACCTGGATGAGCCGGTCCCCGAATATATCAAGAAGTTCCCCTACCAGGACACCTACAACTACGCGATGAAATACACCGGCGGCGACCCGGAACTGGTTGAATAGTCCGGCTTGAAAAGTTGAAACCCTACTCGGTAGCCTGCGACCAGAACCGCGAGCCGATCCTGGAAATCCTGCGGCCACTGTTGAAAGAGCGCCGGAGCGTTCTGGAAATCGGCAGCGGCACCGGGCAGCACGCTGTCTATTTTGGCGCTCACATGCCGTGGTTGCAATGGACTGCCAGCGATGTGCCGGAGCATCACGCCGGAATTCGTTGCTGGATCGATGAAGCCGCTCTGTCCAACGTCAATGGCCCACTCGCGATAGATGTCGAATCCCACGACTGGGGTGTCGAAGGGGTGGACGCGGTATTCAGCGCCAACACCGCACACATCATGGCTGAAACCGCGGTGACGGCAATGTTGCAAGGTGTGGGCAGGATATTGGGCAGCGGAGGTCTATTTGTGCTTTACGGCCCCTTCCGCTACCGCGGCAGACACACCAGCGAGAGCAATCTCCAGTTTGACGACTGGCTGCGACGGCGCGATCCTGATTCCGGGGTCAGGGACTTCGAGCGACTGAATGAACTGGCCGACCAAAATGGCATGACGTTGCTTGATGACCACGCGATGCCCGCCAACAATCGCACCCTGGTGTGGCGTGTCGACTAGCGATGCATCAGGTGTCGCGCCTCAAAGCCCACCGGTACGGCATGTGCGTTCTTCAGGAGCTGCCGGAGTCTTACGAGCACGTTTCCGACCAGCAAATGGGCCCTCTAAGCTCGATATCCCCCGAACCACAGGAATGAAACTGATACGGTTCAGCGTGTTGTGCAGGTCCGACCCCGGTCCCCAGCTGTGGACTTTCGGGAAAAGGGTTCATATCCTGCCGATACAGCCCGGCGACGGTGTGACCGCTATCTCCTGGTCCGAGGCTTTCGGCGAACGCGGGGAGGTGGCCGAGCCGCCGTTTCAGATCCCGGAAGGAGTCAACAAAGGTGGTCCTCGATCTGTCAAGTTTGGAAAGTGCGGTCAATTCATTGGAGACGGCGGTTTCCAGGTCGCGTGATCGCGAACTGATGGATCGTCTCGATGAGGGGACCCGGGATGTGATTCGTGCCGGAGTTATCCAGAACTTTGAGTTTACTTTCGAACTATGCTGGAAATTCATTCGGCGTTGGATGCGGATCAATGGGACCCCTGAGGGTGCCGAGCCCCGCACCCGCAAGGACTTGTTTCGCATGGCCGCCCGATCCGAGCTCATCCAGGACCCCGGTCCGTGGTTTGCTTATGCGGAGGCACGTAATATCACTTCGCATACCTACGATAAGAAAAAGGCTGACAGCGTGTATCAGGTTGCGGTGAGCTTCGTGAAGGATGCGCGCCTGTTATTTGAGCAATTGCGCGTGACCAATGATTGAACTCGATCTCTCCAGTCTGGGCGAGGTCGAGCGTATCCTGAATCGCTATGTGCCCGGCTGCGAGGTGCGTGCCTTTGGCTCCAGGGTCACGGGTCCCGCCCATAGGTACTCGGATCTGGACCTTGCCATCCTATGCAAGGATCCGTTGGCGCCGGGAGTCGTGGAGGCCCTGAAGGACGCTTTCTCAGAGTCTGATTTGCCCATCCTGGTGGACGTGACGGATTGGTATGACCTGCCTGAACGGATGCGTGACATGATTGAACAGAACCACGAGGTGATCCGCCCAGAAAAATCGGATTCCATCTGTAAGGTGGAGCGCGCAAGAGAGCTGCGCAAGTAGGGGCCGCCCCCCGTTTCTTGGATTGGCATACTCGGGCGCTGGTTGTCTGGACATGGCAACATGGCGGTCGTGGAAAACCTGCATGCTTTTTTGTTGACGCGCCATTGGCGTGACACCGAACGGGGACTGGAACTGGTTTTCTGGGCAGTCTCGGAACGGGGACCGTTGCGGGTCACGATGACCAATCAGCGTGCTGTGTGCTTCATTCCCCGCGCGCTATCACCGGCCCTGGTGACCAGGGCGGCACCCGCTGCGGAGCGGGTGTCGGTGGGGCTGCTGGATTTCTCGGGTGATGCGGTCGATGCGCTCTACTTCAAGACCCAGCGGCAACTGCTGAACGCGCGCGAGTTGCTGCGCAAGGCGGGTACCCGGTTGTACGAGTCGGATCT
>CBDVAK010000353.1:0-3205 GCA_965371945.1 uncultured Candidatus Competibacteraceae bacterium
CCGCCCTGGAACGACTCCATCGTCCATCACTACCATTTCACGCTTTACGCGATCGATCTGCCGCGCTGTCCGCTGGACGGGCGCTTCGGTGGCGCCGAAGTCGTGGCGGCAATCTCCGCGCACGTGCTGGCACAGGCGCGCGTCACCGGGCTCTACAGTCTTAATCCGCAGGTGTCATCGTGAGCCGCGCCCTGGCGCTGTTGCTGGCGATATCCGTATTGCCCGTTGTGGACGCTGTGGCGCAATCCGCGCTGACGGTGGGTACCGTGTTGCAGACCCAGCGGGACTGCAGCGCGGTACAGGCCGGCACCTCGCGGGTGCTGGACGCCGACGGGCCGGTATATTTTCAGGATCTGCTCAGGACCGGACCCGGGGCGCGTCTGGCCAGCCGGCTGGCCGATGGCAGCGAACTGACTCTGGGCGAGAACGCCAGCATATTGGTCGATGAGTTCGTTTATGCGCCCGATATCGGCGGCGGGCGTCTCGATCTGCAGGTGTTGCAGGGCTCCTTTCTGTTCGTGGGCGGTAAGCTGGATGCCGATCGCGATGCCAGGGTCACCATCGGGACCCGGGTGGGAACCCTGGGAATCCGTGGCACCCGGGTATGGGGCGGGATGATCGACGGTGCTTTTGGTGTGCTGGTGCTCGACGGGCGGGTCACGGTGACCAACGATGGCGGTGAGGTTGCGTTGAGCGCGGGCCAGGGGACCATGATCTCAGGCCCGGACAGCGCGCCGGGCAAACCCAAGAACTGGCCGCAGGCGAAGATCGATCGGGCCGTGCGCACGGTGTCGTTCGGGGTCGACTGAGTTATTTCCATAATGCTGCGCCGGCGGCTGTCGAAAGTGCTGCCGGGGCTGCTGGCGCTGATTGTCGCGCTGCTGATCGAATGGTTCGAACCCACCCCCGTCTCTGCTCTGCGGGCACGCTATTTCGATACGCTGCAAACGCTACAGCCTCGAACCTGTCACGCGGGGCCGGTGTTGCTGGTGGACATCGACGATGCTTCCCTGCAGCGTCTCGGGCAGTGGCCCTGGCCGCGAGCCCGCATGGCGGAGCTGGTGCAGCGTATCGGCGCCGCCGGGGCCGTGGTGATCGTGCTCGACATGGTGTTCTCCGAGCCTGACCGTTTTTCACCACAGACCCTGGCCCGGTTATGGCCCGAGTCGGCGTCGGTGAGTGGTGGCATTCCGGATTTCGACCAACAACTGGCGCAGGTCATCAGCGCCTATCCGGTGGTGGGCGCCGTGGCCCTGCTCAGTGAGGCCAATGACGATCGTCCTGCCGTCAGTGCGGCCTTTGCAGTGCTGGGTCCGAATCCGCGGCCCTATCTGCCCGCCTTTCATGGCGCCCTGACCAATATCCCGGTGTTGGCTGAAGCCTTGTCGGGCGTCGGCACTTTTAGTGTAGTGCCCGGTGCCGGTGCCATCGTGCGCAGCGTGTCGCTGTTGCAGGTCCTGGGCGAACAACGGGTGCCGGGCCTGGCGATCGAGGCGATGAGGGTGGCTCAGGGTGCCGGCACCCTGCTGTTGAAGACCGCAGCCGCCGGGTTGCAGAGCATCCGTGCCGGGAGGGTCACCGTGCCGGTTGGCGTGGACGGCCAGATGCGCCTGCACTTCAGCGATTGCGCGATCGCCACCGTGTCGGCCGCGGATCTGTTCGAGCCGGACGCCGTCGACCACGGAATGCTGGCCGGGCGGATCGTGCTGGTGGGCAGCAGTGCCGCGGGGCTGGGTGATTTCGTCACCACCCCGGCGGGCATGCTGATCCCCGGCATGCAGGTTCATGCCCAGGCTATAGAGCAGATGTTGCAGGGCTGGTATCTGCAACGACCCTGGTGGGCGTCCGGGGCCGAACGGCTGGGATTGCTGGTCGCCGCCGTGGTGCTGTTGCTGGCATTGCCGCGCTGGGGCGTTATCGGTGCCGGCGCCCTGCTGGTTGCGATCGTGCTGGCGGCGATCACCGGGTCCTGGTGGGCGTTCGTCCACTATCGCCTCCTGATCGATCCGCTTATCCCCGGATTCGGGCTGCTCGGCGTCTTTCTGCTACAGTCGCTATTCGTCTATCTGTTCGCCGAGCGAGAGCGGGCGCAGGTGCGGCGGGCATTTGCACAATATCTTTCCCCCGCACTGGTGCGTCAACTGGCCGATGATCCGCAGCGGCTGCGGCTCGGCGGTGAAAGTCGCGAGTTGAGCTTTCTGTTTTCCGATATCGCCGGTTTTACCGCGCTCACCGAGCGTACCGCCCCGCACCAACTGGTGACTCTGCTCAACCGCTATCTCGATGGCGCCTGCCGGGTGGTCATGGCCCATGGCGGTACCATCGACAAGATCGTCGGAGACGCAATCCACGCCATGTTCAATGCGCCGCTGGATCAACCCGACCACGCTGTCAGGGCGGTTGCCTGCGCGCTGGAGCTGGATCGATTCGCGCAGCGGTTCCGCGCCAGCGCGGGGGCGCGCGAGGCGGGTTTCGGCATCACCCGTATCGGCGTCAACACCGGTATGGCGGTGGTCGGTAACTTTGGCGGTGATCGCCGCTTCGACTATACGGCCCACGGCGATGCGATCAATACCGCGGCGCGTCTGGAAGCCGCCAACAAAAGCCTGGGCACCCGTATGTGCGTGGCGGCAAGCACCGTCGGGCAATGTCCGGATCTGATGTTCCGGCCGGTCGCGGATCTCGAGTTGCGCGGCAAGAGTGTAGCGGTAACCGTCTACGAACCGTTCAGGATCGATGACCCGGAACTTGCGCCGGTGGAGGAATACCTGCAGGCCTGGACCAGCCTGGGCGTGGACCGGCAGCAGGCTTTGAGCGCCTTCCAGAGCCTGCACCACCGTTTCCCGGATGATCCGTTGCCGGCGCTACAACTGCGCCGGCTGGCCGCGCCGGAATGGAGCGCAGTGATCAGGCCGTGATTTGTCGATAGCTCGCCGTGCTGGCGGACGTGGCGTGGGTGCCCCGGCTTCTGGAGTCGTAACTACTTTCGATAGTCCGGGGCGGTGTGGGTGGCGCCTTCCGGGACACGCTGTGAATACATCCCTGTAAGCTCGACAGCGGCTTCCCTGCCGCTGACGGTCCCGCAAGGCGCCACCCACACCCACGTCACGGCAGTCAACTCCCCGGACTATTGAGGAGTTTCCATCTGGACGGACTGAGTCGCTGGATTGATAGAGGAACCGCCCATGACCCGACTGGACTGGTA
>CBDVAK010000354.1:0-3158 GCA_965371945.1 uncultured Candidatus Competibacteraceae bacterium
CCGGTAAAGAAGTTGTCCAGCCACTCGCCGTTGGAAGCATCGGCGAGAATGGTCCAGTCAGGGTCAGCGACATAGCGAGTCATCTGAGTGACGTGCTGAGCCAGCGCCTCGCGTTTGCGGGGAGTGACCTCACGAATGTCGGTGTAGGCCCTGAACCGGGATACTACCTGCACCTCATCCAGCAGCCATTGCTTCATACGCTTCCGCAACCGCTGCCTGCCCCTCAGCCGCACCGGCTCGGACACCCATGGCCAGTGGTTCCAGAGCCAGGTCGGGTATTCGAACACTTCCACCGGTTCACCGCGGGACTCCAATACCTCACGGACGATGCTATTGGTCAACACGTGGTCCCAGTGAACATCCCAGCGGCAGGGAATGAAAACCTGCTCGAACTTGACACTGGCAAGCAGCCCTTCGATGCGCTCGCGGGCCAGATCCGTAAACTTGCGTACCCGCGCGTCGGGAAGATCCAGAAAATGGAGATTGGTGGCGGCGACACCGAGCACCGCGGCGGCGGCAACGGCTTCCTGTTTGCGCAGCGCGCTGAGCGCATCGCGTTCGATCATGTCATGGGAGCCGCTGCCGTCGGTGACAAAGGCGATGTGCACCGGAACATTCAACTGCCGCTTGAGGACTATGGTCCCGCCACAGCCGAGGGTCTCGTCATCCATATGGGGTGCAAACACCAGGGTGGATGCGCCCAGATCGGCTCGCAGCAGAGGCCGGGCGGAAATCTGCACCAACCGACGGTAAGCATCTCTCAAGTGGCTACCCACGGTATTGCTCATAGTCCCAGGGCCATCCTCGTCTGTGCTCGACCGGCGCGATCTCGAATAGCGCCGCTCTGAGTGCCAGCGCAGCAGCCTTCGCAAATCTATCCACGGGTAGTGGCGGATCATACCGCCTGGGCCCGCCGTATGCACAAACCGGACCTTCAAAGAAGGCGCTTCCAGGCCGCTGGCCAACATCGCTCGTTTGCGTCAGCATTGATGAGGTGATCCCTCTCATTCAGCGTCCAGTCCGCAGAGCCGCGCCGGGCACGCACGATTCGCACAGCGCGCTTGCCAGATCAGTACCGTGGACACACTACTGATCCTGACCGTTGTGACGGTCGTGCTGATCGTCTTTTTCGACTTTACCAACGGCTTCCACGACACCGCCAACATGATTGCCACGGTGATCGCCTCAAGGGCCATGACCCCGGTGCAGGCCGTTCTGCTGGTAGCGCTGTTCACCTTTCTCGGACCGCTGCTTGGTGGCACGGCTGTGGCCAACACTATCGGACAATTTATCAGCCTGGGCGACCTGGCCGTGGTGGGGTCTTTGACCGTGGTGCTGAGTGCGGTCGTCGGTGCGGTAGCCTGGAATCTGTTGACCTGGTGGTTCGGAATCCCCTCCTCTTCGTCGCATGCCTTGGTTGGCGCGCTGTGTGGGTCGGTGCTGTTCGCGGCCGGCCCCGACCACATCTTGTGGGGTAGCGGTGAATTGCTGCGGCATGGCCGCCTGGTCGGTGTGGCCAAGGTTCTGGCCGCATTGCTGCTGTCACCTATCGCCGGTTTCGTGGTGGGATTCCTGATTCACCGTGGCGCCCGGTTCCTGCTGCGTGGCGCAGGTCCCGGGGTCAACCGCATGCTGCGACTCGGCCAGTTTCCCGGCACCGCCTGGCTGGCTTTTTCGCACGGCACCAACGACGCGCAAAAAAGTATGGGGGTCATCACCATGGTACTGGTGCTGGGAGGCAACCTTCCAAACTTTGAAGTGCCACTGTGGGTGATTCTGCTGTGCGCAGGCGCGATCACCCTGGGCACGGTTTCGGGCGGCTGGCGCATCGTGCGCACAGTCGGATTCGGTATCTACAAGATCCGCCCGCTACATGCGGTGGATGCCCAGATCACCTCTGCCGCGGTGATCTCCATCGCCGCCCTGGTGGGTGGTCCGGTGTCGACCACACACGTGGTCAGCTCCTCAATCATGGGTATCGGAGCATCCGAGCGCCCTCACGCGGTACGCTGGGGAAAAGCACGCGAGATCCTGATCACCTGGCTGATTACCATCCCCGGCGCCGGCCTGATCGCCGCCGGGTGCTGGTGGGTGGCAACCACACTGAGTCAACGAGGTGGGCTATGAGCACCAGGGAATCCCCATGGGGCAGGCTGTGGGGACACCTGTTCCCGCGCATGCCCGACTTCTACGGGTTGCTAGGCGAGCAGTGCGATGTGCTGGTCAAAGCCATGGATGCCATGCTCGGATTCATGACCACCGGTGACACCGACATGGCCCGCGAGGTTCGCAGACTGGAAAAGATCGGTGACCAGCTCAAGGCACGCAACATCGACATCCTCAACCGATCCTTCTCCACGACTTTCGATCGTGAGGACATCTATATGGCGATCGTTCGGATCGACCACGTGCTGAACTATGCCAAGACCACGATGCGCGAGATGGAACTGCTGGAAGTCACCGGGGACCGGTATACGCTGGCAATGGCCCGTCAGCTCAAAGCTGGGGCGGTAGCGTTACAAAGCGGTTTCCAACACCTGAAGAGCCAGCCACTGGCCGGAGAATCCGATGCCCGCGCGGCCCGCAAAACCGAGCGGCGGGTGGAAAAGATCTATCGCGAAGCGCTGGTCGAGATGTTTCAGGGAGAACGCTACCGCACCCTGATGAGCGAGAACACGCCCCTGGATACTCACGAGTGCATGGACTTCGTGGTGTCGTCGATGAAACGCCGTGAGGTGTATCGGCATCTGTCCAATGCCAGCGACCGCCTGGCCCACGCGGCCGACCTGCTCCACGACATCATCGTCAAGAACATGTAGGCGGCGCACCGGCCTCGGTGGACCCGGCCGCGTACCCGTTACGCGGCACCAGCTTGAACAACTGATCCATCAGCGGACTCAAGCTTGCATCACGCAAACAGTAGTATACGAAAGGACCATGGCGTTGCCGGCATACCAACCCGGCCTCGAACAATGCCTTGAGATGAAACGACACGTTGGCCTGGTTGAGACCGGTGCTGGCAACAATATCGGACACCGGGCTGCACTCGGTGCGCAGGCCACACAGGATTCGCAAACGGTTGGGTTCGGACAACAGCTTGAACAGCCGCCCCAGGCACTCCGCCTGCCGACAGTCCTCGGCTTCAACGCTCATCGATC
>CBDVAK010000355.1:0-3155 GCA_965371945.1 uncultured Candidatus Competibacteraceae bacterium
GGCGCGCTCGCTTTGATCAAGAGGTGCTATGGGTGCTGACAATTCACGGCCGCTGGTTGGCGTTGCCGCGTGTCGCAAGTTTATCAAACCCCACTATTATCACGCCGCGGGCGAAAAATACCTGACCGCGCTGGTGGACGCGGCTGCGCTGACGCCGGTCATCCTGCCGGCGCTGGATCAGCCCGCGGGGTTTGAGACTATCCTGGGTTGCTGCAACGGAATCCTGCTCACCGGCAGCCCGTCGAACGTCGAGCCGCATCACTATGACGGGGGTTCGAGTCGGCCGGGCACCCTGCATGATCCCCATCGCGATGCTACCACCCTGGAACTGATACCCGCGGTGATACGCGCCGGTATACCGCTATTGGGAATCTGCAGGGGTTTTCAGGAGATCAACGTGGCCTACGGTGGCAGCCTGCATCAGAACGTGCACGAAGAAGATGAAATGCATGACCATCGTGAGAATCCCGACCAGCCGCTGGAGGTGCAGTATGGTCCGGCCCACGAGGTGGAGTTGGTGCCGGGAGGGATGTTGTCGCGATTGTGCGGTCGTGACCGTGAGCGGGTCAACTCGATACATCATCAGGGTATCGAGCGGGTTGGCCGGGGTTTGACCGTGGAAGCGCGGGCGCCGGATGGTCTGGTGGAGGCGTTCACCGTGACCGGGGCTCCCGGTTTCACGCTGGCGGTGCAATGGCACCCCGAATGGCGGCCTGGTGACAATCCTTTCTACAGCAGCCTGTTCCAGGCTTTCGGCTCGGCTTGTCGGCAATATGCCCGATCACACGGGGCGGTATCTTGAAGACCATACGCGAGTGGATGAAAGCGCACGATATCACCGAAGTGGAGGCGATGATCCCGGACATGTCGGGTGTTGCCCGAGGCAAGATTCTGCCAGCCGAAAAATACACCCAGGAAGGCGGTATGCGGTTGCCGGAGAGCGTGTTTCTGCAGACCGTGACCGGCGATTATCCCAAGGATGAGAGCAGTATCGACCCGGCCGAGATCGACATCTTCCTCAAGCCCGATCCGGACTCCATCCGTCTGCTGCCGTGGGCGCACGAACCGACCGCGGTGATCATACACGACTGCTACTACGCGGATGACACGCCGGTGGACACCTCGCCACGCTACGTATTGCGGCGGATCATGGACCTCTACGCACAACAGGGCTGGCGGCCGGTGGTGGCGCCCGAGCTGGAGTTCTATCTGGTTAAACCCAACATCGATCCTGACTATCAGCTCGAGCCGCCGGTGGGTCGCAGTGGACGGGCTGAGATCGGCCGTCAATCTTTCAGCATCGACGCGGTGAATGAGTTTGACCCGCTGTTCGAGGATGTCTACGACTATTGTGAGGCCCAGCGTATCGGTATCGACACGCTGGTCCATGAGGCCGGCGCCGCGCAGATGGAGATCAACCTGCTGCACGGTGATCCGCTGGCCCTGGCGGACCAGGCGTTTTTGTTCAAGCGGGTGGTTCGCGAGGCCGCGCTGCGTCACCAGATGTACGCCACTTTCATGGCCAAGCCGATGGAACGGGAGCCCGGCAGCGCCATGCATGTCCACCAGAGCGTGGTAGATGCGCACAGCGGACGGAATTTGTTTGCCGATGGTGACGACGACTACAGCAAGCTGTTCTATGCCCATATCGCGGGTCTGCAAAAGTATCTTCCCGAAGCCATGCCGTTTTTCGCTCCCTATGTGAATTCCTACCGGCGCATCACCCGCTTCAACTCGGCCCCGATCAACGTACAATGGGGTTTCGACAACCGCACCGCGGGGTTTCGCGTACCGCACGCCGGGCCGGAGGGGCGTCGGGTCGAAAACCGGGTGGCCGGCGCCGATGTCAATGCCTATCTGTCGATCGCGGTGTCGCTGGCTTGTGGATATCTGGGCATGATGGCGAATCTCGAGCCCACCGCGCCGGTCCGCGGCAGCGCTTATGCCATGCCGTATGCGTTGCCGCGCACCCCTGGCGAGGGAGTCCGTCAACTGCAGGCCTGCGAGCCGCTGCACGAGGTGCTCGGTGATCGTTTTGTGAAAGCGTATTGCGCCATCAAGGAAGCGGAATACGAAACTTATATGCAAGTGATCAGCCCCTGGGAACGGGAATATCTGCTGCTCAATGTGTGAGCAGCTCGTTGCCAGCGGAGCGGGTCACCGGAGCGTGAGCGTATGACAGCCAGCCGGCACGATACCGCCGCATTGCAGGAACTGGATCGGCGACACCATCTGCATCCCTTTACCGACTTCAAATCCCTGGGGCACAAGGGTACCCGGGTGATCGTCAGCGCTGACGGTGTCTACCTGCGTGATTCCGAAGGCGAGCAACTGCTGGATGCCATGTCCGGGCTTTGGTGCGTCAATGTTGGTTACGGGCGCAAGGAACTGGCCGAGGCGGCCTACCGGCAGATGCTGGAGCTGCCCTACTACAACAATTTCTTCCAGACCGCCCACCCGCCTGCCATCGAACTGGCGCGGGTGCTGGCCGAAATAACCCCCGCACACCTCAATCGCGTGTTCTTTGTCGGTTCAGGGTCGGAGGCCAACGATACCGTGGTGCGTATGGTGCGCAGATACTGGGCGCTGCGTGGGCAGCCGCAACGCAGCGTCATCATCAGTCGTGAAAATGCCTATCACGGCAGCACCGTGGCGGGCGCCAGCCTGGGCGGCATGAAACCCATGCATGAACAGGGCGGGCTGCCGATTCCCGGTATCGAGCACATTGCCCAGCCCTACTGGTATCAGGAAGGGCGCGATTTCTCTCCCGAGGAATTTGGCCTGCGCACCGCCAGGGCCCTGCAGGAGCGCATCGAGACGCTGGGGCCGGAACAGGTGGCGGCCTTTATCGGTGAACCGATACAGGGTGCCGGTGGGGTCATCATCCCTCCCGACAGCTATTGGCCCGAGATTACCCGAATCTGCGAGCACTACGGGATTCTGTTGGTGGTCGACGAGGTGATCTGCGGATTCGGCCGCACCGGTCGCTGGTTTGGTTCCGACACCTTTTCCTTGCAGCCGGACCTGATGCCGATCGCCAAGGGACTGTCTTCGGGCTATCTCCCCATCGGTGGTGTTATGGTGGCCGATCGGGTGGCTGAGGTGTTGATCGAGGAAGGGGGTGATTTCAACCACGGATTCACCTATTCCGGTCA
>CBDVAK010000356.1:0-3149 GCA_965371945.1 uncultured Candidatus Competibacteraceae bacterium
AAAGGCCCCGCGGAGCGGATTAGTTCAACAAGTGATTCTCTGGTTTCCAGATAACTTTGCTGCGTGCTGGTTATCACGACAAGTAGGCGTGGCGGCAGGATAACATACTTGGCACGCATGTTATCCCGCAAAAGGTTACGACCCGTGCTCAGGAATTTGATGTGCAACGTTGCCTCAGGAACGCGACCCCATGGCACATGACTCAACGATCCTGGCCAAAAAACGCATGGATGCTACTGAGCTGCGGATCTTCGGAAACAGGCCGCCGACGACCACTGGGTCGAGACTGCTCACTCGTGACTATCCGCTGAGTGTCTGCAATCCGTAACAAACGAACCCTCAGGCTCGTTGACTTGAGCGTCCGGTTATGGCCGACATCTGACCTTCGAATGACCCACTGCCGGTGTCGACTGTAGCCCGTCGTGTCCGCCCTGTGACTGGCTGCCCCAGGCATGCCGCAGTGCTGCCCAGTTACCCCCATTGCTTGCCCCCTGCGATCGTGAAGTCCCAGCGGTGAGTCTGCGGCCCATTGCCCGTCTGCGCTGGATGGACATTGAGTTGTCCGGCTCGAGGCCGCAGAGCAGATCGGTATTGAGGCTGCTTGAAACCAAGCGATCTGGCTGCTCGAGCACCAAATCCCCCACATTTGCCAGAAACTGGTCACCCCACTCACTCGATCCGAGATCACAGGGCGATCTGTTCTACATGTGTGATGGCTTGTGGTGGACTTGTGACGTATTGTTTCCTTTATTATGATGATGTTACGGACGTGATGGACTTCTTGCCGCGACTCCTTATGCAGCCAGTCGATCTGGCGGTGCGCGCGAATTTCACGAATTGTTTGAGGTTCGGAGCTAGCAACTGCTGATTCGACCACGTTCCTAACGTGCAGCCGGGATCAGGTCCGGCGCAGCTTCAACTGACCGAAGCGTTGTGGGTGCGGGCAGTGCCTTCCGGAACACGCCACCCGCTCAGAGCATGCGCTCGCCCAGAGTGGCACGCAGTTCCTCGGCGCTGGCGGTCGCAGTAGCGGAATAGGGATGGATCTCCAGTACCGCCTCGAAGGCCTGCAAAGCGCCCTCATTGTCCTCGACCTCGGCAAAGATCAATCCCATCCCGGACAGCGCGCCGAAGTGGCGTGGCTCCAGTCGCAGCGTGTGTTCAATGTCCAGCATCGACCGGCGCAGTTCATCCTGCAGGTACAACACCGTTGCCCGTTTGTTCCAGCCTTCGGCATAGTCGGGATCGAGGCGAACCACTTGATCGAAATAACGGTAGGCATCGCTCATTTCCCGGCCCGCCATGGCTTGCAACCCGCGACGCATCAACACTTTTATCTCGGGCCGGGCGTTCTTCAACCAGATCCGCCAGATTTGCGTCTCCACAGTTTTCGCCTGGTCGACACCCGTTGCATTCTTGAGCTGGTCGAACAACGGCCCCAGTTGATCGTCCCTCTGATCCGCGCATACCGGGCCAACGCCGTAAACCAATAGCAGAACAACGCCCAGCCAGCCCCCCATCCGATTTCCACTTGCAATCATCTCTGTGCCCCCGGCCGCTGATCTGGAACTCTCCCCGGTCATTGTAGACAATAAAGCCATTCCTTTGTTCTCCGGGACCATCACCATGAAAAACATTGCCGAGCGGCAGCAGGTGATCGACACCTGTCTGCAAATGGAGCAACGCGGGATCAACCAGGGAACCTCCGGCAATGTATCGCTGCGGGTCGCCGATGGGTTGCTGATTACGCCATCCGGTATGCCCTATCGCGACATGGGACCTGCCGACATCGTGTATCTGAAGGCCGACGGGAGCGTTCCGGGCAACCAGCGCAGACCATCCAGCGAGTGGCGCTTCCATGTCGACATATTGAATGCGCGCCCTGAAATCGGCGCGATCGTCCATGCCCACCCTGTGTACAGCACGGCCCTGGCTTGCCATCGGCTCGACATTCCAGCGTTCCACTACATGGTCGCGGTGGCCGGCGGAGACAACATCCGCTGCGCCCGCTACGCCACCTTTGGTACCCAGACGCTGTCTGACCACGCCATCAATGCGCTCATCGACCGCCGGGCGTGCCTGCTTGCCAACCACGGCATGATTGCCACGGGCACGGCTCTGCCTCAGGCACTGGCACTCGCGGTGGAGGTGGAAACGCTGGCCACACAGTATCTGCAGGCCCGTCACCTGGGGGAACCGGTACGACTGACAGCTACCGAGATGGCTGAAGTGCTGGAACGCTTCTCCGACTACGGGGCCGCTGGCGCAAAAAACTGAGCCAGGTACTGGCTACGTTCCGCAAAAAAGCTGAAGAAACGCGGTTCGAAGTCGTCGACCACGGAGTTCCTGACCGCAGGCAAGGCTTCCAGGTTCTGCGCCCATTGCCGCAGTTTCGGAAGATCTTTCATCAGTCCAGCTTCGCGCCGGGTCTGAAAAAGATCCATGCGCGTGAACAACGGCGCGTAGGCGGCGTCGATCAACGCGAATGATTCGCCGCTGAAAAACGGCCCGTCACCGAGCACGGACTCCAGCCGTTTCAACAGGTGACGCATTTTCTTGGCGCGCTCCTCGAAATGAGCCTCCTGGTCCGCGGTCAACATGTTGAATTGCGCTCCGATCAACTCGGATGCATATTCGATCCAGGCCCGATGCACGGCACGCTGGACGGGGTCCGTCGGGTGCAGTGAAGGCGGGTTGACCTCGTCGAGATACTCATTGATGACCGCCGATTCAAAAATGACCTGATCCGCCACCATCAGCAACGGCACCTTGCCCAGTGGAGAGACATCCAGGAACCAGTCGGGTGGGTCGCCCAGATCGATATAGCGGATATCGTAGTCAACGCCCTTGTACTCCAGCGTAATAACTGATCTTTGTACGTAAGGGCACAGCTTGAAACTGACCAGAGACGGTTTTTGAGCCATCGAATGCTTCCCGGGTGAGTCGGTACACGCCCGCTGTCGCGGGCACAGTTTGCCACTGGTCAACCATAGCAGTCTGGCCGACGACTTGAAACCAGTGCCATGCCGGCATCCGGATTCCGACCGGGTGCGTATCAAGACCACTGTCGGCCACCCTCCGAAGGGTGTGGTGTGTGTTTGCCATTTTCCCGCCACCGCCCAGGAGACCACGCGATGAAACCACTGTTC
>CBDVAK010000357.1:0-3134 GCA_965371945.1 uncultured Candidatus Competibacteraceae bacterium
CATGGCACTATGGCAAGGGCCGACACGCCAGGAAGCCACGATGGGATGCACCCGCCCTTTACTGTTCGCATATCGCGTACTGGTCGCCTTCCAGGCCAACCAGGGGCTGTTGCTGGCCGGTGCAGTCGCCTACTACACGCTGCTGTCCATCATCCCGCTGTTTACGCTGCTGCTGATCATACTGACCCGATTCATCGATCAGGCCCAGTTGCTGGAGGTACTTGCCGAACACCTCAATGTGATCATTCCGGAGCGATCCGAAAATGTGGTCCAGCAAATCGCCTGGATACTGGAACAGCGCGACCTGCTGGGCTGGATCGGTTTCATCATCCTGCTTTTTTTCAGCTCCCTGGCGTTCACCATGCTGGAAAAGGCCATGTCGGTGATTTTCCATCACCGGGTGCGGATACGCCGCCGCCACCTGCTGCTCTCGGCGGTGCTGCCCTATCTGTATATCGCGGTACTCGGCATCGCGTTGCTGGCCTATACATTGGTAGGCGCCGCTCTGGACTCGATGCAGTTCAGCGGTCTGCCGCTACCCGCATGGGCAACGCTGTCGGGAGGCCTGGAGGGGGCGATCCTGTATATCCTCAGCCTGGCGGGGCTGGCCCTGCTGTTCACCTCGCTGTATCTGGTGATGCCGGTCGGGCGGCTGGCCTGGCGTCACGCGCTGGTCGGGGGCATTACCGCGACCGTGCTCTGGGAGGCGGTACGACACCTGCTCGCCTGGTATTTCTCGACCCTGTCGATGGTCAACGTGGTGTACGGCTCGTTCGCCACGGTGATCATCATACTGCTGTCATTGGAAATCGGTGCCGTCATCCTGTTGCTGGGCGCCCAGGTGATCGCCGAGTACGAGCGTGGCGCCGCGTACCGGTTGGCGTCAACGAGCGACCGGGAGTTGCATACCTGAGAGCCGGCCATCGGCGTGATATGGTCTGCAACACATGACGACACAATCCGCACAGCAAGTCCTGCAGTCGGTGTTCGGCTACTCCGAATTTCGCCCACCACAGGAGGAGATCATAGAGCGCGTGACCTCGGGTGGCGATGCCCTGGTGGTCATGCCGACCGGTGGTGGCAAATCGCTCTGCTACCAGATACCGGCTCTGTTGCGCGATGGCACCGCTATCGTGGTGTCGCCGTTGATTGCCTTGATGCACGACCAGGTCGAGGGTCTGCGCCAATCAGGGGTTCGTGCGGCCTGCCTGAACTCGACCCTGACACCCCAGGCGATTCAGGACACCGAACAGGCATTGCTGCAGGGCGACATCGATCTGCTCTACATCGCGCCCGAAAGACTGCTGCGATCCCGCACGCTCGAACTGCTGGCGGGCGCCCGGCTGGCATTAGTGGCAATCGACGAGGCCCATTGTGTTTCCCAATGGGGTCACGATTTCCGCCCCGAGTATCTGCAACTCGCGGTATTGGGACAGCGTTACCCGGGTGTGCCCTGGATCGCCCTGACCGCAACCGCGGACGAACCCACCCGCATGGAAATCATCGAGCGTCTCGGCATCCCCGACGCGACCCAGTTCGTGTCCGGTTTCGACCGCCCGAACATCCGCTACCGGATCAACCAGATCAGCGGGGGAGGTCGCGATCATCTGTTGCGCTTCCTGGGTGAGGAGCACCCCGGCGATGCCGGCATCGTCTACTGCCTGTCACGTCGCAAGGTAGAGGATGTGGCGACGTGGTTGACCACGCGAGGGCTCACCGCGTTGCCTTATCACGCCGGCATGCCAGCGGCGCTGCGCCAACGCCACCAGGACCGCTTTTTGCGCGAGGACGGGGTCATCATCGTTGCCACCATCGCCTTCGGCATGGGCATCGACAAACCGGACGTCAGGTTCGTGGCACATCTAAACCTGCCCAAGAGCGTGGAAGCTTATTACCAGGAAACCGGACGCGCCGGGCGCGACGGACTGCCGGCGGACGCCTGGATGGCCTATGGCCTCCAGGATGTCATCACTCTGCGGCAAATGCTGGAGAATTCCAAGAGTGATGATGCCCACAAGCGGGTCGAACGCCACAAACTGGATGCCATGCTCGGGCTCAGCGAGCTCACCAGTTGCCGCCGACAGGCCTTGTTGCGCTACTTTGGAGATCACCTGGAACAACCCTGCGGCAACTGCGACAACTGCCTGCAACCGCCACAAACCTGGGATGCCACCCTGGTGGCCCGCAAAGCCCTGTCCTGCGTGCATCGCACCGGCCAGCGTTTCGGTGTCAACTATCTGACCGATGTGCTGCTGGGCAAGACGAACCCGCGCATCGGCCGATTCGGGCACGACCGCCAGAGCACCTACGGAATCGGCACCGAACTCAATGCCCGCCAGTGGCGCGATGTGTTTCGGCAATTGATCGCCCGCGGTTTGCTCGATGTCGATGTGCAGGGTCACGGCGGGCTGCGTCTGAACGGCAGTTGCCGGGCGGTGCTGCGCGGTGAGGAAACATTGATGTTGCGTCAGCAGGCCAACGCCACCACCAGCCGACGCAAACAGCGTAGCGACCGCAGGGAAGTCACCGATAGCAACCACGCTCTGTGGGAAGCGTTGCGCGCCCGGCGCGCCGAGCTGGCCACCGAGAAGGGGTTGCCGGCTTACATGATCTTCCACGATGCCACCCTGATGGAAATGATCGAACACCAACCCCGAACACTGGAGCAAATGGGCCGGCTGTCGGGAGTCGGTGAGCGCAAGCTGGCTGACTACGGTGAGAGCTTTCTGGAAACACTGGCGGCACAGCGTAGTACCCCTGGCCATGGCGCCGCGCAAACCCTGCTGTTGCTGAGGCAGGGCCTCACGGTCGCCAACATTGCCCGGCAATGCGAAATGGATCGCGACACCGTCTACAACCACCTGGCCCACGCCATAGCCGAGGGCGAAATCGGCCTGCCCGCGGTGATCGACCTAGCGGACCCGGAACTGGCCCGAATCCAGAATGCGCTGCTGGATGCCGGTGACGAACCGGGTGTATTGCGACCACTGGCGGAATCTCTGGGAGAACATTGCAGTCCGGGACTGCTGCGCTGCATCCGCGCCGCCATGCAGCACGCATGATCGATCGATTCCGGGATCACGCCACCGACGAGAGAACCCGCCTGGCAATAGCAGCGCGGGATGCGCGTGCGG
>CBDVAK010000358.1:0-3124 GCA_965371945.1 uncultured Candidatus Competibacteraceae bacterium
CGGGTCGAGCGCATCTGGGACGGCACCTCCGAGATCCAGCGTCACATCATCAGCCGTGAATTGCTGCGGCCTCTGGATGGCTGAATGGCACGGAATCTGGGGCGTTTGCTGAGACCCCGCAGTATCGCCGCAATCGGTGGACACTGGGCACAAAACGTCGTGCAACAGTGTCAGCGGCTGGGGTTCGATGGTGATATCTGGCCGGTCAATCCTGACCGGAGCGAGATGCATGGCGTGAGTTGTTATCGCTCGGTGGCGCAGTTGCCGGGTGTGCCGGATGCCGCATTTGTCGGCGTCAATCGTCACGCCGCCATCGCTGTCGTGGGCGCGCTGGCGCACCGTGGTGCGGGTGGCGCAATCTGCTTTGCCTCCGGGTTTAGCGAATCCGCCGCCGAAGATGCCGAAGGCGCCGGTTTGCAGCACAAGCTGTTGCAGGCGGCCGCCGATATGCCGCTGATCGGACCCAATTGCTATGGGCTGATCAACTACCTCGACGGCGTGCCGTTGTGGCCCGACCAGCATGGTGGGCAGAGGACCGCCACCGGGGTGGCGATCCTCACTCAGTCTTCGAACATCGCCATCAGCATGACCATGCAGCGGCGTGGTCTTCCGATTGCTTACATGGTCACCGCCGGCAACCAGGCGCAGACCGGTTTGGCCGGGATCGCTGCGGAGTTGATCGAGGACGAGCGGGTCACCGCTCTGGGGCTGCACATCGAGGGTTTCGGCAGCTTGTCCGCCCTCGAGGCGCTGGTGCAACGGGCCCGGGCACTGGCCAAACCCATCGTTGCGCTCAAGGTGGGACGTTCGCCACAAGCGCGCCAGGCCATGGTATCGCACACCAACTCTTTGTCCGGCGCCGATCAGGGTGCGCAGGCATTGCTGACCAGGCTGGGTATTGCACAGGTGTCCTCGGTCCCCGCGTTTCTGGAAACACTCAAGCTGTTGCACGTAGCCGGGCCGCTGCCGGGGCGTCGTATCAACTGCATCAGTTGTTCAGGAGGCGAAGCCGGTTTGATGGCGGATGCGGCGCTGGACCACGGCCTGTTGTTGCCGACGTTGTCCGATACCCAGCGATCAGCATTGCGAAAGGTACTGGGCGAGCGGGTTGCGCTCGCCAACCCGCTGGATTTTCACACCTACATCTGGAACGACCGGCGCGCCATGCGCGACACTTATGCGGCCATGATGCGTGGCGATGCCGATCTCAGCCTGCTGGTACTGGATCTGCCGCGTGACGATCGCTGCGAAACCGCGGGATGGCGGGTGTCCCTGGACGCCCTGCTGGACGCGCAGCGGGCAACCGGGCGCAAAGTGGCCGTGGTTGCCACCTTGGCCGAGAATCTGCCGGAGGATCTGACCATATCCCTGGTCGGCGACGGCATTGCCCCGCTGCTCGGTGTTGACGAGGCGATGACCGCCATCGTGGCCGCCGCGATTTGTGGAGAGAGTCTGACCGCTCCTGCGCCGGCGCCGTTGTTGAAACCGTTTCCGGCGGCGGCGGTGGCACAGACGTTGGACGAGAACAGCGCCAAGCAGTTGCTGGCCGGCTACGGGTTGTGTGTGCCGCGTTCCATAGTTGCCGAATCTGTCCCGGCAGTGGTCGCGGCCGCCGCGGCGCTTGGCTATCCCGTCGTACTCAAGGGGCTGGGCGTGGACCACAAGACCGACGCGGGCGCGGTCCGGGTCGGCCTCGACGATGCCGGGGAAGTCCAGGCTGCCGCCTGCGAGATGGATGGCGTCACCGACCGCTTTCTGGTCGAGGAGTGCATCACCGGGGTGATCGCCGAACTGCTGATCGGCGTGGTCCGTGACCCGGCACACGGCTATGTGTTGACCCTCGCTGCCGGGGGCGTGCTCACCGAGTTGATGCGCGACAGTGTCAGTTTGCTGCTGCCCGCCACGCGGGCGGACATTGGTACTGCTCTCAAAGGTTTGAGGGTGGCGCGACTGCTCGAGGGCTACCGGGGCGGACCGCGCGTCGATCTCGATCGAATCGTCACCGCGATCATGTGCGTTGCACGGTTCGTGACCGATCACGTCGAGGGTCTTGAAGAAATCGAGGTCAATCCGCTGATGTGCTTGCGCCACCAGCCTGTGGTCGCAGATGCGTTGATCCGGATGAGAGACTGAAAACCCGAAGGAACATGCCTGTGAACACCGCACCAATCCGCACTCAGCGCGATGGCCACGTGCTGGAAGTGACCATCGATCGTCCCAAGGCCAACGCCATCGATCTGGCAACCAGCCGCATCATGGGCGACATCTTCGCCGCTTTCCGGGATGACCCGGATCTGCGAGTTGCCATTCTCGCCGCCGCTGGGGACAAGTTCTTTTGCCCCGGCTGGGACCTGAAGGCTGCCGCAGCCGGCGACGAGGTTGACGGTGACTACGGGGTCGGCGGCTTTGGGGGTCTCCAGGAACTGCGCGATCTCAACAAGCCGGTCATATGCGCAGTCAACGGCATCTGCTGCGGAGGAGGTCTGGAACTGGCGCTGTCTGCCGATATCATTGTGGCCAGCGAGACGGCGACCTTCGCGCTACCCGAAATTCGTTCCGGTACGGTTGCGGATGCGGCCTCCATCAAGCTGCCAAAACGCATTCCCTATCACATCGCCATGGAAATGCTGCTCACCGGCCGCTGGCTGGATGCGGCGGAGGCGAACCGCTGGGGATTCGTGAACGAGATCACCGCGTCTGAATACCTGATGACCCGGGTCCGTGAAATGGCGAACTTGATCGCCTCCGGTCCGCCGTTGGTCTACGCTGCGATCAAGGAAATCGTCCGCGAGGCCGAAGGCGCCCGCTTCCAGGACACCATGAATCGCGTCACCAAACGGCAGTTGCGCAGCGTCGATCGACTCTACGCCAGCGAGGATATGCGAGAAGGTTTTCGCGCCTTCACGGAAAAGCGTGATCCGGTCTGGAAAGGGCGCTGATCCAGGCGGGTCAATGACCATCGCGAACAACAATGCGCAACGCCGTTCATTTGGTGGCCATGTCTTGCGCCTGCTCGAGTGCACGTGGATTCCAGTCGTGCGCGCCGTCGGCCCGACGGCACAGCGTCTGGTCAACCGCATCGACCAGCACTGGCCGTGGGTGTTGGCCGTCATGTTCGTGGCGA
>CBDVAK010000359.1:0-3110 GCA_965371945.1 uncultured Candidatus Competibacteraceae bacterium
AGGCAGCCGACAAAGTCAGCAAATCGGCAGCATCGATTTCGGTGATCATATCCGCCAGTTTGAAAGACACGCCCTGAAACTTGCCGATCTGGCGTCCAAACTGCCTGCGTTCCGCCGCATAGGGCAGCGCCAGATCGAACACACGCCGGGCACGGCCCACGCACATGGCAGCGACTGTCAGTCGGGTGCTGTAGAGCCACTGGTTGGCGAGTTCGAAACCACGGTGCAGCTCGCCGAGCACCTGCGCGGACGGCAGCCGGCAATCTTCGAATGTCAGCACCGCGTTGTGGTAGCCACGATGGGAAACCGACCGGTACCCCGGTCGAATCTCGAACCCGGGCGTATCGCGATCAACCAGGAAACAGGTGATCTGTTTTTTCACGCCACCGGCTGTTCGTTCTTCACCGGTGGTCACAAAAATAATTATAAAATCAGCAAGATCAGCGTGGCTTATAAAGTGCTTGCTGCCATTTACAATCCAGTCGTCGCCAGCCCGCCGGGCATGGCACTTCATGCCGCGGATATCGGAACCGGCATCGGGCTCGGTCATTGCCAGGGCATCGATCCGCTCACCGCGTACCGCGGGGATCAGATAGCGCTCGCGTTGCTCACCCTGGCAAGCCATGAGGATGCCGGATGGACGCCCGAAGAACACGGTCAGGGCCATGGAACCACGTCCGAGCTCGCGCTCCAGCAGCGTGAAGTCGAGATGGCCGAGCCCACCGCCACCCACTTCTTCGGGCATGTTGGCGGCGTAGAAACCGATGTCGAGACACTTGCGGGTGATCTCATCGCCCAGCTCACGCCGCACCACCCCGCTGCGTTCGACTTCCGCCTCGTGGGGATAGATCTCTTTTTCGACGAACGCGCGCACCGTATCCACGATCAGCCGTTGTTCGTCGCTGAGGGAAAAATTCATGATCGGGTGACGATGCCGTGCAGCCGCCCTACTCTTTCTGGAAGTGGGTGGCGAGCGTGGACCTGTGCCAATCGCCGCAACCGCGACAACACCTCGGGATCCGCCGGGCCGTTTTCGCTGTCGAGTTGCAGCCACTGTTCGGCGGTCGCCAGCGGTTGGCCGTCAGCCTGGACATGGATGGTCAGGAAAACGCGCACCTGATCGCCATCGACAGCGTGCACCCGGGCGGTGCTGTACAGCCGTTGGCCCACCTCGGGCTCTTGCTGATGGCGCACATGGCTTTCGATCACGCGCAGACGATGGCGCTGGGCGATGCCACCACTATTGCTTTCTACCTGGTTCAACAACATCTCGCAACTGTCAGATAAGAAAGATGTCATATGTCGATAGTCCACCCGGCCCCGGGCATCGACCCAGGCGGGCACCACTTCGACTTCCAGCAGCCGCGGTAACGCTTCCAGTTCGGTTTCCGTCAGTCCCCCAGGCATCCCCGCCAGCCTGCGGTCATGGTCCCTCAGCAGTTCGCCAACACCCCAGTTGCGTTCCTTCAGGGCACACATCATGGCCACCAGGTTGTCATCGCGGATCCGTTCCAACTCGCGAATAGAATAGGCGCCGGACTGTGCGTCGGACTGCGCCGCGATGTTCGCGACCAGTTCGTCAGTCAATTCCGGCACCTCGGTCAGCTTACTCCAGGGCCATTGCAGGCTGGGCCCGAACTGGTTGATGAAATGCGCCATACCTCCCTCGCCGCCGGCGATCCGATAGGTTTCGAACAAACCCATTTGCGCCCAGCGCAGTCCGAATCCGAAACGAATCGCATCGTCGATCTCCGCGGTGGTGGCGATGCCGTCATTGATCAACCACAGTGCCTCGCGCCACACCGACTCCATCAGGCGATCGGCAATGTGTGCGTCGATCTCGCTGCGTACCAGCAGGGGGCTCATGCCGATCGCACGTAGTGTCTCCTGAGCTGCCTGCACAGTGTCAGGGTCAGTGTGCTCGCCGGCAACCACCTCCACCAGTGGTAACAGATAGACCGGATTGAAGGGATGCGCCACCAGCACACGACCCGGATCATCCAGACCCTGCTGAAGCTCGGAAGGCCGGAACCCGGAAGTCGAGGAAGCGATCACCGCCGTACGGGGTGCCTGCGCGAGCACCTCCGACAATACCCGTTGCTTGATCGCCAGCCGCTCCGGGACGCTCTCTTGTATCCAGTCCGCCGCGCGCACCGCTTCGGCCAGGGTATCCACAAAGCTCAAGCGGCCCTCGGCCGGCATGGGCGCATCGGTCAAGGACGGCAATGACCGGCGGGCATGAGCCAGTACCTGATCCACATGGCGGCGGGCGTCGGGCGCGGGATCGAATACAGCCACGTCCCAGCCGTGCAACAGAAATCGTGCAGCCCAGCCACCGCCGATGAGGCCGCCGCCCACTACTGCGGCCCGACCAGGGCGGGTCACAGCGGCGCGCGCTTTTGCAGTTGCAAACGCTCGCGCACCTCGTCTGGCCCGAGCACCCGCGCCCCCATAGCGGTGACCAGGGTGGCGGCACGCTCGACCAGTTGTGCGTTGGTGGCCAGCACGCCCTTGTCCAGGTACAGATTGTCTTCCAACCCCACCCGCACGTTGCCACCAGTCAGCACCGCGGCAGCCACATAGGGCATCTCGTTGCGGCCAATCGAAAACACCGAGTGGGTCCACGCCGCAGGGATGTTGTTGACCATGGCCATCAGCGTGTTGAGGTCGTCCGGGGCACCCCAGGGGATACCCATGCAGAGTTGAACCATGACCGGGTCCTGGATAATTCCCTCCTCGACCAGTCGCCTGGCCAACCACAGGTGACCGGTGTCGAACACTTCGATCTCGGCGCGAACCCCGAGATCGGAGGCGATCCTGCCCATGGCGCGGAGCATGCCTGGCGTGTTGGTCATCACATAATCAGCTTCGGCAAAGTTCATGGTGCCGCAATCCAGCGTACAGATCTCCGGCCGACACTCGCGCACATGAGCCATGCGTTCGCTGGCGCCTGCCATATCGGTACCATCCTGATTGAGCGGCAACGGCGCCTCGACGGACCCCATCACCAGATCCCCGCCCATCCCCGCGGTCAGGTTCAGCACCACATCGACATCAGCGCTGCGGATGCGCTCGGTAAGTTCCCGGTAGAGTTCCACCCGGCGGCTGGG
>CBDVAK010000360.1:0-3101 GCA_965371945.1 uncultured Candidatus Competibacteraceae bacterium
CACAGTGCCAATCAGCTTCGGTTCGACACCTGGCACAGACTCAAGCTCTATTGCGAACGTCTCAGCGAACGCCATGCGCGCAAGGCCGACATCGTCAAGTATCGCAAAGCAGTCAACGACGCGCTGAACATCCTCCAGCCCATAGAGGATTGCACCGCGTTTCCTTCCAAGGCGGATTTCAGGTTGTTTTGGAGACTGCTCGAGCGCGAACAGTTCGAAGTTCTGTCGCGCATGGTGGGACGTGTGGTACGGGCGCTGTCCAGCCAATCCTACCGTCATCGTGAAATCAAGCTGGCGCACAATCTCGATGCCGACGCTGGTGAAGAGCAGCAGGACTCGCCGCTCGGGGACCCGAGTCGCGATGCCGCTTATGCACGACCTTATTTCGAAGTGATGGTCGTGGATGACCTCAGCCCCGCGCAGGAAGAAACGCTGCGCCAGGGGTTGCTGACAATGCGCCGCCCGGAGGACAGGTTCATCTATGACGTCATCGTGGTACCCACCTTCGAGGACTCGCTCATCGCCGTGCTGTTGAACTACAACATCCAGACCGTGGTGATTCGCTATGGTTTCGGTTTCCGTTCACGACATCATCTGGAGACCCTGCAACGCTATCTGGTCGGCATCGACGAGGAAGCCCTCGAAGACAGCCACGCGGAACGGGGGCCGCAGCTCGGCAGGGTGATCTCCGACATGCGCCCGGAACTGGACTTGTTTCTGGTGACGGACGTGTCCGTGGAAGAGATCGCCGCGGGTACGGCCAAACCCTTTCGACGCATTTTCTACCGGGAGGAGGATTATCTCGAACTGCACCTGAGCATACTGCGTGGTGTCGCCGACCGCTACGAGACCCCGTTCTTCAGTGCGCTACGTGAATATAGTCGCCAGCCCATGGGCGTGTTCCACGCCATGCCCATCTCGCGAGGCAAGTCACTGATCAAGTCGCACTGGATCGGTGACATGGCGAGTTTCTACGGCATGAACATATTCCTGGCGGAGACCTCCTCCACTTCCGGCGGGCTGGACTCTTTGCTGCAGGCCAGGGGTCCCATCAAAAAAGCACAGACTCTGGCGGCCCGGGCGTTCGGTGCCAAGCAGACCTTTTTTGTCACCAATGGCACCTCGACGGCAAACAAGATCGTAGTCCAGGCACTGGTCCGCCCCGGCGACGTGGTGCTGGTGGACCGGGACTGCCACAAGTCCCATCACTACGGCATGGTGCTCAGCGGCGCCTACGTGGCCTATCTTGATTCCTATCACCTCAACGAATACTCCATGTATGGCGCGGTGCCGCTGCGGGAGATCAAGCAGACACTGTTGGAATACCGGCGCAGCGGCCAGCTGGACCGGGTCAAGATGCTGTTGCTCACCAACTGCACTTTCGATGGCATCGTCTACAACGTCGAGCGGGTCATGGAAGAATGCCTGGCCATCAAGCCCGATCTTGTGTTTCTGTGGGATGAAGCCTGGTTCGCCTTCGCCCGCTTTACCCCCACCTACCGTCGCCGTACCGCCATGGCGACCGCGAAGCGCCTGCAGGAACGCTACCGAAGCGACGCTTACCGCAAAGAGTACATTGCTTTTCGCAAAAAGTTCGACCGGCTCGATACGGACGACGACGAGACCTGGATGAAGATGCGGCTGCTGCCGGACCCGGAGCAGGTCAAGGTTCGCACCTACGCCACCCAATCGACCCACAAAACCCTGACCTCGCTGCGTCAGGGTTCGATGATCCACATCTATGACGAGCTGTTCCGCCACGAGGTGGACCAGGCCTTCAACGATGCTTACATGACCCACACCTCCACTTCACCAAACTATCAGATCCTCGCTTCCCTGGATGTCGGTCGCCGGCAGGTCGAACTGGAGGGATTCGAGCTGGTCGAGAAGCAACTGGAACTGGCCATGACATTGCGCGAGCGGGTGGACTCACACCCGGAGTTGCAGCGTTTCTTCCGCTTCCTGGTGGCCGGGGATATGGTTCCGAAAGAGTACCGACCCTCGGGAATCGACGCCTACTTCGACCCCGAAACCGGATGGAAGAACAACAAGATCGAAGAGGCCTGGGCTATCGACGATTTCGTCATAGACCCGAGTCGCCTGACCCTTTATATCGGGGAAACCGGTATCGACGGCGACACCTTCAAGAATCGAATCCTGATGGACCGCTACGGAATCCAGATCAACAAGACCTCCCGCAACACCGTTTTGTTCATGACCAACATCGGCACCACGCGCAGCTCGCTGGCCTATCTCATCGAGGTGCTGGTCAGGATCGCCGCGGACCTGCGACAGGAATGGGAGGATTCGGGGCCGGTGGAACGCCGGATGCTGGAACGGCGGGTCGAGTCGCTGACCCGGACTCCACCGCCACTGCCGGATTTCAGCCATTTCCACGATGCCTTCAGACCCGGTCTGGAACATGGCACCCATGAAGGCAACATGCGCAGAGCCTACTTCCTGGGGCGGGATACCAACAATGTCGAATACCTGACCGTAGACGATGGTAGCTGTGAAGAGCAGATGAATTCGGGGCGCGTGCTGGTTGCGGCAGGGTTTGTCACCCCCTACCCGCCGGGCTTTCCCATCCTCGTTCCCGGCCAGGTGGTAAGCCGGGAAATCCTGAGCTATATGCAGGCGCTCGATGTCAAGGAAATACACGGCTACACGCCGGAGATCGGACTGCCGGTATTTGTCGAACAGGCTCTGGTCGAGGCCGGCAGCCAATCGGTGGCGGTAGACGCCTGAATAACGGATCTGTAGCCCTGGAGGCGAAGCACCATGACCAAACTGAAGAATATTTCCGAGATTCGGCGCTATTTTCACCGTAACGACACGCCCATTTACTTCATCAGCGCCACCAATTTCAATTTGCTGGGCATCAGCGAATGGGTGAGCAACTTTCGCTATATCAACTATATAGACTGCTTCGACGGCAGACATCCACAGGTCCGCATTCCCGAAGAGCAACCGCACCGGGAGTTCGAGAGCATCGAGGACATCAACAACTATCTGCTGCAGCACAAGGAGGTGGTCGACTACATCGAACACCGCGGTCCGGGTGGCAAAGCCGTGTTTCTGATGTTCGATGAAACCACCGA
>CBDVAK010000361.1:0-3099 GCA_965371945.1 uncultured Candidatus Competibacteraceae bacterium
GCGATCTGGCTGGGTACGGCACAGGCAGCGGCTGAGTTTGAATGGTGGCACGCCATGGGCGGTCGACTCGGTGAAAAAGTCAACCAGATCGCCGACGACTTCAACGCCTCGCAGTCAGATTTCAAGGTGGTGCCGGTCTACAAGGGCACCTATACCGAAACCATGACCGCCGCCATCGCCGGATTTCGGGCCGGCAAGCACCCGGCGGTGGTGCAGGTGTTCGAAGTGGGTACCGCAACCATGATGGCCGCGAAAGGGGCGGTCTATCCGGTCTACAAGCTGATGGCGGATACCAATGAGCCTTTCGACCCCGAGTCCTATCTGGCCTCGGTCGCCGGCTACTACACCGACACCGAGGGCAACATGCTGTCGATGCCGTTCAACAGTTCGACCCCGGTGCTCTATTACAACAAGACCGCCTTTGAAAAAGCCGGGCTCGACCCGGGGCAACCTCCCAAGACCTGGCCGGAACTGGAAGGTTATGCGCAAAAACTGCAATCGGCAGGCTACAAATGCGGATTTACCACCGGTTGGCAGTCCTGGGTACAACTGGAAAACCTGAGTGCCTGGCACAATGTGCCCTTCGCCAGTGAGGCCAACGGCTTTGGTGGTCTGGGCACCGAGCTCGAGTTCAATGGACCGCTGCAGCTCATGCATATCGGTAAAATGGCCGAATGGCAGAAAAGCAAGATTTTTCAGTATGGTGGACGACGCTCGGACAGCGCGCCGTTGTTCTACAACCAGGAATGCGCGATGTACATGAACTCTTCGGCTTCCTACGCCGGAATCGAGGCCAATACCAAGGATTTCGAGTTCGGGGTCGGTACCCTGCCGTTCTGGCCGGAAACCGAGGGTGCGCCACAGAATACGATCATAGGTGGCGCCAGCCTGTGGGTGTTGGCCGGGCACGACAAGGCTGTCTATCCGGCGGTGGCGCGTTTTTTCACCTATCTGTCGTCGGCCGAGGTGCAGGCTGACTGGCACCAGTTCACCGGCTATCTGCCGATTACCTACGCGGCCGCCGATCTGACCCGGGAACAGGGCTTCTACGAGGAAAATCCGGGTACCGATGTGGCCATCAAACAGATGACTGCCCGGGCCCCCACCGAGAACTCCAAGGGACTGCGGCTCGGCAACTTCGTGCAGATCAGGGACGTGATCAACGAAGAACTGGAGTTGATCTGGGCCGGTGACAAGAGTGCCGAGCAGGGATTGGGCGAGGCGGTGTCGCGGGGCAACAAGCTGCTGCGCAAGTTCGAGCGCGCCAATCAGTAGTCAGGCCCAAGGGGCTGGCGTATCGGTCGTGGCTCAAACCGGGCCACGGCCGATCGCCTTGATGGTTCGTTCCGCTCCATGTTGACCAGGATCACCTTCAACCAGCGCGGCTTGCCCTATCTGCTGGTGATGCCGCAACTGCTGATTACCCTGGTATTTTTTGTCTGGCCGGCGGGTCAGGCGGTGTACCAGTCGCTGCTCATCGAGGATGCCTTCGGGCTCTCCAGCCAGTTCGTCTGGTTCGACAATTTTCGTGAACTGTTCGCGGACCCCGGTTATCTGAACTCTTTGCAGGTCACCGCAGTGTTTAGTTCCGCCACCACGCTGCTGTCGATGTCGGTGTCGCTACTGCTGGCGGTGATGGCCAACCGTGTGCTGCACGGTGCCCTGGGTTACCGGACTTTGCTAATCTGGCCTTACGCGGTGGCCCCGGCGGTCGCCGGTGTGCTGTGGTGGTTCATGTTCAACCCCACCATCGGCATCATCGCCTGGGTGTTGCGCTCGCTGGGCTACGAGTGGAACCATCTGCTCAATGGTAGCCAGGCCATGACCATGGTGGTGATTGCGGCGGCCTGGAAACAGCTCAGCTACAACTTTCTGTTCTTCCTGGCCGGTCTCCAGGCCATACCGCAATCGTTGATCGAAGCAGCCGCCATCGATGGCGCGAGTCCCTGGAAGCGTTTCTGGACCATCGTGTTTCCCTTGCTGTCGCCGACCACGTTCTTTCTGCTGGTCGTCAATGTCGTATATGCCTTCTTCGATACCTTCGGGTTGATCCATGCCACCACCAGAGGGGGGCCCGGACAGGCTACCCAGATCCTGGTTTACAAGGTTTTCAACGACGGCTTCATTGGTCTGGATCTGGGCGGTTCGGCGGCTCAATCGGTGGTGCTGATGGTGATCGTGGGTTTGCTGACCGTGATCCAGTTCCGCTATATCGAGCGCAAGGTCGAGTACTGATGGTCGAGAATCGCCCCTGGCTGACCGTGTTGACGCATCTGGTGCTGATCCTGGGTGTGGTGATGGTCGCATTGCCGATCTGGATTACCTTTGTGGCCTCCACGCATGCACCCGAGGATCTGATGTCGGCGCCGATCCCGATGTGGCCGGGCGATCAGTTTATCGACAACTACCGCACCGCTCTGCTGCAGGGAGTGGCCGAGGCGGGTGGCGTGTCGGTCGCGATGATGATGTTCAACAGTATGGTCATGGCCCTGTCGATCGCGATCGGCAAGATCTCAATATCCATCATTTCCGCCTTTGCCATCGTCTATTTTCGATTTCCGTTTCGCAGGACCATTTTCTGGGTCATCTTCATGACCCTGATGCTGCCGGTGGAGGTGCGTATCCTGCCTACCTTCGAGGTGGTGGCGAATCTTGGCTTGCTGAACAGTTATGCCGGTCTCAGCGTACCGTTGATCGCCAGCGCCACCGCGACCTTCCTGTTCCGGCAATTCTTTATGACCGTGCCTGCCGAGTTGCTGGAAGCCGCGCGCATGGACGGCGCCGGGCCGATGAAGTTCTTTCGCGACATCCTGTTGCCGCTGTCACGCACCAACATCGCCGCGTTGTTCGTGATTTTGTTTATCTATGGCTGGAACCAGTATCTGTGGCCCTTGATCGTGACCACCGACGAGTCCTACTACACCATCGTGGTGAGCATACAGCGCATGGTGACGGTGCCGGATTCGGAGCCGCTCTGGCACATGATCATGGCCACCGCCATGTTGGCCATGCTGCCGCCGGTGCTGGTGGTGGTGGTGATGCAGCGCTTGTTCGTCAAGGGTCTGGTCGAAACGGAGAAATAGATTTGGCAGCAGTCGT
>CBDVAK010000362.1:0-3069 GCA_965371945.1 uncultured Candidatus Competibacteraceae bacterium
ATATCCCCCGACTGAACACCGCCAAGGATTCGAGCACTGCAGTCATGGTTTGAAGCCTCCAGACAGGACCTGCCTGCGGTGGCACCGGGCTCGCCCCGGTGCCACCGGGCAACCAGATCCCCTACTCGACAGCCTGGATACGCTTGACCAGATCCTGCAGTTCCGGGGTATTGGCAAACTTGGCGTACACCGGCCCCATGGCATCGATAAACGGCTGCTTCTCGACGATCTCCAGCACCTCGTTGCCCGCTCCCATGACGATGGCTTTGGACTTTTCGACCCGTTCGTTCCAGAGCTTGCGCATCACCGGCACTGATTCCCTGGCCGCCTTGCGCACCAGCTCCTGGTCTTCACTACTGAGCTTGTCCCAACTGCGCTTCGACATCACCAGCACCTCGGGAGACATGGAGTGCTGATCCAGCGTGTAGTACTTGGCCACCTCGAAGTGACGGGTGGATTCGTAGGAGGGCCAGTTGTTTTCGGCACCGTCGATGACACCGGTTTTCAGTGCTTCATAGACCTGACCGAACTCCATGGGCGTGGCATTGGCTCCCAACGCCTCCATGGTGGCCACGAACAGTTCCGAGTTCTGCACCCGGATCTTCATGCCCTTCATATCGGCAGGGGAGCGAATTGCATGCTTGCTGTTGTAGAAGGAGCGTGCTCCCGAGTCGTAATAGGCCAGACCAATCATACCGTGAGGTGCGAAGGCATCCAGAATCTGTTGGCCGATGTCGCCGTCCATCACCTTGTGCATGTGCTCGGTGGACCGGAAGATATAGGGCAGCGCGGGAATCGCGGTTTCCGGCACGATGCTGTTCATCGGCGCCAGATTGACCCGGTTGAGGTCGATGGCGCCGAGTATGGTCTGCTCGATGGTGTCCTTTTCCTCGCCCAGTTGCCGGCCCGGGTAGATCTTGATGGTCAGGCGGCCATCGGTCCATTCATCGAGCAACTTGCCCATGTGCACCACGGCCTGTACGGTCGGATAGTCTTCCGCGTGAGTATCGGCCGATTTGAGTACGATTTTTTCGGCCGCCAGACTGGTTGCTGCCCCCAGTACCAAAGCGCTGGCCAGCAAACCGCTGGTCAGAGTTCTCAACGTTATTTTCATCATTGTTTCTCCTTTGCTCCCGGAACGTGGCGACCGCAGCATCGAACGCTGGCGGGACGCCGGTTGATGGTTACAATCGATAGGCCCGCTTGACGAGCCGGTACGCAAGGTCGTTGGCAACCTCCAAAGCCTCTTCCTCTTGCAGACGGTGGTCGTGAACCAGTTCCGCCAGATAGCGGCAATCGATACGGCGGGCGACGTCGTGGCGGGCGGGGATCGACAAAAAAGCCCGGGTGTCATCGTTGAAGCCCACCGTATTGTAGAAC
This sequence comes from uncultured Candidatus Competibacteraceae bacterium, assembly GCA_965371945.1. Lineage (GTDB taxonomy): Bacteria > Pseudomonadota > Gammaproteobacteria > Competibacterales > JAHEDQ01 > CBDVAK01. Next base: position 1,381 of record CBDVAK010000362.1, read on the forward strand.
CCGGCGGTCTCGGTGACCGCGTGTCGAAACCGCAACATTCCTTCGGGGCTGTCGAAAAACCACCAGGGTGGCCCCAGTTTGAGCACCGGGTAGTGACCCGCCAGCGGTGCCAATTCACGGCTATAGCTGGTTTCATCGAGCGTAAACAGGATCACGCTCAGGCCAGGCTCGTGACCGAAGCGGTCCAACAGAGGCTTGAGTGCCTGCACATAGTCCGTACGGGTAGGAATGTCCGCCCCCTTGTCGCGGCCGAAACGCGTGAACACGGAAGCATCGTGGTTGCGGAACGACCCCGGGTGTATCTGCATGACCAAGCCGTCGTCCAGGCTCATGCGGGCCATCTCGGTCAGCATCTGGGCGCGCAACAGATCGGCCTGTTCGGCATCCAACCCACCCGCCAGCGCAGCGGCGAACAGTTGCTCGCAGCGTTGCAACGAGAGATCCGCGGTTCGTGCCGTGGGGTGCCCATGGTCGGTCGAGGTCGCGCCAAGGCTGGCAAAATAACCGCGACGGATGGCCAGTGCATTGAGATAGCCCTGCCAGCTGCCGGTGTCTTCGTTGGTCATTTCGCCCAGTCGGAACACGTTTCCGGAAAAATCCTCGAACTCGGGATCGACCACCGGATCGGGGCGAAACGCGGTCAGGACCCTGCCGGGCCAATCATCCTCCCGCAGCGCGCGGTGGTGGCGCAGATCGTCCAATGGCGATTCGGTGGTGGTCAGCACCTCGATTCCGAATCGTTCGAACAACGCTCTGGGCAGAAACGCCGGCTCGCGCAGACACGAATCGATATGGTCGTAGATGTCGTCAGCGGTGTCGGCATCGAGTTGTTCACGCAGGCCGAATACCTCGTGAAGGACATGATCGAGCCACAGCCGCGACGGGGTGGCACGGAACAGAAAGTAGTGCTCTGCGAACAAGCGCCAGATCTTGCGTGGATCGGCCTCCACGGCGGTGCCATCGATCGTGGGGATACCCAGTTGCTGCAAGGGCACGCCTTGGCTGTGCAGCATGCGAAACAGATAGTGGTCCGGGATCAACAACAGTTGGGTGGGATTCTCGAACGCCCGGTTGGCGGCGAACCAGGCCGGATCGGTATGGCCATGAGGACTGACGATGGGCAATGTCCTGACCGCCTGGTAGAGTCTGCGGGCAGTAGCCCGCACCGCCGGGTCAACCGGCAGCAGCCGATCTTCGTGTAGCAGCAACGGTTTGCTCATGTCGATTGCTCCTGGAGCAGGATTTCCCTGACATGATCGAGATGGCGATGCATGGCCGCGCGGGCGCCATCGGCATCCCCGGTGCGCACCGCATCGCAGATCTGGTTGTGCTCGATCACCGCGCGCCGGGCATTCTCCGGCAGTTCGCTGCGTTCGCTCAGCACCCCGAAAATTGGCTGGCGCATGCCTTCCCAGAGTTCACCGATGATGTTCTCCAACGTGCTGTTGTGGCTGCTGGCCGCCATTCTTCGATGAAACAGCAGATCGCCGTCATCCTCCGCCGACACATGCTGAGTGCCCGCGGCGATCTGAGTGTCCATACGGGCGATGGCCTCCTCCAGGCCGCGCAAGTCCCGCGCAGTGGCCCGGACCGCGGCAATGGCTGCGACCTCTCCCTCGATCACCCGGCGGGCCTCGATCAATTCGAACGGGCTGGGCCCGGCATCCTCGCCGGCGGGTCGCGTGATCG
>CBDVAK010000363.1:0-3047 GCA_965371945.1 uncultured Candidatus Competibacteraceae bacterium
TCATCGAGCGCGGCGCGGAGTGGTTCGCCAGCCAGGGGCGCCACGGCCGCAAGGGTCTGCGTTCGTTTTCGGTCAGTGGTCGGGTCTGCAAACCCGGTGTTCATCTGGCGCCGGCCGGCATCACCGTACGTGAACTGATCGATGAATTTTGCGGTGGCATGCTGCCGGGTCATGATCTCTATGCCTATTTTCCCGGTGGTGCCTCGGGCGGCATACTGCCGGCCCGTCTTGGCGATGTGCCGCTGGACTTCGACACTTTGCAGGAGCACGGTTGTTTCATTGGCTCGGCGGCAGTGATCGTGTTGTCGGATCAGGACTCGGTGCGTGATGCCGCGCTCAATGCGATGCGCTTTTTTGCACATGAATCCTGTGGACAATGTACCCCTTGCCGGGTAGGTACCGAAAAGGCGGTGGCATTGATGTCGCGCGACCAATGGGATCAACCGTTGCTGCGCGAACTCTCCCAGACCATGATCGATGCCTCGATCTGCGGCCTCGGTCAGGCAGCACCCAATCCGCTGCTGTGTGCGATGAAATATTTTCCCGAGGAGTTTTCCTGACATGTCGGGCAATGGCGAGACGATTCGTTTCAATCTCGATGGTCGTAGCGTGCAGGCGAACAGCGGCGAAACCATCCTCCAGGCCAGCCACCGTCATGGCGTTGAGATCCCTCACCTTTGCTATCAGGAGGGTCTGCGCGCGGACGGCAACTGCCGCGCCTGCATGGTCGAGATCGAGGGCGAGCGGGTGCTGGCGCCATCTTGTTGCAGGTTGCCGTCGGCAGGCATGTCGGTACGCAGTGACAGCGAACGGGCACGGGCCTCGCAACGCATGGTGGTGGAGCTGCTGTGTTCCGACATGTCCGGACAGGAATACACGCTGAATTCCGAACTCGATCGCTGGGCCCGGGAACTGGGCGTCGGCACGCCGCGTTTTCCGGCCCGCGAGCAACCATCCGCCGATCTCAGCCATCCCGCCATCGCGGTCAACATGGATGCCTGCATCCAATGCACGCGTTGTCTGCGCGCCTGCCGCGAGGAGCAGGTCAACGACGTCATCGGGTTCGCGTTTCGCGGCGCGCGCTCACAGATCGTGTTCGATCTCGGCGATGACATGGGCGCAAGCTCCTGTGTTGCTTGCGGCGAGTGTGTGCAGGCGTGTCCGACCGGGGCCCTGATGCCGGCGGGCGGGGTCGGTCTGCAGACTCCGGATCGCTCGGTGGATTCGGTGTGCCCCTACTGTGGTGTCGGCTGTCTGCTCACCTACCACATCAAGGACGAGCGCATCCTCCATGTCGAAGGTCGCGACGGCCCCGCCAATCATGGCCGTCTGTGTGTTAAGGGGCGCTATGGCTTTGACTATGTCAGCCATCGGCATCGCTTGACCCGCCCCTTGATCCGTCGTGCCGATGTGCCCAAGTCCGCGGCCTTGGATTTCGACCCCGGCCAGCCGTTGGCAATGTTTCGGGAAGCCAGTTGGGAGGAGGCGCTGGATGTTGCAGCCGCGGGCCTGGCGGCGATACGTGACAGTCGCGGGCCCAATGCATTGGCGGGTTTCGGCTCTGCCAAGGGCAGCAACGAGGAGGCTTATCTGTTCCAGAAACTGGTGCGGGTGGGGTTCGGCACCAACAATGTCGACCACTGCACCCGCCTCTGCCATGCCTCGTCGGTGGCGGCGCTGATGGAGGGCATCGGCTCCGGCGCGGTCTCCAACCAGGTGGCCGAGGTGGCGGAGGCCGAGGTGATCCTGATCATCGGTTCCAACACCACGGAAAACCACCCGGTAGCGGCCACTTTCATCAAGAATGCCGTCCGCGCCGGCAAGACCCTGATCGTGATGGACCCGCGGCGCACCGAGATCGCCCGTCACGCTACCTGGTACCTGCAGTTCAAACCCGACAGCGATGTGGCGCTGCTCAACGCCCTGATGCACGTCATCATCGAAGAAGGGATGGTCGACCGCGATTTTATCAACAACCACACTCGCGATTTCGAACTCATCCGTGACAACGTCGCCGCCTTCAGTCCCGAACAGATGGAGCCGGTATGTGGTATCGCCGCGGACACGCTGCGTGATGTGGCGCGCCGCTTTGCGACCGCTTCGGGATCGATCATCTTCTGGGGCATGGGCATCTCCCAGCACATCCACGGTACCGACAATGCGCGGTGTCTGATCGCGCTGTCGATGATGACCGGACAGATCGGCCGACCGGGTTGCGGTCTGCACCCGCTGCGTGGCCAGAACAACGTGCAGGGTGCTTCCGACGCCGGTCTCATACCGATGGTCTATCCGGACTACCAGGCGGTCGGCAACGATGCAGTGCGGCAACGCTTCGAGGCGCTGTGGGGCAGTACTCTGGATTCCGAACCGGGACTGACGGTCGTTGAGATCATGCATGCCGTGCTCGACGGCAAGCTCGCCGGGATCTATATCATGGGCGAGAATCCGGCGATGTCGGACCCTAATCTCAACCACGCGCGCCAGGCCCTGGCCGCATTGGACCACCTGGTGGTGCAGGATCTGTTTCTCACCGAAACCGCGGCGTTCGCCGACGTGGTACTGCCGGCTTCCGCGTTCCCGGAAAAGACCGGCACCTTCACCAACACAGACCGGCGTGTACAGTTGGGGCGCCAGGCATTGGCACCGCCGGGCGAGGCCCGGCAGGATCTGTGGATCATCCAGCAACTCGCCCGGCGCCTGGGACTGGATTGGGACTATGCGGACGCACGCGAGGTGTTCGAGGAAATGCGCACCGCCATGCCCAGCATCGCCGGCATCACCTGGCCGCGGTTGCAGGCCGACAGCTCGGTCACCTATCCCTGTGAACAAGAGGGGGACCCGGGCGAGGGTGTGATCTTCCAGGGCGGCTTTCCGACCGGCGATGGACGCGGTCGATTCGTACCGGCCCGGCTGATTCCGGCGGACGAATTCCCGGATGACGACTACCCCATGGTCCTCATCACCGGTCGCCAGCTCGAACACTGGCATACCGGCTCCATGACCCGGCGTGCCACCGTGCTCGATGCGATCGAGCCGCTGCCGGTGGT
>CBDVAK010000364.1:0-3046 GCA_965371945.1 uncultured Candidatus Competibacteraceae bacterium
TGCGGTCTCGCAGCCATCCCGGAGCCGGGATGTGCGCCGAAGACCAGCGGCAGGTCGCATGGTGGCTGCTGGTCTGTTGCGCTTTGGTGTTCAGCATGGTGGTGCTTGGTGGCGTGACCAGACTGACGGGCTCCGGACTATCGATGGTCAAGTGGGCACCCTTGACCGGTTTCGTACCACCCATGAACGAGGCCGGGTGGGAGCAGGAATTCGCTCACTACCGGCAGTCTCCCGAGTATCTGAAGATCAATGCCGGCATGGACCTTGCCGGGTTCAAGCGCATCTACTGGTTTGAGTTCGCGCACCGGGTTTTGGGGCGTACCATCGGCGTGATTTTTCTACTGCCATTTCTCTATTTTCTGTTACGTCGCAAAGTTGGCAGGCGCCTGGTCCCGCGTCTGGTGGTGGTGTTCATACTGGGCGGCCTGCAAGGGCTGCTCGGCTGGTATATGGTCAAGAGCGGTCTGGTGGACAATCCTCATGTCAGCCAATACCGGCTCACCGCGCATCTGCTCGCGGCTGTTGCCATCTATACCTACATGCTCTGGCTGGCTCTCGACCTGCTGGCGGATTCCAGACCCACGGTAGAGAGCCCGGCACGAAACATTCGTCTGTTGTCGCCTGCGGTCACCGTGCTGACACTGATCACCCTGGTTTCGGGCGGCTTCGTGGCCGGTACCAAAGCCGGGTTCGCATACAACACCTTTCCGCTCATGGGTGGCAAATGGATTCCCGATGGGATTTTCGATATGAGCCCTCTTTACCTCAACCTGTTTGAAAACATCGCCACGATACAGTTCGATCACCGCCTGCTGGCCACTGTCCTCCTGTCGATGGTGGTAGTGCTGTGGTTGAGCGCGGCTATGAACCGGCCCGGCCAGCGGCTGCGTCTTGGTATCCACCTGCTGCTGGCGACAGCGCTGGCCCAGATGGCACTGGGTATTTCGACCCTGCTGCTGCAAGTGCCGGTGGTGTTGGCAGCAACGCACCAGGCAGGCGCATTGGTGTTGTTGAGCATGTCACTGTTCGTCAGTCACGAATCAGCGCTTAGCACCAAAGGCAGCCTGGACCCGGGTCAGACCGCGAGCTTGCCATCACGGTAGTCGGCCATCGCCTGTTCGATCTCTGCGCGCGTGTTCATGACGAAAGGGCCCTGTTGCACCACCGGCTCGTTCAACGGCCGCCCGGCCAGCAGTAACACGCTGGCGCCGTCGGCACCGGCCTCTATCTCCACCGTCGCACCGGATGACAGCAGGCCGGCACTATGTCGGGACAACTGCTGGCCACCGACATTGGCATTACCTTCGTAGACATAGACAAAAGCGTTGTGCTGCTCCGGCAGGGCAGTGCGAAACCGCCCGTAGCCGGTCATGTGAACATCCAGGTAGCAGGGTTCCGTGAATGCAGAGCGTACGGCACCCGTGACCTGCTGATCACCATCATCATAGGTACCCGCAATGACGCGCACCGTACCGCCGTGGCTCAAGCCAGCCTCGGGAATCTGCGCGGAGGGAATATCGCGATAGGATGCGGGTCGCATTTTCTCGGTCGCCGGCAGATTGAGCCATAACTGAAAGCCACGCATCCGGCCTTCGGTCTGCTGCGGCATCTCGGAATGGATGATCCCGCGCCCTGCTGTCATCCATTGCACATCGCCCGGGCCCAGGTCACCGCGATTTCCCAGATGATCTTCGTGTCGCATGTGACCGTCCAGCATATAGGTCACCGTCTCGAATCCCCGGTGAGGATGCGACGGAAAGCCGGCCAGGTAGTCGTCCGGGTCGTCCGAGTAAAACTCGTCCAGCATCAGGAACGGATCGTGGCGCGATCCGTCGCTGGCGCCCAGGCTGCGCCGCAGTTTGACCCCGGCACCATCCGAAGTGGTCACCGCCGCAATCGTACGTAGCAAGGTGCGTGAACTCATGGCTGGTCTCCCGTGTCGGTTCCTACATTGTAGAACGTCCACCAGTCGGAGGTGCTGCGCAAGTCCATCGCCTGTGGGAGAATCGGATTCTTACCGCCATCACACCCGAGACCACCATGAACAATCCACAACCCGGGGTCCTGTCGGATCCGAAATCCAACGGCAGCTTCATCACCCTCACCGTAGCTGATGACGCCAATACTACGACCCGGGCGCGGGCCGCCGTGGCCGGCACCAATGCCCTGGTCCAAGCCATCGGACACAAGGATCTCGGCGCCAGGATGGAATGTACCGTCGCGATTGGAAGTCGTTGCTGGGACCGCTTGTTTCCGACCCAGCGACCCGAGGGCTTGCGCCCATTCGAGGCCATGGCGGATGGTAACCGGACCTTCCCGGCAACCGCCGCCGACATTCTCCTGCATATCACTTCATATCGCTGGGATCTGAATTATCAGCTGGCCCGCTATCTGGTCGACAGTTTTGGCGGCACGGCATCGGTTGTCGAGGACGTCCAGGGCTTCAAATACCTCGACGATCGCGATCTGATCGATTTCGTGGACGGTACTGAGAACCCGCAGGCACAAGAACGCGACGACGCTGTTCTGGTTGGCTCCGGGGAGCCCGCGTTTGCCGGCGGCAGTTTTGTCACCGTGCAGCGTTACGTGCACGATTTCGGCAGGTGGAACGGAGAGGCTGTCGAGATGCAGGAGCGCGTGGTCGGCCGTACCAAGCACGACGACATTGAACTGCAGGGCGATGCCAAACCCGCCTGGGCACACAATGAGAAATCCAAACTGGTGGATTCAGCGGGTGAAGAGATCAAGATGTACCGGCAAAACATGGCCTATGGCAACGCGATCGAGGCGGGTACCGTCTTTATCGCCTACGCGAACTCCTTCGAGGTGGTCCACGCTTCACTCAAGCAGATGATATATGCCGACGACAACGGCGACTACGATCGCTTGCTCGACTACACCACCGCGGTCACCGGGGCTACTTTCTTTGCGCCTTCGGCGGACTTTCTCGCGCAGATCTGACCGGCGCTGCCAACCGCATGCGGGTAACAGGACCCGGCAGCAACCCTGATTGACGCGGGTGCGGGTGGCAACCTGATTGACGCGG
>CBDVAK010000365.1:0-3034 GCA_965371945.1 uncultured Candidatus Competibacteraceae bacterium
GCATCTGATGGACCAGCCCCCCTCCACAGCCAATGGCTCGCACCCGACTTCGCTCTGGCGGCGCCTGGGAATGCCGACGTGGACCTTGTTGGTCGCCAACTACAGCTTGTGGATTCTGCTGACCTGGTATGCGACCAGGTTGCCGTGGTGGCTGTTGCTGGTTGCCGGGGGATTTTCACTCGCACTGCAAGGCTCTCTGCAGCACGAAGCGCTGCACCGCCACCCCACCCGGCACGTCTGGCTCAATACCCTGCTGGTGTGGGCGCCACTCACCCTCTGGATACCCTATCAGATCTATCGAGAATCTCATCTCCAGCATCACCGCTCCGACACCCTGACCCACCCAGACCGGGACACCGAGTCCTACTACGTGATGCCCGCTACCTGGCAACGCCTGCCTGCCGTAGCGCGCGGCCTGCTGAGGTTCAACCAGACCCTGCTCGGGCGTTTGACACTGGGCCCCTGGCTGGTGGTAGCACGATTCTGGGCAGCCGAAGGCGCGCGCCTAGCGGGTGGGGACTTCCGACACCTGCCGGCATGGCTGTTACAACTGGCGGGCTGTGGGTTGATCTATCTGTGGGTTACCACGGTCAACGGTTTGCCATTCTGGCAATATCTGCTGCTGTTCGCCTGGCCGGGGTTAAGCCTGACCCTGCTGCGATCATTCCACGAACATCGACCCGCCGCCACACAGGGGCACCGGACCGGAATCATCGAGGGCGACCCGTTGACCCGGCTGATGTTTCTCAACAACAACTATCATGTCACCCACCATGAGAATCCGGGGCTCCCATGGTTCGAATTGCGGGCCCGCTATCGATCCGATCCGGTCGCGGTGTCGAACCACAACGGCGGGTTTCTACTGCCCGGATACTGGACACTGGCGCGCCGCTACGGATTGAGCGCCAAGGACAGTCCTGTGTACCCGGACCTGGATACTGTGCTGGTCAGGTATGACCCGCGGTGTCTGAATACAGGTTGATAACCATCACCCCGGTGATGATCAAAGCCATGCCCAACACTGCCGGCCAGTCCGGAACCTGGCGGTAGATCACGATTCCGATCACTGCCACCAACACCATGCCCAGCCCCGACCATAGCGCGTAGGCGATTCCCAGCGGCACCGTGCGCAATACCAATGTGAGGAAATAAAAGGCGATGCCGTAACCGACCACCACCACCACGCTGGGACCGAGCCGGCTGAACTCCTCCGAGGCCTTCAAAGCGCTGGTAGCCGCCACCTCGGCGGCGATCGCAATCGCGAGAAAGAGATAGGGCATGTTCTGCTCCCGGTCCTCAACGCAGCAAGTAGGAAAAAAGTCGGCGTCGTTCGTTCGCACCGAGACACTCGAGCCTGCGAATATTGTTCGCTGGTATGGCCTCGGGATTTTCGAATGTTCGCAGTGCGTCTTCGATGCTCGACTCGCGGATGATGTGCAGGATCGGATAGGGCGAACGATTGGTGAGATTGGCGGCATCGTCGGGCTGATTTCCAGCAAAGCAGTACCGCGGATGGAAGCTCGCGACCTGGTAGCGGCCTTCCCAGCCCGACTGCCGCAGCAAGCCATCGACCAGATCGAGAAACTGATTGTAGTCCTCGAACTGTTGCAGGATCAGTGGCGCCACCAGCAGGGTGGTTTCCAGATCCGCCGCTGGTTCCTGATCGATCAGCAACAGTTCCGAATACAATGCCTGCAGCAGCGCCGATTCGCCACGTGCATCACTGATCCTGATCCGCACCCGGCCCTGTTGCCAGGGCGCGACGGCGAAAGGGCACAGGCGCAGGCCGATCACCACCTCCTCCAGCCACCGACGTACCTCGTGCTCTACCTGGTCCATGGTTGCATGGCCTCCCAAGGTGCTGCCCGGTATTCAGACGGCAGTCGGTAGGTGCTCAACAAGCCGGGGCAGTGTGGGCGCAGCCACCGGGTTATTGGAAAGTTTCGGCAGTCATCAGCTCTTGATCACCAGAGCGCGCGGCACCCGGGACAAAGGCTCCGCGCCAGCGGCGGTGATCACGATGCTCTCGGTGATCTCCAGACCCCAATCGTCCTGCCACAGCCCGGGCATCAGATGAAAGGTCATATTCTCCTGTAGCACCGTGCGGTCACCCGCGCGAAAACTCATGGTGCGCTCGCCCCAGTCGGGCGGGTAGCTGAGACCGATGGAATAACCGCAGCGACTCTCCTTTTCGATACCGTGGCGGGCGATCACCTGGCGCCAGGCTGCTTCGACCTGTTCACAGGTGTTGCCCGGCCGCGCTGCCTCCAGCGCTGCCTCTATGCCTTCGAGCAGGGCCTGCTCGGCATCCAGAAATGCCTGGGGGGGCTGGCCGAGATAGACCGTGCGGGACAAGGGGCAGTGATAGCGGCGGTGACAACCGGCGATTTCGAAGAATGTCCCCGCACCACGCGCAAAGGGCTTGTCGTCCCAGGTCAGGTGGGGCGCCGCGGCATCCGCGCCGGTGGGCAACATGGGTACGATGGCAGGGTAATCGCCACCGTGACCGTCGGCTCCTTGGATGCCGACTTTGTAGATCTCGGCAACCAGATCATTCTTGCGCAGACCGGGTTCGACGCATTCGACGATACGTGCATGCATACGCTCGACGATGCGTGCGGCGCGTCGCATATATTCGAGCTCGGTCGGTGATTTCACCGCGCGCCGCCAGTTGACCAGCCCGGTGGCATCGACAAAGTGCGCCAGCGGAAGGTTGTTCCGCAACGAGGCATGGCAGGCGGCGCTGAAATAGTAGTTGTCCATCTCAACGCCGATCCGGCAACACTCCCAGCCCTGTTCGCTGATCACGCCGCACAGAAAATCCATGGGATGACGTTCGACCGATTGCACATAGTGATCGGGATAACCGACGATACGGTCATCGTTCATATAGACGGTACGGCGCGCACCGTTGGCATCCATGCCGCGTCCAAACCACAGTGGTTCGCCGTCGGCTGCCACCAGCACGCACTGGTGGACGTAGAACGACCAGCCGTCATAGCCGGTAAGCCAGTGCATATTCGATGGATCGGAC
>CBDVAK010000366.1:0-3015 GCA_965371945.1 uncultured Candidatus Competibacteraceae bacterium
GTCACAGACTCTTGGAGAATTTCCCGATCGAATCCAGCACTGCCGGTTTGACGTTTCGCTTCTTCAGATAACGCGAGAGGCTGGCCAGCTCCTTCCTGGCGTCCGCCTTGCGTCCCTCCGCGGCAAGCAACTGCGCACGGGTGCGGCGGCACTGATGATAGGCGATGTTGGACAGCGTCGAATCATCGCGTTTGTGCTGCTCCAGCGCCTGGCTGGTGAGTGCCAGCGCAGCTTCCGGCTCAGCATCCGCCACCATCACCAGTTTGTCTTTGTCGATCCGATGGAAAGGCCGCGACAAACCGTGCGCCAGCGTCATCGCCAGTTGCGCACCGACTGCGGTGTTGGCAAACCGGTCGGCGGCATCCCTGAGCGCATCCATTCCCGAGGTCAGGAATGGCGATGCCGAGCCGCCCATGTAGAGCGCCAACCCGGCCTCGTAACCGAACACATCCTGCGCTGCCCGCTCCTCTTCTCTGGAAAACGGCTGACCAACCCGCAGCCGGTGGATATTGGAGGCGATATAGATATTGCCTGCCCCCTGGTAGACCGCGCGCAACAAATATTCACCCGGTTCATTGAAATAGTGTCCGGAGCTGCCAAAACTCAGAAACACCTCCTCGCTGTAACGGTCGGCACCCTCCGCGGCCTGTTGAGCCGACCCGAACAAGCGGATCGCAGGGTCGGCCAGTTTGCACAGCAGAGGGGCGTATTCGATCATCCGCCCATCGGGTCGCCGAATGTAGATGGCGACACCGCCCAGCTCGGGATTGAGCCGGGTGTCGAGTTCCAGAGGCAGGTCGGTGGTGTTGCGCAACCGCAGCTCCACGCTGACCGGCTCCATAAACTCGTAGTAACCCTTGGAGCGCACCAGCAGTTCCACAGGAGGATTCCCATCGACATTGGTGCTGGCCCCCGGGGGGCTTTCCAGGTGCCAACCGGTGGTCCAGGCATCGCCACCGGGGATGACCTCGGATCGGTCGCCATGGCGCAGGTGAATGAGCTCCTCGTCATCGAAGCGCATCCAGAAGTCGGACCAGAAACTGTTGGCGCCGTTGCGGTTATCGTAGCGCCAGTCATAGTTCATCCACGACAGCGCATCCGGCCGGGATTTGTCCCAGGAATGCAGAAAGTTGAAGCCATGACCGATCTCGTGCACGAAGGTGTAGAGATACTTGCGCATGGCGGCGGCTTCGATATCGTTCGCCGGTGGATTGGGAGCCAGGTTGTTGAACCACTGATGGTCACGGAAGACCGCGCAACCTTGCCTTTCCGGCGCTTTGCCGGCACCGCCATAGTTGGCGGCGGCGTCGAACATGATCCCCCCGACACCGGCATTGTCGAAACGCCCGGCCACCAGACACCAGCTATACCACTTGGGCCAACCGCCCGAGATGCGGCTGAAATGCTGCTCCATGGCGTCGTGGAGCTCGGCCACCGACCAGCTCGTAAACTGCGCCGCACTGTCGTCGATCACGGTATGGATGGGGTTGACGGTCAAGTCGATACCCGCTTCCAGGTAAGCGGATTCCACCGTCAGGTTGCGTTGCGGCAAACTGGCCGGTCGATCGGGATGGCCAGCGGTGTCGAAGTCGGGCAGCAGGGGTGCATTGTTGACCGAACTGCAGACGTCCACTTCCAGTTCCACGGTACGAAACGCGGATGATTTCCGCGCGCAGCTATAACTGCTGCTGCCGCCTCCGGCTTCGGTGAAGGTGACACTGGCCGGACCTGCCGCCTGGAATGTTCCCCAGGGTATGATCATGGTCAGGGTGGTTGTGGGATGACTGCCCTTCGGGTAGGTGACGGAGCCTCTGACGGTCACCGAGCATCTGCTCCAGCTGACTGCAGGATTCTCGACCACCCAGGATTCGCGGTAGACCCGCCAGGTGAAGACCCGGCTGCCCCAACTGAAGCGATAGACCTGGTAGAGGTCACCGCTGACCCGATCCATGACCGGCGAATTGGGATGCCTGGGATCGATATCGACGCGCAAATCCAGGGCGTAACCACCAGCCCTGGGCTGGGTCATTTCACCTTCGTAACGGCCGCTGACCGGGCCGATCCGCCGGCACCGCCACCACTCCCGGGGAATACGTTCAGGGATGCGCCCTGGTATCCGCCCCGGTATGGGCTCCGGAACCGGGTCCGGACCTGGACCTGGACCTGGAAATGGGTCGGGATCGGGGCCAGGCCCAGGGATGGGGTTTGGTGTGTAGCGCGTGTCTTCAGTACCCATTGGTATGCTCCCAGTGTACTCCGCAGGGTTGACCTGCGGGTCACTCGCCGGGACAACGGTCAGGCCAGACCCATCTAGGCGTAGCCAAACGGTTGGTCGGAAACCACAAATGTGATTTCCCGGTCGCCAACCGAGACGCCAAGGTAGACAGCACCGACGGGATCGAGCCGGATCCCACCGGAAAGTCCTCTAGATGTCACCGAGACTTCCACCTCAAACGGTGGCTCACTCACCTCGGTCTCGAAGCTGTCTGCGTGTCCCAGCAAAAAGTTTGTAGTCACGGCCTGCTTGCGAAACACTTCGCGGTCGTCAATCAAGACCACGATGGTGTCCTCAGCAAAGCCCTCCTGAAAGTCGATCACCAGTTTCGTCACGCTTCCTCCCGATCACGATCATGCTGTAAGAGAAATCCCCACCGCCATGGTACAGCGCACCAGCTGCCGGAGCGGACGGGGGTATCGATATCGGGTGCCCGGGTATCGACCTTCGCGATCAGCATCCCACCGCGGGGCGACAGCCGCTGTGATTCAACACACTCAGCGCTTGTGACATATTGACCGAACGCCACAACGGGTAACCACGAGCACGCCGCTGGTACTTGACCAAAGATCGCTGACCACGCAATGTCTGCCCTGCCAACCGGCCTGTCGCCGGTGCGGTCAACCAGTCTTCGAGTACACAATGACGGTAGACAATTCCAGCTCATCGCTGCGGTCGCAGCCGGTGCGGTCTCGCAGCCATCCCGGAGCCGGGATGTGCGCCGAAGACCAGCGGCAGGT
>CBDVAK010000367.1:0-3008 GCA_965371945.1 uncultured Candidatus Competibacteraceae bacterium
GCGGGCAGTTCGTCAGTCACACAACCTGAGGCGATCATGACAGACGAAAATCGCGACAACGCGCTGCATTATCACAGCAATCCGACCCCGGGGAAGATCCAGGTCACGCCCAGCAAGCCGCTGGCCAACCAGGTCGACCTGTCCATGGCCTATTCTCCCGGTGTGGCAGCCCCCTGCGAAGAAATCGCCCGTGACCCGGCGCTGGCCTCACGCTATACCGCACGCGGCAACCTGGTTGCCGTGATCACCAACGGCACTGCGGTACTTGGCCTCGGCGCAATCGGTCCTCTGGCCTCCAAACCGGTCATGGAAGGCAAGGCTGTGCTGTTCAAGAAGTTTGCCGGCATCGATGTCTTCGATATCGAAGTCGACGAGACCGACCCGCACCGTCTGGTCGACATCATCGCCAGCCTGGAGCCGACTTTCGGCGGCATCAACCTCGAGGATATCAAGGCACCGGAATGTTTCCAGGTCGAGCAGGAATTGCGCCGGCGCATGGCCATACCAGTCTTCCACGATGACCAGCACGGCACCGCCATCATCGTTGGCGCGGCTGTGATCAATGCGCTGAGAGTGGTCGAAAAAGATATCGCCGAGGTGCGCCTGGTTGCCTCCGGCGCCGGCGCAGCCGGTCTGGCCTGTCTGGACATGCTGGTGAGCCTGGGGCTGCCGCGCCACCACATCACGGTTTGCGATATCCATGGCGTGGTCTACCAGGGCCGCACCGTCGACATGGACCCGCGCAAAGCCGGGTACGCCCGCGATACCGATGCCCGCAAACTGGCCGAGGTGATTGGCGACGCCGACATATTTCTGGGCGTGTCGGCGCCCGGTGTACTCGACCGCGACATGGTTGCGCGGATGGCGCCCAAACCAGTGATACTGGCGCTGGCCAACCCGGATCCAGAGATCCTGCCCGAACAGGTACGCGAGGTGCGCGACGACGCCATCATCGCCACCGGGCGCTCGGATTATCCGAACCAGGTTAACAACGTACTGTGTTTTCCCTACATTTTTCGAGGCGCATTGGATGTTGGTGCGACCTGCATCAACGAGGCGATGAAACAGGCCTGTGTGCGCGCCATCGCAGACCTGGCCATGGCCGAACCCACGGAAGAGGTGGTGGCCGCCTATGCCGGACAGCCGCTTGCGTTTGGCCCTGAGAATCTGATCCCCCGGCCATTCGACCCGCGCCTGATCACCGAGGTCCCGGTCGCGGTGGCGAGGGCGGCGATGGACAGTGGCGTGGCTACACGTCCCATCGAGGATCTGGCCGCCTATCGCGAGAGCCTGCAACGGTTTGTGTTCCGAACCGGTATGGTGATGAAACCGGTGTTCGAGCGAGCCCGCAACGCACCGGGGCGGGTACTCTACGCAGAGGGTGAGGCGGAGCGGGTCCTCAGAGCGGTGCAGGTGGTGGTCGACGATGGCATCGCCAGACCAATACTGATCGGACGTCGAGAAACCGTCGAGCGCAATATCGAAAAATCAGGTCTCAGACTGGCGATCGACGACGACTTCGAGCTCATCGACCCCCGTAGCAACGAATACTTCAGCGACTGCTGGCCGGAATACCACCGCATCATGGAGCGCCGTGGTGTCGATCCCGACACGGCGCAGGTCAGATGTCGGACCCGGGCCACCGTGATGGGGGCCATGCTGGTGCGACTGCGGCATGTCAATGCGATGATCTGCGGGACCATCGGCAGTTATCAGAGCCACCTGCAACACGTGGTCGATATCATCGGCCTGCGCAGCGGGGTGCGCAGACCAGCAGCCATGAATGTGGTGATTCTGCAAAAGGGCACGCTGTTCATCTGTGATACCCACGTCAACGAGGATCCAGACGCCAGGGCCGTCGCCGACATGACCTTGCTGGCAGCGGATGAGGTGCGCCGATTCGGGGTCAAACCCCGGGTGGCGTTGCTGTCGCACTCCAACTTTGGCTCAGCGCGGACGCCGGCGGCCCGCAAAATGGCGGCGGCCCTGGAACTGGTGCGCGCCGAGAGGCCGGACCTGGAGGCCGAGGGCGAGATGCAGGCCGACACCGCACTGTCCGAATCACTACGCAAACGCCTGTTTCCGAACTCCGGGCTGCGTGACGACGCCAATCTGCTGATCATGCCCAATCTGGATGCCGCGAACATCGCCTACAACCTGCTCAAGATGCAGGGCGAGGGGGTCGCGATCGGACCCATACTGATGGGGTTGAACAGCACCGTACACGTGCTTACGCGTGCATCGACCGTGCGCCGAATCGTCAACATGACTGCCCTGTCCAGCGTTGAAACAGCCGGCGCGGGGCGCGGGTAACAACTCCCGGAGGTTCGATACCGAAGTCTCATGGCATCAGATCCCAAGCGACGTCAGAAAAAGCTCGCACGCAAGAAATCCAAACGCAAGACCAAGATCGCGGCCGTCAGGAGTGCGGGGTCGAGCGCGCTGGTATCGCTTGTCGAGGCCGCGCTCCAGGGGCCGGTCGAGCGCTGTCTGATGCCGGTCAATTTGCTTGAAATGGGTATCGGGAGCGTATTTTTAAGCCGCCGGGCAACTGATGGGTCGCTGGTGACCGCCGCTTTTCTGGTGGATACGTATTGCCTCGGGGTCAAAAACAGCTTCCTGATGACGATTTCAGCCGCTGAACTGGACGAGCGATTGGCCACGCAGCCGCAAGCCTACGTAGCCGTTTCTCCCGCTTGCGCGCGGAAGCTGCTGGGTGGCGCGGTCGACTTCGCCCGAGGGCTGGGTATCTCGCCACACAAGGACTATGCCAAGCTGGCGAGGCTGTTTGGTGACACCGACCCGGACGAGTGTGATACCACCTTCGAGTACGGCAGGGACGGTCAGCCGCTGTTGATTCCCGGTCCAAACGATGGTCCCGCATTGATTCGGCGGATCACCAGGGCATTGGAGAGCCCTTGAACCAGGTTCACGGAAAACCGTGAAATCATCACCTGGAGGCTGTCCGAGAATAGCGATCGTAGCGAGGGCGAGCCTGATTGAGTCAG
>CBDVAK010000368.1:0-3004 GCA_965371945.1 uncultured Candidatus Competibacteraceae bacterium
TTGACCACGTCACGCTGCCAGGCCAGTGCTTCCAGATAGTGCGCCACCGCCATCAAGTTGGCTTCTGGGGGCAGCTTGTAGGCCGGATTGCCCCAATACCCGTGCGCAAATATACCCAGTTGTCCGGACTCCACGAAGTCCTTCAGCTTGCGCTGCATATCCGAGAAATAACCAACCGAAGACTTCGGCCAGTTGCTGATCGATTGTGCCAGCGTCGAGGTGGCCGCCGGGTCGGCTTTGAGTGCCGACACCACATCGACCCAGTCCAGCGCGTGCAGGTGGTAAAAGTGCATGACATGATCGTGTACGTACTGTGCGCCAATCATCAGGTTGCGGATCAACTGGGCGTTGGCCGGCACTTCGTAGTCGAGCGCGTCCTCCACCGCACGCACCGAGGCAATACCATGCACCAGTGTGCAAACACCGCAGATGCGCTGCGCGAATGCCCAGGCATCACGCGGGTCGCGGCCCTTGAGGATCACCTCGATACCGCGCACCATGGTGCCGGAAGAATAAGCTTGGGCGATGGCGTCTCCGTCCATTTGCGCCTCGATTCGCAGATGGCCCTCGATGCGGGTGATGGGATCGACGACGATTCGTTCGCTCATGTCAGGCTTGCTCCGACTTTGATTCCGTGGTTCCGGACGGCTGATCCTCGACCAGGTGCTCACAAATCACTTCGGTCAAACCCACCACCGGAATATCCATGTTGTATTCCTCCAGCCCTTCTTCCAGCATCAGCCGGCAGTTGGCACAGGCGGTCACCACGCGATCCACCTTCAACTCATCGAGTTGCGCCTTCTTGCGGGCAAACACCCGCAACCGCAATTCCGCTGCCTCCTCGTTGCTGCTGACACCGCCACCGCCACCACAACACCAGTTCCACTTGCCGTGATCACTCATTTCGACGAAATCCGCCGCCACGCTGGACATCAGCTTGCGCTGAGGTTCGATCACCCCGCCGCGCCGGGCGATCTGGCAGGGATCGTGGAAGGTCAGCCGGTCTTGTTCCATCCCCTTGGTTCTCAGACGTCCGCTGGCCCGCAATTCGTCCAGCAGTTCGAGTATGTGGATGACCTTGAATCCGTAACGCCTGCCGATCAGATTCGGTCCCTCCCAGCGGATCGCGGTGTAAGCGTGGCCGCACTCCGGAGCGATGACATACTTGACGCCCAGTTTCTCGGCACCGTCCACGACCCGCTGCACCAGTTCCCGGGCGATGTCGCTGGAGCCGATCTGGATACCACTGTTGGTGGCCTCGAAAGCCTCTGAACACAAGGTCCAGGAAACACCGGCCTGTGCAAAGATCCTGGCCAGTGACTCCAGATACTCCGGAAAGTTGATGATCTCCATGGACGACAGCAGCGCCATGTAGTCCGCACCTTCGACATCCATCGGTATGTGCAAACCGCTGTCCGCCTCGATGTGACCGATCTGCGCCTGCAAAGCCTTCAGCCGCACCCCCATGGGACTGCCGATCTTGACCGCCCGGGTGCTGGCCCCGATCAATCCTTCCGGTGCATGCCCGGACGCCACCATGCCCTCACGGGCCTTGCGAATCATATAGGTGATGTCGTTGCCAACCGGGCATACCAGCGAACAGCGACCGCACAACGTGCACGAGTTGTAGAGCAGTTCCTGCCATTCCTCGAGGAGGTCATCGGTAACCGGTTTGGAGATTCCCAATGCCTTCTTGGCCCGGCCCAGTATGGTGAATTCCTGCTCCCAGACCCGACGCATGGGTTCGAGCTTGTGGATCGGCGTGTATTTTGGATCTCCGGTCTCGGTGTAGAACAAACAGGCCTCCGCGCACAAACCGCAATGTACGCAACTGCTGAAAAACGCGGCGGTGGGTGCATCGATCTGTTCACGCAGCGCATCCAGACCGCGTTCGAGACTCAGCCCGGTCATGATTCCACTCCCTTGCGTCCGGCAATGGCGCCGTTGTACCAGCGCGCCGGAAATACCGTGATGGCGTGCATCAGTTTGGTGAACGGAAACACCACCATCAGCACCTCGACACTGAGTATGTGCAGGCCCAGCACCAGTGCATACGGATGGATGGCGTGATGGTAGGCAAGATAGCCGGTCAGGATCGGCGCCAGGGTCAGCGCCCAGGTCAGATAGTCTTCAAATCCGCTGAGCATGCGCATGACGGGATGCCGAATCCTGTGCACCAGCATCGCCACCAATCCGCCGATGGTGATCACCGCGGTCGCATCCACCAGCGGGGTGGGCAACGCCGGCCAGGACAGCCCGAACACGCCATGGATCAGCTCGATATGAGGGGCCAACAGGAACAGACACACGAAGAAACCGACATGCCACACATAGCCCACCACGACATTGAACGGCGCGCGTCGAAAGATGCCGGCATACGGTACGCTGCGGGTAACGATGGTTTTCAACCCCGGTCCCATTTCGGAGCCGCGCGGCTCGGCAATATCGGTTGGCCGCCCGAGCATGAATATTTCCAGCAGACGGACCGCCACCCCAACCACGAGTATCACCAGGGCCGCCGTAAAACCAGGCCCCTTCACCCACAACAGAAAATCGGTCGCTGTCATGATTTCTGATCCAGTTCGTCGACGCTCAGCGTCTGGTGACGACTTTTTGCACGGTTGCGATCAACACGGTTGAGGATCCCGGCGGCAGCACCCAACGCCACACCACCAGCCACCGCATAGGCGGCGGTGGCCATCGGGTTGCCGATCGGTACAGACAATGCCTGGTAGAAACCGCCGGCATCCCAGAAATCGGGTTCGGCGCAACCCAGACAACCATGGCCTGCCTCCACCGGCCAGCTCACGCCCTGGTTCCACTTGGTGGTGGCGCAAGCGTTGTAGGTGGTCGGCCCCTTGCAACCAAGCCGGTAGAGACACCAGCCCTTGCGGGCCCCCTCGTCATCGAAGGTGCGCGCAAACAGGCCCTTTTCGTAGAACGGGCGCCGGTAGCAGCGGTCATGAATACTCTGGCCGTAGAAAGCCAGCGGGCGTCCGTAGGC
>CBDVAK010000369.1:0-2959 GCA_965371945.1 uncultured Candidatus Competibacteraceae bacterium
ACCCTGACGATTGTGACGCTCGCGATCCGGCAAGCTGACCAAATCGCCAAGCTTATGTCCGAAAAGGCAGTTTGAATCTGCCGCGGCGCACCGGAACCTCGGTGCGCTCCAGGGGACGCTGTGAATACGTCCCTGTAGTCTTGACGCCGGCATCCCTGCCAGCGACACCCATGGAGAACTGTCCGGGCACACCCTGATTGCCGACCGCACCCTGAACGGTGGGGCTACGTCGGCCAAGGCAAAGCTGTGAGATCATTTCCGTCAAAGCATAGCCTGCTTGTCGGCGAGCGGATAGACGTTCCAAAATGGGAGGTTGTTGTTGTGCGAGCCCTTGGCTGTGGCATCACCTTTGCTAAACTCTAGAACTCTGATGATGAGTGCCCTGAAAACAACCGAACCCGACTCGCGTGCCCAGGAACGCAACCACTTCCTGAGGACCCGCGGCTGGCCGCCGGGTTGTGCCAGCATGCTGGCGGCGGATGCCTCGTTTCGCAGTTACTGCCGGGTCAGCGACAATAACCGCAGCGCTGTGCTGATGGATGCTCCGCCACCGCTCGAGGATGTCCAGCCTTTCCTGCAGGTCGCCGCACACCTGCGGCAACTGGGTCTGAGTGCACCGGAAATCCTCGACGCCGATGAACAACGGGGCTTCGTGTTGCTGGAGGATTTTGGCGACGACACCTACAGTCGGCTACTCGACACCGGTGACGATCCATACCGACTCTACGGCCTGGCCACCGACACATTGATTGCTCTGCACCACAACTCCAGTGCGGCAGACATCGCGCTGCCGGCGTATACGGACCTGCGGTTGATCGAGGAAGCCACCCTGTTGACCGACTGGTATCTGCCGGCAGTGCAAGGCAGGGCGGTCGATGCCGGAACCCGCGCTGCCTATGTCGATATCTGGCGAGCGTTGCTGGCGCAACTCGATCGCGACCACCCCACCCTGGTACTGCGGGACTTTCACGTCGACAACCTGATGCTGTTGCCGAATCGCCCGGGAATCCGGGCTTGCGGTCTGCTCGACTTCCAGGATGCGGTGATCGGACCCACGGCCTATGATCTGGTGTCGCTACTCGAAGATGCGCGCAGAGACGTCCCCGAAGCATTGTCGCAGACCATGCTGAAGCGTTACCTCGCGGGCTGCGCGGAACCTGACGCCGCCGCACTGAGGCGCGACATGCTGATTCTCGGCGCCCAGCGCCACTGCAAGGTGGCCGGGATCTTTATGCGGCTGTTCGTACGCGATGGCAAACCCGGTTACCTGGGCCATCTCTCCCGGGTAATGCGACTGCTGGATGCCAACGTGCGGCAACCGGAAATGGCACCCCTGAAAAGATGGCTGGATACGCAACTGCCCGCGCCGCCGCCCGCGCCACATACGCTGGACCGGCGCCGGCTGGCGGAGTTGTGTCAAAGTCGAGGCGATGCTGGCACACTTGCCGGGTTTCGAGCCAACGGGAACCCCTGATCATGAACCCCACAGCTGTGGCCATGGTCATCATCTTCATGCTGCTGTCCGGCTGCGCCAGCAACGGTCAGTCGCCACCCGCGGGCGGATCGAGCGACTGGACACCGGCCGGCTTTCGCAGCAACCGCTGAGTCCGCAACCACCGAACCGACCGTGGCAACACCCCTCACCAGACAGAGAATCTCCATCCTGGCAGCACTGATGGGGCTGCTAGCGGTCGGCACCGCACTGGCTGAAGTACCCTTGTCCGGTCAGTTCACCGCCACCCGCGAGTGCCCCGCGGGACGCAATATCCGCGGCGAGAACCCAGGCGCCGTACACCTGCAACCCGGCCGGGGGTACCGGGCGCTGGCCAGGAACAAACCGGATGGCGATTATGTGCGTATCCAGATCCCCGGGGTGACGCCTGCACAGCGCTGGGTGCACCGGGAGTGCGGCCGCCTGGAGGCCGGGCAGCCGCGCCCGCAGCAGATTTCCGTGCCCTTCTTCGATACCATCGACAACCCCGTCAGGGTCGACTTTCCACGTGGCGGCAGCAGCGATGTCACCCCGCTACCGCCACCGTCCAACCACTTCGACCAGCAGGTCCTGGAACTTTGCGGCGATCTCGGCGACAGAGTCTCGCAACAGCGTTTTCGCGACCTGCTGAGCGCCGATGAATCCAGATTGCTGCTGGCCAGACTGGCCGATGCCTCGGCCTGCCGCGGACAACGCTGTCAACCTGGCCCGCTCAGTGAACAACTCGGGCAAGTGTGGTTCCGGGTAGGTGGCTTCCGGCATCTGTTTTGCGGCGAACCCTCCGCTGGCGGTATGGGTGGCCTCCACTACCGCGGGCGTTACCTGCAGATGCAGCAGCGTGGCTGGGGAGGATTGCTGGATACCGAACTGGGTATCGAGGAGATACTACCCAGGCGAATCTATACCATTGGCGTGGAATTCCAGTGGCAGGGCCGGCGGGTCCGCGATCCGGTCAAGGGCTACCCCTACGCGCTCGATGCCGCCGACCTGCTGGTCGAGGCAACCCGTGCCTGGGCCGACCTGAAACGGGACCGCGGTGTCTGTCTGGCCACTATAGACACTGCCGATGGCAGCCCTGCCTACCATGCCGTGCTGGTGGTGCGTGACAACGCCATTCGTACCTTCTATCCGGATGCCACGCCGGACCTGAACCTGCAGCGCTGTCGCCGCTGAGCCGGTTTGACCCTGCCCCTCGTTTCCGCTAGCGTGCCGGATCGTGGCCTCAAAAGGGCCCGCTTGACCGGCAACTGCGCAGTGACCCTGCAACCGGAGGTTGGATACCATGCACGCTAGCCGTATGCCCACCCGTACTTTTGCTCATGTGGCCGCCCATGCGCCCACAGTGTTCAGAACCCGCACCACTCCCCGCTGTCCAAAATTGAGACTCCACCACCGACACGTCCGGACCTGATCCCGGATTTCGCAAGTTCGACAGGCTCACCGGATACTATCTTCGGAGCTTGGACT
>CBDVAK010000370.1:0-2956 GCA_965371945.1 uncultured Candidatus Competibacteraceae bacterium
GACGGCTGCCGACTGGCGGCTCGAGCGTGGATACCAAACAACGCCGCCGAGCGTCCCGTGCCGGCGGTGCTCGAGTACCTGCCCTACCGCAAACGTGACGGTACCGCATTCAGGGACGACATCAATCACCCTTATTTTGCCAGCCACGGATACGCCTGCGTGCGCGTGGACATTCGTGGCAATGGCGAGTCCGGCGGCATCATGGAGGAAGAGTACACGCCTCAGGAACTGGCGGATGGCTGCGAAGTCATCGCCTGGATTGCGGCGCAGCCCTGGTGTACCGGCGCGGTGGGCATGATGGGAATATCCTGGGGAGGCTTCAATGGTTTGCAGATTGCGGCGCTGCGACCGCCTGCTTTGAAGGCGGTGGTCACCGTTTGCTCCACCGATGACCGCTACGCCGACGACATCCACTATATGGGCGGCTGCCTGCTCAACGACAATATGACCTGGTCGCAGCAGATGCTGGGGTATTCGTCACGGCCACCGGATCCTGCGCTGGTGGGTGAGGACTGGCGAGCCCTGTGGCTCGAGCGCTTGCGGCGGATGCCGTTGCTGGCGGTGAATTGGCTTCGACATCAACGCCACGATGCGTTTTGGCGTCACGGATCGGTACGTGAGGACTACGACCAGATCGAAGCACCGGTGCTGGCGGTGGGAGGCTGGGCGGATGCTTATTCGAATGCAGTCCCCAGATTGCTGGCGGGGCTACAGGCGCCCCGCAAGGGCATCATCGGTCCCTGGGAGCACAAATACCCTCATCTGGCCCGGGTCGGGCCCACTACCGACTTTCTCGGGGAAGCGCTGCGCTGGTGGGACCGCTGGTTGCGGGGCGATGACAATGACGCCATGGAACAACCCGATCTGAGCGTATTTCTATTGGATTTTGCGCCACCCACAGCCAGGCTCGGCCCGCGCCCGGGCCGCTGGGTGGGTTTGCAGCGTTGGCCGGCCAGCGGGATTGCGCGGACAGAGTTCTATTTCAACGATGAAGGGCTCACGCCGGAACCCGGCCCCGCCAGCCCGGCGGTGGTCTCAACTCCCCAACATCTGGGACAGGCCTGCGGCTATTTTTGCGCCGGGATGCGCATCGACGACGAATTGCCTGACGATCAGCGCGACGATGACGCGCTCTCCGTGACATTCGACACCGCGCCACTCGATGACGAACTGGTGCTGCTCGGGGCTCCCGGTTTGATGATCCGTTTCACCAGCGACAAACCAGTATCAATGCTCGTTGTGCGACTATGTGCCGTGGCCCCGGACGGCAGCTCGGAGCGCATCACCTGGCGACCCGTCAACCTGACTCATTGGCAATCCGACGCCGAACCTGTCGCGCTGTTGCCGGGTCGATACTATGACGTGGGGTTCGCGCTCAACGATATCGGCTACACGGTCCCTGCCGGCCATCGCCTGAGGCTGGCATTCTCCACCACCTATTGGCCCATGCTGTGGCCCAGCCCGGAAGCGGCCACGGTGACGTTGTTTCCCGAGGGCAGTGTGTTGTCGTTGCCGGTGCTGACCGAAAGTGACCGGGAGCCGGGTATTTCACCGCCCGCAGCACCCCCGTTGCCGCAACCCGACAGAGTAATGCTACGACAGCCGTCCAACTGGCAACGTGCGCAAACCCGGCCGGAGGATGGGGTCGTGGTATTCGAAACCTGTGATGACTACGGCGAAACGCGGGACCCGGGTCACGGTCTGGAAACAGGCAGCGAAGTACGCCAGCGGTTTTCGATTCATCCCGACGATCCACTCTCGGCGGAGGCATGGGCCGGCTGGACCCACACCCTGGGGCGCGGCGCGTGGCGGATACGGACCGAAACCTGGACGCGGATGACATCCGATCGCGAATGCTTCCGCATCGAGGCGAGTCTCAAAGCCTACGAAGGAGAGCAACAGGTGTTCGAAAAGCACTGGGACGAGTCGGTTGCCCGTGACTGCAACTGAGGCGGTTTCTGTCAAATAATTTGGTCACCCTCACGATGCTGGACGCCCTTGGATAGAACCTGCCAGGTTATGACTGGTATGCAATTCTTGATCTTAGTATGATTCCGTTTTCATATTCAGACGGAGATCGGATTGTGCGTATCAGTGATCGTGGCCAGGTAACTATTCCTCGAAAACTGCGTGAAAAGTTCGGATTGCTGGCCAACACCGAGGTGGAATTCGTGCCTGACGGCAATGGCCTGCGTCTGGTGCCTAACCCTGCTTCTCGAGTCAAGAAGGTCGAACGCCTGTACGGTCTCAAGAAGTTCGGCCGAAGCACCGATGAACTGATGGCGTTGCTCAGGGAATGAGGGCCTATCTTGTTGATACCAACGTCCTGCTTGATGTCATCGGGGCGGACAATCAGTTCGGTGAGCACTCGAAAAATTGTCTCGCACGCTGCGCGGTTGACGGCATCCTGGTCATCAATCCCGTGATTTACGCTGAGGTGGGTGCGATCATCGCCGGTATCGAGGAACTAGACGACTTACTACCGCGAAGCCTGTTTCGCCGCGATCCTATGCCTTGGGAGGCCAGCTATCTTGCGGGTCGGGCCTTGAACCGATATCGGTCGCGTGGTGGTAGCAGAAACAGGATCCTGGCAGATTTCCTGATCGGCGCACATGCCACCGTCGCCCGGATGAACCTCGTTACCCGTGACCGTGGGTATACCAAGTATTTCGAGATTTCGATAGTGGACCCGGCGGGAAGAGAGAACCAAAGGAATGCCTGAAAGATCGGGTTGTTCCCCGCCTCTGCCTCACTGACACACTGCCTCAACATCTCCCCGGGACTGCCGTGTATGTCCTGGTCGGCCGAGGGCGGTGCCCTCAAGGTTCGGGGCTACTCCGACACCTCACACTCTGGATCCGGCCTATTTCATCGCGCTGCCCGAGGAAGTGGTGATAGGCGCGATCCACAGCAAACTGGTCTCTTACCAGCCAGGGCGCACCCGGGAGCCGCAACT
>CBDVAK010000371.1:0-2942 GCA_965371945.1 uncultured Candidatus Competibacteraceae bacterium
GGGTCAACCGGTTTTTTCAGGTTGGGACTTGGCGCTGGACTGCCCCAGCAAACGGCCCATGATGTCCTTGACATCGATCCGCTCGCCGGTCAGCACGCTGGTCAGCAGCTCACCGCCTAGCACCTGGGGGGCGATGATGAGGTCGGGATGCACGCGACGAATCCGGTTCAAATGCTTGGCTTCGTTGACAGCCGCAACCGTCTTGGCTTTGGTGTGCAACTCCTTGGCGGCAAGGATCACGAAAGCGTTCTCGGAATCGTCATCCAGCAACGCCAGTATGCCTTTGGCATGCTCACCGCCTGCCTCCCGCAGGATCTTCAGATCGCTGCCATCACCGATCACGGCATCCACATCGCTGCCCGAAAACTGGGTGGCGTCCGGTGCCTGCTTGAGGATCACCGTGACCTGTTCTCCCCGGGCCATCAGTTCGCGGTAGGTATTGTTCGACAATGCACTGTAGCCGACGATGATGTAATGGTCCTTGCGTGTCACCCTGCTGTGCCTCCCAAAGGAAATCTGCTCGAATTTGTGCACCATGGCCGGTATCAGGGTAGCGCCGACC
Source organism: uncultured Candidatus Competibacteraceae bacterium (assembly GCA_965371945.1). Lineage (GTDB taxonomy): Bacteria > Pseudomonadota > Gammaproteobacteria > Competibacterales > JAHEDQ01 > CBDVAK01. The sequence continues at coordinate 563 of CBDVAK010000371.1, forward strand.
GCGGTCGAAAACACGGAAATGCTGAGAATGATGATGGATACCAGAAACAGGCGTGCCTCCGGTGTTGCCGGGGTGAAATCGCCAAAGCCCACGGTCGACATGGTCACCACCGACAGGTAGAGCGCATCGGTGAGGTTATCAATCTTGGGTGAAAACTGGCCACCCAGCACATAGGTGCCAAAGACCGCGTAGCCGAACAGCACCAGCACCACGGCCAGCGCCGTCAGCGTCCCCAACCCCATGCCGCTGCGATCGAAGTCGCGGCGGGTCAGCAGCAACAGCGCCAGCATCACAATATCGTAGGCAAGCAACCCGACTCCGGACCACGAGAACCGGATCATGCTCACCAGACCGGCGATCGCCAGCAGCAGGGTTAAAACCCAGGCGAGCCGCGAGCGCTTCCACAGGCCGATCGACATCCACAACAGCAACACGCTGATCGCCATCTGCGAAATACCGGACAGGCTGACGCCGAACAAATCCTGACGTATGCTGCCCGGGGTCCGAAAATGAAGCTGCAGGCCGAGCGCCTGATCAACGACGGGGATCAGATGCAGCAGGCCCAGCAGAGCTACCGCGAGCGATAGCGGAACCTGCGGAAACCAGCGCTTGCCGGAAAAATACGCCAGGATCGAATGAAGACGGCTGTTGAAAGCACTCAGCATGAAGAATCAGGCTGCTTCGGCAAACGGTGATTCGATGCCCGCAGTACGTTTCTGGCCAAGTAGAACCCTCGCACGTAGGTGGGAAGTTACTGCAGCGCTTTCGGCACCGCCACCGGGGCGGCATCGTCGTCGCCAGTCATCACCAGCACCGACGCCGTGGTGCCGACCCGCAACTCGATGCCTTTCGGAATATTGTCGAGATGTACCCGCACCGGCACGCGTTGCGCCAGCCGAATCCACTCGAAAGTGGGGTTGATGGTGGGCAGCAGATCGAATCCGGTGCTGCCGTCCTGCAGGGCGATGCCCCAACCCAGACTGTCGACGACACCTTCCAGCGGTTGATCCGGATAGGTCATCAGGGTGACCAACGCCCGATCGCCCTTGCGAATATCGGCCACATAATTTTCACGGAAATAACCATGAATCCAGAAACTGCCGATATCCACCAGCGCCAGCGCCGGCTGGTTGGCAACCGCCTGGCTGCCGAGTCGGAGATTCAGGTTGGTGACATAGCCATCCACCGGCGCCTTGACCCGGGTGAACTCCAGATCGAGTTGGGCATTCTCCAGTGCAGCCTGCGCGGCCAGCGCCGCAGCCTCGGCATTGCGCTGGGCGTTCTGTTTCTTGATCAGCGTCTGCTCGGAAACGGCGCCTTTGTCGCTCTTGGAGATCCGCTCCGCGCGTTGCGCTTCGTCGGTGGCCTCATCGATCTGGATCTTGGCTTGTTTCGCCGCGGCCTGCGCCTGGTCGACGGCGGCCTTGAAGGTCCGCGGGTCGATCTCGAACAACAGATCCCCGGCCTTGACCAACTGGTTGTCCTTGATCGGCAGCTTGATGATGGGGGCCGAAACCCGGGGTGTGATCTGCACGACCTGGGCGCGAACCTGACCGTTCCGGGTCCAGGGATTGACGACGTATTGCCAGTATTTGAACAAAACCACCGCCACCGCCACCGCGACCACGGCACCGGTGAGCAAAACTTTCAGTGCACTGCGCATCGACTACACCTGTACTACAAAGGTTCCGACCAGACCGGTGAATATGACTGCCAGCGCGATGAACACCAGTGGTGGGTAAAAAAAGAAGCGTGACAGCCGGTAGCGATTCAACAGACCCGCCACCATGGCCGCTGCCAGCACCCCGATGATCGAAGCGATCAACAAGGGCGGGAAGTAGACACCGCCGATCGCAAACTCACTCGGTATACCGTTCATGCATTCCCCGCCGGGGTCACTGTGCCATGCTCCGCTCCAAGGTTTGCTGTCAAGCTCGGAATGCTACATTGTCGGCAGATTCCAGTCGACAATAACTGACCATAGAACGTCGACGGGAAGCAATGGGCTAAGCATTGGCGCTAAATGGCCAGATTGGTGCCCGAGAGCTGTTAGAATTGCAGGGTGGTTTGGTGAGCCTTTGGCTTGGGTTCGGTGAGAATCGGCGCTCGATGCTTGGGCCGGGAAGGCCGCCGACGGCACTCACAATGCAATGCAAGCAGGTACTAAGCAGTATCCTGATCGTGCGCGCCCACAATCCACGTCCCCATCAATGGAGTAGAAGATGACGAAATCCGCTCGCATATCCTGGCTGGGATCGCTAACGGCGGCAGCCGTGCTCAGCCTGCCGCAGATCGCCGCGGCCGGCGCTTTCGACGGCAAGACCGACCTGCTTTGCGCGGTCATGGATGCCAGTGGCTGCGATGCCGCCGGCAACTGCAC
>CBDVAK010000372.1:0-2937 GCA_965371945.1 uncultured Candidatus Competibacteraceae bacterium
TCGAGTATCGCGGTCACCAGCATTTCGCGCACCTGCGACTGCAGATTGGCGTCACTTTGCTCGGGGAGCTGGAACAGATAATCGGTCATACCCTGCGCGTACCGCGGGTCCGGAATCGTTCCTGCAATCTACTACCAGGGGTGGAGCACGGCAAACCGGTTCCCCGCAAAACACCACTGGTCTGAACTCCGTCCGACATCTGGCACTAACCATTGTGGTGGCGAGTAGCTAGTGTGTTTGTTGCACAAGTGTCCGCCGGTCGGCTTGCCGGCGACCCCCAATGAGGATCAACCGCGATGGCACATGAAGCTGAAGTCCTGGAAATTGACCGCCAGACACAGACGGTATCGATGAAACATCATTGGATGCCGTTTTCCGCCAACAAGGATTTCAAGGCCGACCCCAAGCTGCTGATGCGGGCCGAAGGGATCTACTACTGGAATCAAGACGGCGAAAGACTGCTGGATGGCTCCTCCGGGCTGTTTTGCTGCGCCGCGGGACATTGTCGGCCCGAAATCACCGAGGCGGTGGCGAGTCAGCTCGGCAGCCTGGACTACACGCCGCATTTTCAGCGTGCGCACCCGAGCTCGTTCGAGCTAGCGCAACGCATTGCGGCACTGACTCCGGAGCCATTGAATCGCGTGTTTTTCGTCAATTCCGGCTCGGAATCCGTGGATACAGCGATGAAGATCGTACTGGCCTATCACCGTGCCCGCGGCGATGGACAGCGGCAGCGCTTCATATCGCGTGAGCGCGCCTACCATGGCGTCAATTTCGGTGGCGTGGCGCTCAGCGGCATGGTCAAGAACCGCCAGGCCTACGGTGCCGGCATGCCGCTGGTCAGCCACATGCGTCACACCTGGCTAGCCGGCAGCCGCTTCAGCCGGGGACAGCCGCAGGAGGGTGCGGAACTCGCCGAGGATTTGCAGCGTATGGTGGATCTGTATGGCGCCGACACCATTGGTGCCTGTTTCGTGGAGCCGATCGCGGGTTCCACCGGCGTGCTGGTGCCGCCGGTTGGCTATTTGGAACGTTTACGCGAGATTTGCGATGAGCACGGCATCCTGCTGGTGTTCGATGAGGTGATCTGTGGGTTTGGCCGGCTCGGCAAGCCGTTCGCCGCGCAGGCGTTCGGCGTCACCCCCGATATCATGACCCTGGCCAAGGCGCTCACCAACGGCGCGCAGCCCATGGGGGCGGTGGTGGTGAGCGATGACATCTACAGCCAGATCGTCGACCCCGCCCCGGCCGGGGCGGTGGAGCTGTTTCACGGCTACACGTACTCGGCGCATCCGGCGGCCTGCGCTGCCGGGCTGGCGACGCTGGATATCTACCGCGACGAGGATCTGTTCCAGCGCGCGGCGGATCTGTCCGATTATTTTCTCGATGTCATCTATGCGCTCAGCGACCTGCCGGTGGTCACTGATATTCGTGGCTACGGTATGCTCGCAGGTTTCGACCTGGCATCCGCTTCGGTGCCGGGCGCGCGTGGTCATGAAGTACAAAAACGTCTGTTCGACGCCGGGCTGCATATCAAGACCACGGGCGACTGCGGCATTGTGGCGCCGCCGCTGGTGATCGACAAAGAGCAGATCGACCGGATCGGCGCCATACTGCGTGACGTACTGGGGCGCTATTGAAGTTAGCCTCCCAAGCACGTCAGTTGGGCTAGAATTAGATGGATACGGCCACGCTTGCAAGCGGCCGTCCACCAATGTGAGGAGAGATTGATGTCCAGTGTGATCCAGGATGCCCAGGCGTCCGCGACTGAGGCCGGCGCCGTGCGCACCTTGACCCACTTTATCAACGGGCAACGGGTGGCGGGGACCAGCGATCGGTTCGGGGACGTCTACGACCCCTCCACCGGCGCAGTCACCGGCCGTGCACCCTATGCCAATCGGGCCGACGTGCGCAGCGCGGTGGAATCTTCCAAAGCGGCTTTCCCGGCCTGGGCGGACCTGGCGCCAGCCCAGCGCGCACGCATACTGTTCCGATATCGGGACCTGCTCGACCGCCACCTTGACGAGTTGGCAACTTTGCTGTCTTCCGAACACGGTAAGACTTTCGACGATGCCCGTGGATCGGTGACCCGTGGCATGGAGGTGGTGGAGTTCGCCTGCGGTATCCCGCAGTTGCTCAAGGGCGAGCACTCGGAGCAGGTAGCCGGTGGCGTCGATTCATTCGCAGTACGCCAGCCCCTGGGTGTGTGCGCGGGAATCACCCCTTTCAATTTCCCGGCGATGGTGCCGATGTGGATGTATCCGGTATCGCTGGCTTGCGGCAATACCTTCGTGCTCAAGCCCTCCGAGCGGGACCCGTCGACCTCGCTTCGATTGGCCGAGCTGGCGGTCGAGGCGGGTTTGCCGCCGGGGGTGCTGAATGTGGTCATCGGCGACAAGGAAGCAGTCGATGCGTTGCTGGAAGATCCTGATGTGCAAGCCATCAGCTTTGTGGGCTCCACGCCCATCGCGGAGTACATCTACCGGACCGGAACCAGTTACGGCAAGCGTGTACAGGCGCTGGGTGGGGCCAAGAACCACCTGGTGGTGATGCCCGATGCCGATCTGCAACAGACCACGGACGCCTTGATCGGATCGGCCTACGGTTCCGCCGGGGAGCGCTGCATGGCGATCTCACTCGCTGTTGCGGTCGGCGATGAAGTGGCCGATGCACTGGTTGAGAGTCTGGCGCCGCGGGTTCGTGCGTTGCGCATGGGCAGTTATCGGGATAGCAAGGCGGAGATGGGTCCACTGGTGACCTCGACTCACCTTGAGAAGGTTTCCGGCTATGTCGACCTTGGTGTCGAAGAGGGCGCCGAGCTGGTAGTCGACGGCCGGGGTCAGCATCCGGAAGGTCATGAGGATGGCTTTTTTATCGGCGGTTGTCTGTTTGACAGGGTCAAACCCGATATGCGCATCTACAAGGAGGAAATCTTTG
>CBDVAK010000373.1:0-2924 GCA_965371945.1 uncultured Candidatus Competibacteraceae bacterium
GTGACGTTCCATCCGGTTTCGGCAGCCTTTTCGAACGTAGTTTCGGAGTCTGAAGCAATCCGGCACCAACAATGGGGCGGCTGGACTGCGCTGGGGCGAGCACCTACCCCGGGTCTCCGTCATGTTTTGTATAGGTGGCAGACAAATGGTCGTCTGCTAAGCTGCGGTCACCGTAGGACGGAATGCCGACGTATGGGTTCAAGATGCATCACAAGGTCTGCACTCGCCGCTACGGTCATTGTTTTCCTGCTTGCGGGATGTGCTTCTACACAGCCGAATTCCGAGGCTGAAACAAAAGACTACAAGGCGCGGCTGCAAACCCGGAGCGACGGTGGCCTGCGGGTATCGGCCAGTGTGCTGTCAGACAGCGAAAGCGAGGCTGTTTACGGCGTAGCGCTTGCTGACAAAGGCATACAACCGGTCTGGATAGTGGTCGAAAACGACGATGGGGTCGCCTACTGGTTGCTGTCACCTGGGCTAGACCCGAACTTCTTTCCGGCTTCCGAGGCAGCAGAAGCCTTTGCTGGTAACCGCGGGCAGTCCAGCCATGAGCTGATACAGCGCTTCGAGCAACTCGCCTTTCACAACCCTGTCGCGCCTGGCACCACGGTGTCCGGGTTCGTGCTCTCCAATCGCGACGAGGGCGTGAAAATGCTCGATCTGGATCTGATGGCCAGTCGTGATCTCAAGAGTTTTTCATTCTTGAGCATCGTCCCCGGTTTTCGCGCGGACTACCAGGATCGCAACGTCACCACCCGTGAGTTCTACCCGCCGGAAGATATTCGCAATTATACAGACGACCCTGCTTTTCGGGCTGCGCTGGAGGCATTGCCCTGCTGTGTCACCAACAAGGACGGCACACGCAACGGCGACCCACTCAATCTGATCCTGGTTGGCAGAAACAATGATGTGTTGTCGGCGCTGGTGCGACGTGGCTGGCACCTGACCGAAGCCACTTACGCAGGATCGATCAAGAAGATGATCGACTCGGTGTTGTCTGGGGAGCGCTACCGTTACTCCCCTGTCAGCCCGCTGTACCTGTATGGGCGACCGCAGGATCTGGCCTTGCAAAAGGCGCGCGACAGTATCCACCAGCGCAACCACCTGCGGTTGTGGAAGAGCCCGATGCAGTATCACGGCAAACCGGTATGGGTCGGGCAGATCAGCCGCGACATCGGTGTCCGGTTCACCATTCATTCCCCTTATCTGACGACGCACAAGATTGACCCCGATGTGGACGCAGCGCTGATCGCGTTGATAGAGGATCTGGCCTACTCGCAGAATCTCTCGAGAATGGGTCTGGTCAAGGGCGTTGGCGCCGCACCCATAGACGAACCACGTGAAAATTTGACCACCGATCCGTACTACACCGATGGTCTGCGCGGGGTGTTGATCTTCGATTCCAAGCCCACTGCGCTGGCTGACATCGGATTTCTGCCCTGGGAGGGACGCGAGGGCGGCATGGTGCGAGAGTCGCTCAAGGCGCAGCCTCAATGAAACCGCCAGCAGATCGCTGTGTACGTGGTTCCGGGGCGCGATGGGTACATGTGATCGCTGCTCTGATCACCGTCATGGCATTCTGGCTGAGCGGCTGTGCTACCTGGCAGGCACCCGCGGAGGCCGATGACTCTGCGCTGCGTGCCAGGGCTGTCTCGGCGACTGTCAGGGAAGTGACGCTCAGCGCCAGCGTGCTCAGTAGCGCTGACAGCCAGCAGTTGTTCGGCACCGATATCAATGCCACCGGGGTGCAACCGGTCTGGGTCGAAGTCAACAACGGTTCCTCTCAGACGCTTTGGCTGTTGCGCGCAGGCACCGATCCCAACTATTTCTCACCCCTGGAAGTTGCCTGGCCGCTGCATACCAGATTTGCCAGGCAATCCAATGCCAGGATCGACGCCTATTTCAATGCACTCGATTTCGGGAGCCTTGTCCCGCCCGGGACCACACAAAGCGGCATCCTGTTTGCCAACCCCCACGTTGGCACACACGTTTTCAATGTAGACCTGCTCGGCCAGCAAACGATCTTTCCGTTCACCCTGTTCCTGCCGGTGCCCGGTGAACACGATACCAAAGCCGCCAGAATGCTCGCTCGCATTGAGATGACAGACGCGATCGGCTACCAGAATCCCGATGCCTTGCGCGGCGCGATCCGGCAGCTTCCCTGTTGTACCAGTGCCGGGGACCCGATCAATATGGTGTTTGTCGGGTCCGCTGCTGACATCGGTGCCGCAATCGTGCGCCGCGGTTACCGCTCGCGGAGCAATGCGAGTGATGCTCGCCAACACCTCTTTGGACGACCACCGGACCTAACCGTGCGCAGGAGCGGCGCAGGTGGTCCGGCGAACTGGATACGGATGTGGGACGCGCCATTCCGCTATCAGGATAGGCCGGTGATACTGGTGCAGGCGGGGCGCCCTGAGGGTGGGCGGTTTGCGGACACCGATGCTGAAGCCCAAACGGCCTATTCCAATGCGGACGAGTCGAGAAATGTACTGGTCCAGGAGTTGGTGTATTCGGGCGGCCTTGCTCAACTGGGTTTCGTCCGAGGTGCGGGTAAGGTGGCACCGGCGTCTCAGCAAGTCGGGGAGGCCAAACATCGCTATCAGACCGATGGTGTGCGCGCCGTGCTCTTCTTCGTTACCCGCCCGCGGGCCGTTTCCGATGTCGAACTGCTTGACTGGGATGGGCTGTTGCAGCAGCGTGTAGCGGAGGCAGCCGCCAACAACGAGAGCAAGTAGCTCGGTCCGGGCATGCCGCAGTGGATGTTCGCGCAGCGGGTTGCACCCTGCTGATTTCGAGGGGACTGCCATGCCCGGATTCGCCGCCAATCTTTCCATGCTGTTTACCGAGGTGCCATTTCTCGAGCGTTTCAAGAAAGCCGCGGAGAACGGCTTCGCCGGGGTGGAGTACCTGTTTCCCTATCG
>CBDVAK010000374.1:0-2875 GCA_965371945.1 uncultured Candidatus Competibacteraceae bacterium
CCTCAGGCCAGTTTGCGGTAGCGAATCCGGTGGGGCTGATCGGCGTCACTGCCCAATCGCCGCTTGCGATCCGCCTCGTAGTCGGCATAGTTGCCTTCGAACCAGATGACTTGACTGTCACCCTCGAAAGCCAGGATGTGAGTGGCGATGCGGTCCAGAAACCAGCGATCGTGGGAAATCACCACCGCGCATCCGGGAAAGGACAGCAAGGCCTCTTCCAGTGCCCGCAGGGTCTCCACGTCGAGATCATTGGTGGGTTCATCCAGCAGGATCAGATTGCCACCGCTCTTCAGTACTTTGGCAAGCTGCAGACGGTTGCGTTCGCCACCGGACAGATCACCAACCCGTTTTTGCTGGTCGGTGCCCTTGAAATTGAAACGACCGACATAGGCTCGTGCATTGACCTGGTAGCTGCCCACCATGATCACGTCCTGACCGTCGGTGATCTCCTCGAATACGGTGCGATCGCCGGCAAGCTGCTCCCGGCTTTGATCAACACAGGCCAATTGTACGGTGTCACCGATCCGCAGTTCGCCCGCATCCGGCTGCTGCTGTCCCGTCAGCATTCTGAACAGCGTGGTCTTGCCAGCCCCATTGGGACCGATGACCCCGACGATGCCGCCCGGGGGCAGCATGAAATCGAGACCGTCGATCAGTACCCGGTCACCGAAGCCCTTGCTCAGTTTGCGGGCTTCGATCACCAGATCCCCCAGTCGCGGGCCCGGTGGAATGTATAGCTCCTGAGTTTCGGCGCGTTGCTGGAATTCGCGTGAAGCCAGTTCCTCGAAGCGTGCCAGGCGTGCCTTGCTTTTCGATTGCCGGCCCTTGGGGTTCGAACGCACCCATTCCAGCTCCGCCTTCATGGCCCGGGTGTGCGCGGTCTCGCGACGTTGTTCCTGCTCCAGGCGCTGTTCTTTCTGCTCCAGCCAGCTCGAGTAATTTCCTTTCCAGGGGATGCCGTGGCCCCGGTCCAGTTCCAGAATCCAGCCAGCCACATTGTCGAGAAAATAGCGATCGTGGGTCACTGCCACCACGGTGCCCTTGTAATCGCCGAGAAAGTGCTCCAGCCAGGCGACCGATTCTGCATCAAGATGGTTGGTGGGTTCGTCCAGCAGCAGCATGTCGGGTTTGGACAGCAGCAGCCGGCATAGTGCGACCCGCCGTTTCTCGCCGCCGGACAGGTTGACCACATCGGCATCCCACGGCGGCAGGCGCAGTGCATCCGCCGCGATCTCGAGGTTGCGTTGCAGATTCCAGGCGTCGGCGGTATCGATGGCATCCTGCAGATTCGCTTGTTCCGCCAGTAATGCGTCGAAGTCGGCGTCCGGTTCGGCAAAGGCGTTGCTGATCTCGTTGAAGCGATCCAGCAGCGCCTTGGTCTCGGCGACGCCATCCTCGACGTTGCCGCGTACATCCTTGTCATTGTCCAGACTGGGCTCCTGGGGCAGATAGCCGATGCGGATCCCGGGCTGTGGTCGCGCCTCGCCGACGATGTCGGTGTCGAGTCCGGCCATGATGCGCAACAAGGTGGATTTGCCGGAACCATTGAGTCCCAGCACCCCGATCTTGGCGCCGGCAAAGAACGACAACGAGATATCCTTGAGGATCTCGCGTTTCGGCGGCACCACTTTGCCGACTCGGTTCATGGTATAGATGTATTGACTCATGAGGTCTGCAAGACTCCTCGAAGGCAGTCGGGTTGCGAGCGGCAACCGGGCACGGGTCGGCGTTTCAGCGCATGGACCGGCGCAGATTCTATACGAAAAAATTGTGGAGGGCGGCCATGATCCAGTCCAGGAATGTCAGCGTGCACATGGGAGCGCAGGTTGGCAGCTATGGCTTCGGCGATGATCATCCGCTCAGCAATCAGCGCATGCATGCGTTTTCAGATGAGTTGCATCGCCGCCAGCTCGATTACCAGGTGCGGATCGTTGCACCGGTTGCCGCCACCGAAGATGAACTGCTGTTGTTCCATGATCAACACTATATCGAACGGGTCCGCAAGGCCTCCGAGCTTGGCGAGGGCATGCTCGACTACGGTGATACACCGGCGTATCAAGGTGTATTCGAAGATGCCGGTTGTGTGGTCGGCACCACCCTGGACGCCACCCGGCGGCTCATGAGTGGCGAAGTCCGGCGCGCTTTCGTGCCCATCGCGGGTCTCCATCACGCCAGGCCCGACACCGCGGCCGGGTTTTGTGTGTTCAACGACTGCGGTGTCGCCATCCGGCTGTTGCAGCAGGACTACAAACTGGAGCGGATTGCCTATGTCGATATCGATGCCCACCACGGTGACGGTGTTTACTATCCGTTCGAGGACGATCCGACGGTTATCTTCGCGGATATCCATGAAGATGGTCGCTACAACTATCCACAAAGTGGTTTTCAACACGAGACCGGTCGTGGTCAGGCCAAGGGGCGAAAGCTGAATATTCCGCTGTTGCCGGGCGCTGGCGATGATGATTTCGTCATGATGTGGAAACAGGTGGAAGAATTTCTCGACCGTTGGGAGCCGGAGTTCATCATGTTCCAGAGCGGTGCCGACGGTCTCAAGGGAGACCCGCTGGCGCATTTGCATTTCAGTGCCTATGTACATCAGCGGGCGGCGCGTGATTTGTGCAAACTGGCCGAGCGCCACGCCCACGGCCGTATACTCGCGCTTGGTGGTGGCGGCTACGACCTGCACAACCTTGGCAAGGCCTGGGCATCGGTGGTGGAGACGTTTGTCACGGCGCCGGCGTGATTGTGCCAGGTGCGTGAGGTCCCCCACCCCCGTAGTTGCGCAACGAGCCGGGGCAATGCGGGTGCGGGCAGTGCCTACCGGGACACGCCGTGAATACATCCCTGTAGGCTCGACAGCGGCATCCCTGCCGCT
>CBDVAK010000375.1:0-2852 GCA_965371945.1 uncultured Candidatus Competibacteraceae bacterium
GATTTGCCGTGCCGACGAAGGCTCATGGCAACAGCTGGTGCCAAAAGCGTCGGGGTCCGGGTCGCGGAGCTGCAATCAAGACCGGCTTGCCCGCCACGAATCGCCATTCCTTCCATCCGTTGCCATTGCGCCCGACCGGCATGGCCGCATCGAGTGCGACCACGCTGGCCGGTAGCCCTGCCGTCCGCTCGGTGACACGATCGAGGAACTGCAACGCCCCGGCACCAGGGCGGCCGTTGTCCGGGTCCACCGTTGCCAGCCGCCGCCCATGCCGGTAAAGCTCCACGATACAGCGTGACGGCGGCCCGGCGATGAATCGGGTTCGCAACGAATACCCGTCCCGCCACCAGTAGGCCGAGCCTCCGCATGGGCGCGCACCATCTACAGGTACCCGCAGGGGATCCGTCACCTCGACCCGTCTCACCCGCAAAGCCCGGCGCAGCGCCCGGGTGCCACCGACTCGGTCGCCCCGCGGTCGACTCAATACCAGCAGATCGACTTCTTCTACCCCCAACCGCCGCAGGTGATTCAACAATACCCGGGCACCGGCACCCACGAGAGTGCCGGTATCCAGTACCACCACGTTGTCTTGCTGGCGTATCACCACCGGGTTTGCGGTCCCGGCATCGAGCTGCCAGATCCGCATCCCGTCACGTACCACGGGTCTGGTCACCACCAACAGCAACAGCAACAGTCCCAGCCATCGACCCGGCACACCTTTGGGTACCAGTGCCAGCACCGCGGCGACACACAGCGCCAGCAACAGGGGCACGGATAGCGGCGCAACCCAGAACCGCGGAGCACTGGCATCCAACCAGGTCAGAAAGTACATCAACGCATCCAGCGAACGCTCCGCCAGCAGCCAGGGCAACCAGCCCGCACCCGGTACCGCCAGATCCGCAACCACGCCGAGCAGAATGGCAGGTACCGCAGTCACCGCCACCCAGGGAATGGCGACCAGATTGGCCGGTACCGCAACCAGGCTGAGGTATCCGAAAACCGCCAGCGTTACCGGCAGCATCGCAATGAACAACAGCCATTGCACCCGCAGCCAGCTGTACAAAGCCGGCGCCGGCCACAACCGGGTGGAGGCCAGATAGAGGATTGCGGCGACGGCAACGAAGGATAGCCAGAACCCGGCGGTGCCCGGGGCCAGCGGGTCGATCACCAGTATGCCCAGCAGCGCCAACGCCAGCAGCCGCGAAGCAGCAACCGCGCGTGCCAGGACCAATGCAGCCATGGCCACCGACAACATGATGGCGGCACGCTGTGTCGGTAGCGTGAGCCCCGCCAACACGGCGTAGCCCAGACCCGCGGTCAGTGCTGCCAGCGCGCCGGCCCGGGGGGCCGCAAGCAGAGTGCAGGCAGTAGCCGAACAACGCCACAGACGACGTACCGCCAACAGAGCAAGGCCAGCAACCAGGCCCACATGGAGGCCCGAGATGGCGAGCAGATGCGCGGTGCCGGTGCGCTGCAGGATTTCCCTTTGGTCCCTTGTCAGGTGACCCCGAAAGCCAACTGCCAAAGCCGTCACCATGCCCGCGGCAGGCCCGCTGATGCTGGCGGTGATCGATTCCGCGGTTCGCGCTCGCAGTCGATCGACCCATGCCGCTGGCACATCTGCCAATCCCGCGGAGGGTGACGCGATCGACAACACCTGCCCGAGGGCGCTAACCCGTTGACGAAACAAATAACCCGGGTAGTCGAACATACCCGGGCCCGGGATACCTGTGATGGGTCTCAACCTTACTTTCAAACGCAGGGACTCACCCGCTGTGGGCGGACTTTCGGCGCCGTACCAGGTCAGACGCCAAAGCCCTCGGGCTGGATGGCCATCAACACCATCAATCCGCACGCTGCGAGGCTTTAGATCGAACCGCAATGAGCGCGAGCGGGTCACGGGCAGGCCCTGCACACGCCCTTCCACGACGATATCCTGCTTCATCCACTGAGGCGGTGGGCGGGATTCCAGCAGGTTATGGGCGGCCAACCCAGCCCACAGAAAACCGAGCATCCCGGCTGCGGCCACGCGCAGGGGCCAGCGCCCCAGCAACAACGGTACAGTGACCAGAATCAGTGGCAACCAGGGCAAGTTCGGCAGTACACTCAAAAACTGTACTGAAAAACATCCCAGCAACCCTGCGATCGTCCCTGAGCGCATGGTTTCGATCCCTCAAAACAGCGATAATGTCCTTCGTCCCACTCTCGCGGTGTCCTGCCAGGCACCCGAATTGCAGATGAGTGGCCACCTTCTGACAACTCGCGCAATCATTCGGCTACGGCCTCGCAGACTCGTTCATGCCCAAACGGATACTCCGACGCTATCTGCCCTCGCCCCAGCAACTCAGGGCTCAGGGCAGGCTCGACGTACTCGGGCACCGGCTGCACGATCCCAATCTTTGGCATTTGAATCGCCGCTCGGTAGCCGGCGCCGTGGGCGTCGGTCTGTTCGTGGCATTCATGCCGATTCCATTCCAGATGCTGATGGCGGCGATCCTGGCCATCTGGATACGCGTGCACCTGCCTCTGGCGATGGTCATGGTCTGGGTGTCGAACCCGGTGACCATCCCGCCACTTTTCTACTTCGCCTACCATATCGGCCTGATGGTGACAGGCGGCACCGCCCAAGCTTTCACCTCGTTGCAGACACTGGGGGAGTTCGCCCATGTCATCGCCGAGATCTGGTATCCGTTCGTTACCGGATGTCTGCTGACCGGTTTGGTGGCCGCCGCGCTAGGCTACGCAATGGTGAGGCTGTTGTGGCGCCTGACCATCATCTATCGGGTCCGTCAGCGCCGCAAACGATCTAGGAGGCTGTCCGAGCATAGCGATCGTAGCGAGGGCGAGCCTGA
>CBDVAK010000376.1:0-2844 GCA_965371945.1 uncultured Candidatus Competibacteraceae bacterium
CGCATACTCGACAAGGCGGAAGGCAAACTCGAACTCGAGCATCTGGGAATGCAGGTGGAAACCCGGGATCAACTCGACCGGCTGGTGCACCGGCCGCACGGCATATTTCTGGTGACCGGGCCGACCGGTTCCGGCAAGACGACTACGTTGTACGCGGCGTTGAGCCGGCTCAATGACCGCGGTCGTAACATGATGACCGTCGAGGATCCGATCGAATACTACCTGGACGGAATCAGTCAGACCCAGGTCAACAGCAAGGTGGAAATGGACTTTGCACGCGGTCTGCGAGCTATTCTCAGGCAGGATCCGGACGTGGTGATGGTGGGTGAGATCCGCGATCTGGAGACGGTCGAGATCGCCATCCAGGCGAGTCTTACCGGGCACCTTGTGCTGTCCACACTACATACCAACAGTGCGGTGGGCGCAATCACCCGGCTGCGCGACATGGGTGTCGAACCATTTCTGTTGTCCTCCAGCCTGATCGGCGTGCTCGCCCAACGCCTGGTCAGGCGCTTGTGCATGGATTGTCGTGAACGCTACACGGCCAATGAGGTTGATTGCGAGGCATTGGATATCCCAAGTACCGATCTACCCGTGTTGTATCGCGCCAAGGGCTGCTCGAAATGCAGCTACAGCGGTTACCGAGGGCGCGGGGGGATATTCGAGTTGGTGCTGATCGACGAGGAAATGCGCACCTTGATACACGACGGCGTCAGCGAACAGGAATTGGAGCGCCATGCCCGCCAACGTACGATCAGCATCGACGCCGACGGTCGTCGCCGCGTGTTGCAAGGGGAGACCTCGTTGGAAGAATTGCTGCGAGTGACCCAGGAGAGCTGAGCATGTCGTGTCGAGGCCGGTCATGCAACGCCTTGCGCACTGCACCCTGCGGGGCTACAAGGCAGGCGCCGATGCAGCGATCGTTATCGCAATCACGGTTTGTGGCCGGGTGCTGAATGGCGGCTTTCGAATACATCGCTCTGGATGCGGGTGGTCGCAATCGCAAAGGTCTGCTGGAAGGGGATACCGCCCGTCAGGTGCGCCAGATGCTGCGCGATCAGGGCTTGACGCCCCTGGAAGTCCAGGAGAGCACCCGCGCCAGCAGGAATCGCGAGTCCGGTGGCCGGAGCCGGCTGTTCAAGCATCGTCTGAGCGCCACCGAGTTGTCCCTGGTGACCCGGCAGCTCGCAACCCTGGTGGGTTCCGCCCTGCCGCTCGAACAGGCCCTGCAGGCCGTCGCGCGTGAAAGCGAGAAGCCGGGTACCCGCAGTCTGTTGATGGCCATCAGAACCCGGGTGATGGAGGGTCATACCCTGGCGTCCGCACTGGACGAGCATCCGTCCGTGTTTCCCGAAATATACCGGGCAACGGTCTCGGCCGGGGAACAATCAGGGCATCTCGAGGTCGTATTGGAGCGGCTGGCCGACTACACAGAGGCTCGTCAGCAGATGAGGCAGAAATTCACGCTGGCACTACTGTACCCGCTGATTCTTACCAGTATCGCAATTCTGGTGGTAATCGGTTTGCTCACCTATGTGGTACCACAGGTGGTACAGGTGTTCGATAGCCTGGGGCAGGAGCTGCCGTTGCTGACCCGGGCGTTGCTGGCCAGCAGTGCATTCCTGCTCGAACACGGTGTGTTGATATTGCTGGGCCTGCTGCTCGTGGTCGTGGCTTTCGTATTGTTGATGCGACGGCCGGGTTTTCGTCACGCGATCCAGCGCATGCAGCTGCGGCTGCCGATCGCCGGGCGGTTGACTCGTGGCATGAATACTGGTCGCTATACCCGTACGCTGAGTATTCTCCTGGCCAGTAGTGTTCCGGTGCTGGAGGCGCTCAGGATTGCCGGTCAGGTGCTGTCCAATCTGCCGATGCGCGAGGCTGTCGAGAAGACCGCGGTCAAGGTGCGCGAAGGCGCTCAGTTGCACACATCGCTGGGTGAGAGTGGTTATTTCCCACCGATGACGGTGCAACTGATTGCGAGTGGCGAGGCCAGCGGCAATCTGGAATTGATGCTGGACCGTGCTGCCATGCAACAGGATCGCGAAACCGAGACGCTGATTGCCACCATGCTCGGTTTGTTCGAGCCGCTGCTGATACTGGGCATGGGTCTGATGGTACTGGTGATCGTGCTGGCGATACTGTTGCCGATCTTCGACCTCAACCAACTGGTGCGCTAAGGGAGCCGGCAAGCTTTCGGCGTGGCGGTTCGCGAACCGGAGCGCGATTTCAGTGATCGACCCTTTTCTCACCCTGCCTACTGACCTGAATCGAGGATTTCCACGGACTATGAATGGGCGCAGACAACAACGCAGACAACACGGCTTTACGCTGATCGAGGTAATGGTAGTGGTGGCCATACTCGGGATACTGGCAGCCATCGTCATTCCCAGGATCATGGATCGCCCCGATCAGGCCAGAATCATCAAGACGCGCCAGGACATCAGAGCGATCGAAAGTGCGCTGCAGCTCTATCGTCTGGACAACTTCAGCTATCCCACCACGGATCAGGGTCTGGAAGCTCTGGTCACCAGACCGGGCGGCTCACAGACGCTGCAGAACTGGAAATCGGGTGGCTATCTGGAAAGACTGCCCAAGGATCCCTGGGGTGGTGATTATCAGTATTTGACCCCTGGGGTACACGGCGAAGTGGATATTTTCTCGTATGGTTCAGACGGCAGTCCGGAGGGCGAGGGAATCGGTGCGGACATCGGCAATTGGGATCTCAATTGACGCGATACCGGTGTGCCGTGGTTACAGAGCCATGAAACAAAGAGGGTTCACCCTACTGGAGTTGATGGTTGTCATCGCCCTGATCGGCATTGTCACCGGCTTGGCCGTCAT
>CBDVAK010000377.1:0-2792 GCA_965371945.1 uncultured Candidatus Competibacteraceae bacterium
GGCCATGGTCAAACAGGGTTACACCCGCCCCTTTGCCTGCGCCGTGACCGCGGCTGGTTCGATCATCGGCCCCACCATTCCGCCGTCGACCCTGATGATCATCTATGGCTCGCTGATGGGCGTATCGATTGCCGGGTTGTTCGCAGCCGGCATCCTGCCGGGCCTGTTGATCGCACTGCTGTGCATGGCGGTGATCGCTGCGCTGGCACGCCGGTTGAACCTGCCCAAATCTCCGGACCGGCCCAGCCTCAGGGGCATCATGCGGGCGTTCAAGGACAGCCTGGTGGCCATGGTGTTGCCGGTGATCATCCTCGGCGGCATTCTCGGCGGTATCACCACGCCGACCGAGGCCGCCTCCATCGCGGTTTTCTATGCCCTGGTGGTCGGGGGATTGTTCTATCGGGCCATCAGCTGGAACGATCTGCTGGACATGCTCATCCGCACGGCACGGCTGACCGGCATCATCTTCTTGATCATCGCTTCGGCCTCCATCCTGGGATGGTGGATGACCTTCAACAAGATCCCCCAGGCCATCGCGGCCGGTTTTCTGGCAGTGTCCACCGATCCCACCATGGTGATCGGCATGATCCTGTTGCTGTTACTGGTCATCGGTCTGTTTATGGATATCAACGCCACGCTGATCATCCTGGCGCCGGTGCTGGGTCCGTTGACACTGCAAATCGGCATGGACCCGGTGCATGCCGGGATAATGATCATCCTGGCGCTGAATATCTCGCTCATGACCCCGCCCGTGGGGGCCTGTCTGTTTGTACTGGCCTCAGTGACCGGAGAACGCATCGAAGCCATTGCAAAGTCACTCTGGCCATTCTTGTTGGCCGAGGTTCTGGTGCTGATCGTGATCGCCTATTGGTCCGATCTCACTCTTTTCGTTCCAAGGCTGCTCGGTCTGACCGACGGCTGATCACCCCAAAGGAGACGCTATCATGCGTATCAACAGAAGATTACTGGCGACCGCCGCTCTGGCTGCGGCGACCGCCTTCACCACCTCCGCCCAGGCGGAAAAGACCATGCGGATCGGACACCTCAATCCGGCCGGACCGACGGAGAGCCATTCCGGCGCCATGACCGCGGTGTTCAAGGCGCTGGTGGAAACCGCCTCCAACGGTGAGATCATTGTCGAGCTCTACCCCAACGGTCAGCTCGGCAAGGACAACGAGGTCATCCAGCAGGTCCGTGACGGGATCGTGGAATCATCTATTTCCTCCTCAGGCGGTGTCGCCCAGCACTATCCTATGATCGGTGTCTTCGATCTGCCCTTTTTGTTTCCGAACATCGATACAGCCGAGGAGGTCATCGACATCGACAGTGACTTCGGCAAAAAGCTCGCCGCCGACATTCACGACCAGACCGGGCTCAAGGTTCTGGGTTTGCTGGACAGTGGCGGGTTCTTCGCCTTCACCAACTCCAAAAAGCCCATTCGCAGCGTGGCTGACATGGAGGGTCTGCGGATTCGCACCATGACCCTGCCCACCCATGAGGCCATCATTGCCTCGTTGGGTGGCCAGCCCACCGCCCTGCCCTGGGCCGAGGTCTATACCGCCCTGCAGACCGGGGTTGCGGATGGCCAGATGAATCCGATCCCCATCATCGCCTTCGCCAAGTTCGATGAGGTACAGAAGTATCTGTCCATTACCAACCACATCATTACCCCCTATGTGTGGTTCATCAACCAGGACTTCTACGACAGCCTGACACCCGAAGAGCAGAGCATCGTGGATTGGGCCGCGCGGGTGGCAGTGGGTGCCGGGCGGGGCACATCGCGCATCCTTGAAGCTACTGCTTTGCCGGAGCTGGCCAAGGAGATGGAAGTCAATGCGGTGCCTCCCGCCGAGATGGAAAAATTCGCCGCGGCCGCACAGCCCGCGGTGGAGAAGTTGATCGCCGAGAAGTACGGCGACGAAGGCGTTGAGATGCTGTTTGAACTGAAAGCCAGCATCGAACAGGCGCAATAGAGCCTGGAACGACAGGGGCCCCCAGCACAATTTCGGGGGCCCCCTTGGCAATCGCTATCGTTTGTCGCTGGCCACCGGTGCGGCGTCCGCCCACGGTTTCATATACAGATCCATCCGGGTGGGTGGCATGCCGGAAAGGCCCTTTTCCTTGCCACGTTTGCTGGCCACCGCCTGAAATATAAGCATGTTTCCTGCTGCGAACCCGAACGACACACCTGCCAGGTAGGCGACCCACAGGTTATATCGTTCGGTCCCCACCAGCTCTATCGCCTGCTCCCGTTTCGCGGACAGGCGCAGACACCAGTTTCGGCAGGTCAGCGCATAGTGCTCCCGCCACGCTTCCACATCGTGGACCTCAAAGCCCCGCTCCTCCATGGAATTGAGCGTGAAACCGATGGGCGCCAACTCGGTTCCCGGGAAAATGTACTTGTGAAGTATGCGTTTTTCGGTGGTGATATGACCTGCTTTTCTGTGTTTGGAGCGCGAACGGCGGGCAATACCATGGTTGAGGAATATACCGTGGTCGCGCATGAGTGAGCGCACTTTGCGAAAGTAGGCTGGGAAATTCTCAACGCCGATATGCTCGAACATCCCGATGCTGGCCACCTTGTCGTAGTTACCCTCCAGGGTTCGATAGTCACGGATCTCTACGGTGACCCGATCCTCCAGGCCCAGAGCGTGGATTTTCTCTTTGGCGAAATCATGCTGTTTGCGGGACAGCGTGATTCCGTGTGCCTGCACGCCGTAGTGTCTGGCCGCATGGCAGATCAGCCCGCCCCATCCACAGCCGATATCCAGGAAGCGATCATCCTTCTGCAG
>CBDVAK010000378.1:0-2787 GCA_965371945.1 uncultured Candidatus Competibacteraceae bacterium
TTCTACCCACCGGCGCGCCGGGTAAGCGCGCCAGGGGAAGGCACGATTGGCGAGAGCAGAACCTCGTTCACCAACCGTGCGCTGGCAGGTCGGGCCGGTTTTCTGGTCCAGGATCTGACCGAGTCCGACAACGGTGTTCAGCACCAACTCGACGGTCTGCGCTCGACCGATCTGCGCATGCAGTTCTTCCTGCCTGCCGGCTCTTTTGGCAGTTCGCAAGCAGTTGGAAAACTGGCTTGGGGCGGTTCGCCGGAACTGTCGATTCCCGCCAGCGGCTTCCTGCCCGCGGAATCCGATGGGTCGTTCGCAGCCATGCTCAAGCCGGGGCTCTATACCTGGAAGATGAACAAACGCTTTCCTCTCAACGGCACCGACATCTGGATTCCGGTTCGTGCCGAGCGTCAGGAGATCAGTTTCGTCAAGGACCGGGTCAACGCCTGCAACCAGTGTCACCAAGAGCGTTCCCAGGCCAATATCGAGATCTACCGGGACAAACAGACCATCGCCTCGCGCAAGATGCTGGGTGGGGATCTCTCGGGAGTTGCCGATATCAGCAACTATGACAGCGAACAGGACATCCCCGACTTCCACGGCCAGATCATGCCGATGCTGGCGACTTGCTCGGGCTGTCACGATTCCCGTGACGCACTGGACCTGTCGAATACCAGCGGCGTACGTTCACAGACGCCCACCTGGCTGGCGCTGGTCAAGGGCGCCCATGTGATTGACGATGGTAGCGGTGACACGCTTCCCTATGTCTACAATTCAATAAACCCGACCGGATTCGACGATCAGTATCATCCGGCACCGTTTCTCTGGTCGCTGCTGCTGGGCGACGATTTGAGTGTGCCGCCAACCTCGGGATACCCCAACCAACGCAGCCGCAATCTGGACCGCCCCGGCGATTTCGGCGCCACCTACGATCGTCGCGTCGAAAACGCCATTGCCGATATCAACGCCCGCTACGACCACAGTCGCCACTGGAGCCCGGCACAAGTGCAGGAATTCATCACCTACACCACGACGCAGGCGGCGGTCGGACTGTCGGACCGAATCCGGTTCACCAGTCAGGGCCAGGGTTATACCAGCAGCGCAGCTGGTCAAAAGGCCTATCAAACCATGGTTCGGAATTGTTTTGAGTGTCACACCGACAATCCCGGCCAGGGTGTCGCTGACTGGGGATTCGGCCGACCACTGCAAAAACGCTTCCGCAGCGAATCGGATCTCAGAAACCCGTATCTGCGTCTGGTCATGGATTCGCACGTGGCGAAGAAATCGGATACCGCTTTCTCCAGCTATCTGTGGCAATCGAATATCAAGACGTCGATGCAGAACACCCTGAGCTCGGCTCGGGACCGTATCGATTTCGATGTGCCGGAGGAGTCACAATTGCTGGTTTACGCACGCTGCGATGCACTGCACGGCAACGTCAGCCATCCCAACTGTCTGTCTGCGAGCGACCCTGACTACCAGGCCCTTCGCAACTGGGTTTACGGCGCTACGGCCGACAACCAGCCACCGGTACTGGAATCGGCGCCCACCGACATCAGCTTCGAGGAGTATGCCGATCCCGCCTTGTTGGGACCCATCGGCTGGAGTGACCCGGAGGGTGATCTGTCACAGCTCTTCATCAGCCATTCCGGCACTGGCGAGCATACCTTCAACGACAGCATGCTGGGGCTCGAATACGATAGTTTCACCTCGGCAAGAGTCAAAGCGTACGCGATACTCGGCGACCGGGGTTCCCGCGAGTTCGAGTTCGAAGTCAGCGACGGCGAGGCCAGCAGCGGTGTGACCCGGGTCCCGGTCACCGTCACCAGTGACTATCAGGTACCGCAACCAGCGGCTACACTGCCAGCGTTCAGCGCTTTCTACACAGTCCGGGATACCGGTGAGTTGCGCCGAATCGACTCCAGCGGCAACGATGTGTCGGTCGGCTTGATACCCGGTTACAGTCGCGACTTCACAACGGTCTACAGACGCTCCAACCAGGGCTGGTTGTATTTCGTCAACCAGTCACGGCAGGAAATCCACGTCATCGATGAGCGCAACGCCGCGTTGATCGGCACGATCAGCCTCGATCACCTGCCGAATCAGGATGATGATGCCCACAAACAGACCGTCTATCTGATCTGGTGGCGACCCGCCGAGTATGACGCCACCGGCAATCTGACCCGGCCCGGCGAGTTGCAGGGGTTGCTGGAATCCAAGCAAAGCGAGCGCAAGGCCGGTGATTTCTACGTGGGCCTGGGCAGCGGTGATCCGGGCGACGCTACAGTGGTGGTTCCGGAATATCGCACCCGGCTGCAACAGGCAGACAACGCGGTGTCGGTATATGCCTGGAAACGCGCGACGTTTATGACCCAGATCGTTGGCGACAGTGTTGACCGTCTCAATGTACTCAACCTGGTCACCGGGAAACCAAAGGCCCTCGGTGACTTCAGCTTCAAAGCCAGGACCTATCAGGGTACTGACTACCAGGCCAGGGACTATTTCAACGTTGGTGCGGTGTTCTTGTCCGAGGACGGCGCATTTTACGGTGTCAACCAGGATCTCAACGCTCTGCCGGTCTTGTTCAACTTCGACCCCCTGGAGAGGGTACAGGTTGAAGTTCCCCTGCCCGTGTGGTTGCTGCGGTTGATGGCGGACCCTGCTCGCTACGGCACGCCGTTCGTGGTGGTGCCGCCAGGCACTTGAGCAACGGGTGATTGCAACACACCAGGCCGGCCGCTGGACGCGCAGTGGCCGGATGGTAGCGGCCCTGGGGCTTGCATTCTGGCTGGCGAC
>CBDVAK010000379.1:0-2780 GCA_965371945.1 uncultured Candidatus Competibacteraceae bacterium
GGCCAGATCGGCCTTGCCGGAAGCCACCCGGGCTATGCTCTGACGGTGACCACCGCTGACATGGACCGAAGCAAAGAAACGCCCGGCCTGAGCCAATGGCACCACCATCGCCTTGAGCGCGGCACAACCAGACAATGAATCGTAGCCATTGATGACGCAGCGTCCGCCGCGCAAGCCCTCGATGCCGTGTTCGTGGTTAGCCTCAGCAACCACGATCCAGGATCGATATCGCGCATCGCGACAACCCTCGGCACGGTATACGGGCGTGGCAATCACCCGAACCACGCCATCCAGGCTGTGTACCAGCGGGTATCCGCAGGCCTGGCTCAACAACAGTCCGGGGCTGCGCCACACCGCGTAGGGATCCGGTTCGTCCCTGAGTCGTGGCGGGATACCATCGAACCCCCGGGCCCGCAGCTTCTGCGCGATCGCCTCCCAGAACAGGGTCAGCGCCGGTACTATTTCCGGCAGCCGGTACATTGGCAGGCTCGCCGCAAGCGGTGATTTCAACCCAGTACCGAGAAGCTGCTGTTCTGATTGACCTCGCGCAGCCTGGAATAGAAGCCGAGGCTGACGGTACGATCGGTGTGGGGCAATCGAAACATGACCGGGTCGTGATCGTGATCGTGGCCTGCCTCGCAGGCTGCGATCAATTCAGCCATCATCTCGCCGACCACCGGCGCATTCTTGAACTGGTTGCCGCTGGTACCGATCGCGGTGTAAAAGCCCGCCAGGCTCGACCGGTCGTAGACCGGAATCCAGTCGTCCGACACGTCGTAGAGTTCGACCACGCCCTTCATCCGACTCGGAATTGGCAATTCGGGGATCCGCTGCGCCAGGCGCGTTACCTGGGTTCGCGATTGTTCGGTGAACTCCCGGTTGAACGCGTCGGCATCGACCCAGACGCACTCGTCGCAGGAGGGGTCTTCGCTGCCCACCAGCAGATGATTGCCGGTCTCGGGACGATAGTAGACGGCAACATCATTGTCGGATACGACACAACCGTCGTGGTCGAAATCCACACCTTCGGGAGCCGGTACATGCGCGACCTCGTGACGCAACGCGCGGGTCGCGATATTGCGATCATCCATGACAGCTGCCAGGTCGTTGACTTTCGAGGAGTGCGGTCCGGCGACATTGACCAGCACCGGAGCACGCAGCTCGGTGCCATCGCGTAACCGGACTCCCGAGACCCGGTCGTGGTCGCGCACAATCGCGGCAACCTCGCAGTTGAATCGAAACTCCGCGCCCGCCGCCTCGGCCGCCCGTTGCAGATTGTGTGTTGCCAGTTGTGGGTCGTTGACATAGCCCCCGCTGGGGAAAAACACTGCGCCACCGATTCTTGCGCCGTTGGGCTCGCCAAATTCCGGATCATCCGCAAGTCTGGCCGGCGCGAAGGAATCCAGGCATACGAATGGCAACCGGTCCTGGACCTCCCGGGCCGACAACGCCTGCCAGGGCGCACCGATCGCATCCATCAGGTCGCGGGCCGGTTGCAGATACTGGTTCTGCTCGGTCTCCATGACCAGACAACCGCAGTCGATATAACGCGCCAACCCGCGCTCATCGGCCACCCCCACGAAACTCTCCCAGTTCTTCCAGTAGAAGTGGCTTTCGTAGGCCAGCGCCGAGCCCTCGACGGTCGAATAGTAGGGTCGGATGATGGCGCACGACCCCGAAGTGGAGCCGTAACCGGCGGCCGGCAGGCGGTCCAGACAAAGTACGCGACGCCCGCACCGGCTCAGCGCCAATGTGGTGGCCGCACCGATGATACCGGCACCGATGACGATGGAATCCAGGGGCTCTGACATGGCGGGCGTCTCTCGAGGAGTATGAGCGCCCCTTTTTCCTTCACACCGGCGGGATTGTCAACGACGGGTATTGGTTATGGCCTATCCTGCCAGGTGTTTTCGGCCGTCGCTGGTGAACTGCGGATGTCTGCAAGCAAACCGCTCAACAGCACCCCGTCCTCGTAACTGAGCGCATGCGTGCCTGGCATCCGCACGGTTTCCCCGCGCCCCGCGATCGCCGGTACCCGGTTCATATCCTGACTGAATCCCGGCACCAGTGCGTCGCCGTCGATGGCAACCGCATCACCACGCACCACCGACAGGTAACGAATCGGCGGATGAGGCTGGTTATTGAGCCAATAGAGAAAAGTACCCGGTGTCGCCGGCAACAGTTCACTGAGTAGCGGACCCGAACGCCGCAGAGCACGATAACCATCGCCACCAAAGAAATCCGTGACCACCGATATCGGAAACGGCGTGTCGGTGACATCCAGCGCCTGGGCAGCGCGTGCAGTTCCCAGATGGGGGCTGGCTATGGTCACCAGAGCCGCCAGACCCTCGGGTTGACGGCGTACCAGCGCCGCCCGTGCCACCACGCCGCCATTGGAATGCCCGACCACGATCAGCGCTTCCCCGGGTTGCCGCGAAATCGCGGGCCACATCGCATCCAGCAGTGCAGCCTGCACCTCGATAGGTGCCTCGGATGGCAGGTCCACCGTATAGTAGCGGCGCGGTGCGTCGAGGCCAGGCCCCGGAAAGCTCTCGATCGCCGCGGGCCCCGCCCGCAACAGACCCGCACGCTGCCAGCCGCCCGACTCCAGCGCACCGGTCACGCCACTGGCATCCCAGGTTTCCGCCCCGGAAAGATAGCCGTGGACCAGTACCACGACGTCGGCATTCGATGCCGTGCTGAACAACCCAGGCATCAGGATCAGCAACAGAACTCGCAGGGTTTTCATGGCGCGCCTCGAAATCCGCGTTGCCTCTCGA
>CBDVAK010000380.1:0-2775 GCA_965371945.1 uncultured Candidatus Competibacteraceae bacterium
CGGATCACGGTTTCACCGTCCTGCCGGTCGATCTTGGCGTCCATGCGGATCAGCTCTTTTTCGCGATCTATCTCCACTATCTCGCAACACGCTGTCAGGGTGTCGCCGATATAGACCGGGCGCAGAAATTCCAGCGTCTGAGAACGATAGATCGCGCCCGTACCGGGCAGCAGCATCCCGATCACGGTCGACAACAGCGATGCCGACAGCAAGCCCTGCACCACTCTCTGTCCAAAAAAGGTTCGGGCCGCGAACTCCCGGTCGACGTGTAGCGGGTTGACATCGCCGGTGATGGCGACAAAGTGTGAAATGTCCGCCTCCGTGATGGTCTTGGAGAACGAGGCCTGCTGGCCCACATGAAGATCTTCGAAAGTGGTCAACCGGTGGTGCATAGCAGGCGCTCCTTGTGGGCTTGCGCAGGCGTCTATACTGGGATCAAATCGTAGCAGCAGTTCTATTGAGCCAGGTCAAACCTCCGGTAGCGCCTACAGGGGTAGACTTGTCGGCATAGACACGGTTTCAAACCACTGGATCGTCGACCCGGAGTACAGGTATGGCACAGTATGGCACGCAGGACATCCGTAACGTGGCGTTGAGCGGTCACGCCGGTAGCGGCAAGACCACGTTGACCGAGTCCCTGCTGTTCCACGGTGGCGCCCTGTCCACCATGGGCAGCGTGGACAAGGGTACCGCTGCCACCGACTACGAACCTCTGGAACGCAAGTATCATCATTCGGTGAACTCCGCGGTGGTGAGCCTGGACTATCAGGGAGCGCATATCAATATCATCGACACGCCTGGTTATCCTGACTTTCTCGGGCCGACCATCAGTGCGCTGTCGGCGGTGGAAACCGGCATCATCGTGGTGAACGCGCAAGGCGGGATCGAGGTGCTGACCCGGCAACTGATGGACATGGCCAAGGACTGCCGTTGCTGCCGCATGCTGGTCATCAACAAGATCGATGCTGAAGACATCGATTTGCCGGCCCTGGTGAGTGCCATTCAGGACACGTTCGGTCCCGAGTGCCTGCCCATCAATCTGCCGGCTGGCGGCGCGACACGGGTGGTTGACTGCTTTTTCAATCCGGAGGGTGACTCCGATTTTTCATCGGTCCCGGAACTCCATACCGCGCTGGTTGACCAAGTCGTGGAAATGGATGAGGAGTTGATGGAGATCTACCTGGAGCAGGGGCAGGTCAGCACTCAACAGCTACACGATTCGTTTGAGGTGGCACTGCGCGAAGGTCATATCGTGCCGATCTGTTTTACCTCCGCGCGCACCGGAGCCGGTGTCAAGGAACTGCTACAGGTGCTGGTGCGACTTGCCCCCAGTCCGATCGAGGGCAACCCTCATCGGTTCATCGACGAAAACGCCGACCATGAGCACGATATCGTGGCGGATCTTGACAGCAAAGGTCACTTGCTGGCGCATGTGTTCAAGATTGATTTCAATCCCTTTGTCGGCAAGATCGGTGTATTCCGGGTGCATCAGGGCCATATCGGCCGTGATGCACAGGTGTTCGTCGATGACAACCGCAAGGCGGTCAAGGTGACTCATTTGTTTCGGGCTCAGGGCAAACAGATTCTGGAAGTCCAGGAGGGTATTCCGGGCGACATCTGCGCCTTGTCCAAGGTCGAAGAACTGCACTGGGATTCCATCATCCACGACTCCCATGACGAGGATCAGGTGCATATCAAACCGCCGTGGTTTCCCGCCCCGGTTGCCGGCCTGGCGATCGAGGCAAAACGTCGTGGCGATGAGCAAAAGATATCCGATGCGCTTGCCAAGCTGTCCGAGGAAGACCCTTGCCTCACCGTCGAGCGCGACCCCGGCGCCAAGCAGGTGGTGTTGAGGGGCCTCGGCGATCTGCATCTGCGTATCGCACTCGAAAAAATGGATGAACGCTTCCATGTGCAGGTGGAGGCACACCCGCCCGAGATCGCCTATCGGGAAACCATTGCCGCGCCGGCCGAAGGCCATTATCGTCACAAGAAACAGACCGGGGGCGCGGGACAGTTCGGCGAGGTTTTCATCCGCGTCGCGCCGCTCGACCATGGCTCCGGTTTCGAGTTCGTGGATGAAGTGAGGGGGGGTACGGTACCCGGCTCCTTCATTTCCGCGGTTGAAAAAGGCGTGCGACAGGCGATGGAGGAGGGCACCTTGTCGGGCCATGCGGTCCAGGATGTCAGAGTCACCGTTTATGACGGCAAGCACCACGCAGTGGACTCCAACGAGGTTTCGTTCGTGGTGGCCGGCCGGCAGGCGTTCCGGGATGCTTTCGAGAAGGCCAAACCGATGATTCTGGAACCGGTGGTGAGTCTGGTGATGACTGCGCCCGATGGCAGCTTTGGCGATCTGAGCGGGGATCTGTCCTCGCGCCGCGGCAAGATCACCAGTACCGAAAGCCTGGGCGTCGGTACCGTGACCATCCATGCCGAAGCACCATTGGCTGAGTTGCAGGACTACCTGGCCAAGTTCAAATCGATCACCGGTGGGGAAGGCTCCTACGCGCTGCAGCACAGCCACTACGAGACCGTGCCCCGGGACATACAAAATCGGCTCGCCAAAGAATATCGAAAACGCGAAGATTAGTGTCTGCCGGGTTCGGATGGCCGTGGCGGGGGCGGACGGTGCGCGGCGAAAAAAATGGATTGTGAGCGTTGACGGACGCTGAATCAGGCATTAGGATTCACGACCTGTCGCGAGACGACCCGCTTGTCGGGGCTATAGCTCAGCTGGGAGAGCGCTTGCATGGCATGCAAGAGGTCGGCGGT
>CBDVAK010000381.1:0-2760 GCA_965371945.1 uncultured Candidatus Competibacteraceae bacterium
GTGGCTCGCGCCCTGGCCGATGTCGAGGACAGCGACAAGCTGCGTGAGCACTGGTACGAACGCTTTCTGTGGGCGCTGGAGAACGGCGCCATACCGGCCGGCCGCATCATTTCCAATGCCGGTGCGCTGGCTCACAAGCCCGCCACCTCAACCATCAACTGCACGGTCTCGGGCACCATCGCCGATTCGATGGACGATATCCTGCAGAAGGTCCATGAGGCCGGATTGACGCTCAAGGCGGGATGCGGGATCGGCTACGATTTCTCTACCCTCCGGCCTCGGGGAGCCTATGTGTCGGGCGCGGGCGCCTATACTTCCGGTCCGCTGTCGTTCATGGATATTTTCGACCGCATGTGCTTCACCGTGTCGTCGGCGGGTGGTCGGCGGGGTGCGCAGATGGGAGCGTTTGATGTGGGTAGCCCGGATGTCGTCGAATTCATCCGTGCCAAACGTGAGGATGGGCGGTTGCGGCAGTTCAACCTTTCCCTGCTCATCACTTCGGCGTTCATGGAAGCGGTAAAGGCCGATCAGGACTGGCCACTGGCTTTTCCGATTCAGGAAAAGGAAGTCCGCGAGGAAAAAATCGATCTCGACGATCGCAATGGTGTCATCTGGCGCGAGTGGCCTGACCACGATGGCCTGGTGGTCAACGAACGTGGCGAAGTGGCCTGCCGGGTATATCAGCGAATCCGGGCGCGCCGGCTGTGGGATCTGATCATGTCATCGACCTACGACTATGCGGAACCGGGGTTTATCCTGGTCGACAAAGTCAACGAGATGAACAACAACTGGTTTTGCGAGAATATTCGCGCTACCAATCCCTGTGGTGAGCAACCCCTGCCTCCTTACGGATCCTGCCTGTTGGGGTCGATCAATCTCACCACCTTCGTGCGTGACCCGTTCACCCCACAGGCCCATTTCGACTGGGACTGTTACCGCGAAGTGGTTTCCGTGTTTACCCGCATGCTCGACAACGTGGTCGAGATCAACGGCTTGCCACTGGAGCAGCAGCGGCATGAACTCACCCACAAGCGGCGGCACGGGATGGGTTATCTGGGTCTGGGATCGACGCTCACCATGTTGTGCAGGAGATACGGCGATGCCGGGTCGCTGGTGTTCACCGAACAGGTCACTCGGGAGATGGTGCTGGCCGGTTGGCGTACCGGGCTGGAACTGGCACGTGAAAAGGGCCCGGCGCCGATCATGGACGAGGAGTTCGTTATTACCGCCGAAATGCTGGCCAGGCGGCCGGAGATGGTGGATGACGGCCACCAGGCCGGCGAAACCCTGCCGGGCCGTGTATTGCTTGGACGCTACAGCCGCTACATGCAGCGATTGGCGGAAATTGCCCCGGACCTGGTCGAGGATCTGGTCGAGACCGGTGCCCGCTTCACGCATCACACCTCGATAGCGCCAACCGGGACCATCTCGCTGTCGCTGGCCAACAACGCCAGCAATGGCATCGAGCCGAGCTTCGCGCACCATTATTCACGCAACGTGATCCGCCAGGGGCGCAAGAGTAAGGAGAAAGTGGACGTGTACTCGTTCGAGCTGCTTGCATACCGGCAGTTGGTCAATCCGCAGGCGATGCCGGTGGCCACCGAAGCGGGGCAGCAGTTGCCGGATTATTTTATCTCTGCCGATGATGTCACCCCGCGGCAGCATGTCGACGTGCAGGCGGCAGCCCAACATTGGGTGGATTCCTCGATATCCAAGACCGCCAACATACCGACCGATTATCCCTACGAGGAGTTCAAGGATATCTATCTGTATGCCTACCAGCAGGGCCTCAAGGGTTGCACCACGTTTCGTTTCAACCCGGAAGCGTTTCAGGGTGTGCTGGTCAAGGAACAGGATCTGGAGAATACGGTTTACGAGTTCGTACTGGAGGACGGTACGGTGGTCAGTGCCAGGGGCAACGAAGAGGTGGAGTATGACGGTGACGTACACACCGTGGCCAATCTCTACGATGCGCTCAAGGAAGGCTACTACGGAAAGTTTTGACTCGCGCCGCCGTGGCGGCCGCAACGGGTGCCGGCATCGGCACCCGGGTATTGGAGGCAGGCATGTCTATCAGAATTGACAAGAAAATCGTTGACTACAAGGTCGTCAGCCACGGCCAGACGGATAGCGGCAGCGAGGCTGAAGATGAGCGTGCGGATGTCATACAGATGCACGAGAAGGTGGAACGTCCGCGCACCTTGTTGGGATCGACCTACAAGGTCAAGACGCCGTTGTCGGAGCACGCCCTCTATATCACCATCAACGACATCGTGCTCAACCAGGGTACCGAGCACGAGTTGAGGCGGCCGTTCGAGGTTTTTATCAACTCCAAGAACATGGATCACTTTCAGTGGATCGTGGCCCTGACGCGAATCATCTCGGCGGTATTTCGCAAGGGTGGTGACGTCACCTTTCTGGTTGAGGAACTGCGCTCGGTATTCGACCCCAGCGGTGGCTACTTCAAAAAGGGCGGCAAATACATGCCCTCACTGGTAGCTGAGATCGGCGATGTCATCGAAGATCACCTGATCCAGATCGGGATGATCGAGCCTGACACGCTCGATGATCACCAGAAGCGGTTGATCAGGGAAAAGCGCGAGGAGTTCGAACACTTCAGCAAGGCGGCGGTCGAGGTCGCCGAGGATGGCGGTTTCCCCCAGTCCGCCCAACTCTGCAAGAAATGCAGTACCAAGGCCGTGGTGCACATGGACGGCTGTATGACCTGCCTCAATTGTGGCGATTCCAAGTGCAGCTAAA
>CBDVAK010000382.1:0-2704 GCA_965371945.1 uncultured Candidatus Competibacteraceae bacterium
TACCACGGCATGCCGCAGGTATAAGACACAGTTCTGGAGTCTGTCAGGGGTGAGCAGAATAACTACCCCTGCCCGGGTAGCAATCCGTGCTTGTCCAGTTCGATGAGACACTCGCCCACCAGCGCATCCAAGGCGCAGCCTATGAGACGGTGCCGCAGCGGTTGCCCTTTGAGTACGAAAGTCTCGGAAAACAGCAGGTAAAGGGCTTTGAGGAACCGGTGCTGGCCTACGTGGTCACCCTCAAGTACAGTGGCAAGATCCCTGTACCAGAACCCACTGTTGAGTCTGTTGAGGTCCTCTTTGAACGAGCGAAGAGCCGGTGGCTTACGGTCGGGGGAGTTACTCTTCTTATCATAGGTGTCGGCGCTCTGTCAGCATGATAAAGCCATTGCCCAAACAAAGCGTGCGATTGCGTTGGCGCCAAACGACGCCTACGCCCAACTCAAGCTGGCGGAAATGTTAGTTTATGCGGGACAACCACAAAAAGCCCTAGCATTTGTTGCAAATGCGGCGCGACTCGATCCCCATGATGAGCCACGGCAACTCTATATTCGAGGGCTTGCGGAATTTGGTTTGGAACAGTTCAACAAAGCCGCCGCGTCATTGCAAAGAGCGCTGGAGCTGAATCCGGTCTTTGCTAAACCCACAGCAATTCTGACCACGACCTACGGGTATCTGGGGCAGCACGATGCCGATAAACTCCTGGAACCCTATAGAAACGAACGGTGGGGGTCTTCAATAGCAAATACTGTGCTTCAGTTCCCATATCAACATGAGGATGACAGGAAGTGGTTGGCGGAAGGTCTTCGCAAAGCCGGTTTGAAAGAATACGACACATAGTCCTAACCGGACATTTTTGTTTACCAGAAAGCAGGATTACAAACACCATTTGCAAACTCCAGTATCGCCAGGACATCGGTGTGCAACACCGGTTCGAACACTACCTGCGTGGTACCCTCGCGGGCAGACTTGCTATGGTTGTCATCTATTATACGCCGGTGTGGCAGCCAAGGCCGATGAACGCAAGAAGCTCGAACGGCTGTGTCGCTACATCAGCCGCCCGGCGGTCTCGGAAAAACGCCTGTCGCTCACCGCCAATGGCAACGTCCGCTACCAGCTCAAGACGCCGTATCGCGATGGGACGACCTACGTGATCTTCGAGCCACTGGACTTCATCGCCCGCCTGGCCGCCCTGGTGCCCAAGCCCCGGGTTAACCTGACGCGCTATAGCGGCGTATTCGCCCCCAACAGGTTATTTCCGGTGGTGGCCGAACAAATCAGAGGTCTCGAGGCTTGTCCTATGCTGGGCCCTGTACCGACTTGCTACCTGGTTTTCGCCGGTTATATTGCCATGGGTGTTGCGGTCGTGCTTGAGCCGTTACGGTCTGGCTGGCTATTTCTGTCTGGCTGGTTGCCGGTTTTCCTGTTTGCGCTATCGGGTACGTCCCTGGAATTGCTGGGGCGACCCACTTGCCCGCGTAGTGATTCGGATGTACCCCTGTGTTTTTTCTCGCTGGCTATAGCCAGTGCGTTGCTGGCGGCTTTCATTCTGGCTCGCCGGATACCTTCAATGGGCAAGCACTGATGCCTGTTATCAAGAGCCAGTTCAAGCCGGCCTGGTGGTTGCGCGGAGCGCATGCCCAGACACTCTGGTCCAATTTTTTTCGTCTCAAACCAGGGTTGGCAATCGAGTGGCAGCGCGTAGAACTGCCGGATGGTGACTTCATCGATCTGGCCTGGTCCGGTTCTGAAGCGGGCAGGACGGTGCTGCTACTGCATGGACTTGAAGGCAGCATCAATTCAGACTATACCGTTGGCCTCATGCGCGAACTCAACCGGCGCGGTTATCGTGCCTGTTTGATGCATTTTCGTGGCTGCAGCTGTGAGCCTAATCGCCTGCCAGAGTGGTATCACAGTGGCAAGAGCAGCGATCCACAACTCATCCTGGAGTTTCTAAGGGATGAAATGGATATCGAGGTCTATGCGGCGGTCGGTTTTTCACTTGGTGGGAACGTGTTGCTTAAATGGCTTGGCGAACAAGGTGCGGCTGCATCGTTAAAGCGTGCGGCAGCCATGTCTGTACCCTTTCGTCTGGATCAATCTGCCCAGCGCATGAATGAGGGTTTTTCACGGATCTACCAACGGCGTCTTGTTAATACCATGCGGCAGAGTTATAAGGAAAAATTCGCCAGCATCCCGTCTCCCCTGGATATCGATATCGATGCACTCAATACTTTCCGGCAGTTCGATGATCAGGTCACCGCACCATTGAACGGATTCAAAGGGGTTGACGACTACTACACCCGCGCCAGCAGTCGCCAGTTCATTCCGCAGATTCGCGTGCCTACCCTGATACTGCATGCTGTTGATGATCCTTTCATGTATTCACACACACCACCACGGGCAGAGGAGTTGCCGGACAATGTCTGGCTGGAACTGCCGGAACATGGCGGCCATGTCGGTTTTATCAGTGGCACGATTCCCGGGCTGGCAAACTATTGGGGTGAGAAACGCCTCGCAGAGTGGATTGATAGTGCCTGAGACCTTGATTTGCATCGAAGAGAAAACCACTGATGTCATCACCCACACAAAATGACGCGGCCCAGGATCAGTCAGTCGAACTAAGCTCAAGCGGGAATCGCGCAACCTGGGCGAGGTGGACCTGGAACAGCTGATCGCGGGCACGCCCCAAACCATCACCCGC
>CBDVAK010000383.1:0-2693 GCA_965371945.1 uncultured Candidatus Competibacteraceae bacterium
CGGTGCGGTCGATGTCGTTTAGTTTGTCGAGACCGAACAACCCGATCCGGAAGGTGCGGAAATCAGCCGGCTCATCGCACTGCAACGGCACACCCGCGGCGATCTGCAAACCGACCGCCGCGAATTTGCTGCCGTTGTGGATGCCCGGATCATCCGTGTAGCTGACCACCACACCGGGGGCCTGAAAACCCTCCGCCGCCACACTTTTGAAACCCTTGCCGACCAGCAGGGCGCGGACCTTGTCGCCCAGCTCCTGCTGGTCGGCCCGGTCCTTTTCGATGCCGCGCTGCTCGGTTTCACGCATGGCGTCGCGAAATCCCCTGAGTGCATCCGTGGGCATGGTGGCGTGATAGGCGTGCCCTCCGTTCACATAAGCTTCCATGATCTGCAGCCACTTGCGCAGATCGCAGGCAAAACTGGTACTGGTGGTTGCATCGATCCGCTCCCGCGCCAGCGCGCTGAGCATCACGAAACCGCTGGACGGCGATGCGCTCCAGCCCTTCTGAGGCGCGCTGATCAACACATCGACACCGCAGGTGACCATGTCCACCCAGATTGCCCCTGAGGCTATGCAATCCAGTACCAGCAGACCGCCGTTGGCGTGAACTGCGTCCGCGACCGCACGGATATAGCCGTCGGGAAGTATCATGCCCGCGGAGGTCTCGACGTGGGTGGCAAACACCATCCCCGGTTGTTCCTCACGGATCGTCGCGATCACCTCCTCGATCGGCGCCGGCGCAAATGCGGGACAAGCACTGTCGTCGACGGGGCGGGCCTTCAGCACCGTGCACCCGGAGGGAATCCCGCCCATATCGAAGATCTGGGTCCAGCGATAGCTGAACCAGCCGTTGCGCAGTACCAGGCAGCGAATGCCGGTGGCAAACTGCCGGGCCACGGCCTCCATGGCGTAGCTGCCGCCACCGGGTACGACGATAGCGGTCTGGGCCTGGTAGGTTTTCTTCAGCGTCGCCGAAATGTCGTTCATCACCCCCTGGAAGGTCTTCGACATATGGTTGAGCGAGCGGTCGGTAAAGACCACCGAATATTCCAACAGACCGTCTGGATCCACATCGCTGAGCAGGCCGGGCACGGGCGCCTCCACATAGGGGGGGGAAAGCGAAAGCTTAGCGGGTTACCAGGCGAAAGAGTAGAAGAAGGGTTGTCCATCGAACACCACCTCTTGTGTGCAAACGGTTTACCATAGTGCGCAGCCAGGCCCGGAGAATCTGAGTAGTGGACGTCACTTTGTGGATCGAACTCGCTGTGTTTGTCGTGCTTATGGCGTTTTCAGCCTTTTTCTCGAGCGCGGAAACCAGTCTGTTCTCCCTCAACAAGCTGCAGATCGAACAGATGCGTCGCAACGACAATCCTCGAGTCGATCTCATCGAGCGCATGTTGAGCGAGCCACGGCGCCTCATCGTCACCATTCTCATCGGCAACGAATTCGTCAACGTGGCAGCATCGGTGATCTCGGCCGCCATCGTCATCGAGTTGCTGGGCGCTCAGAACAAGCTGGTCAATCTGTTCGTCATGGTGCCCATACTGCTGCTGGTGGGTGAGATCACACCGAAAACTCTGGCCATTCGCAACAACACAGCCTTCGCCACCTTCCAGAGCCGGCCTGTCGAGAGCTTTGCGCGGCTGATCACACCGCTGCGTTGGGTGATTCGCTTGATCGCGGACTGGTTCACCACGCTCATCATCGGCAGGGAACGGGCGCGCGGCAGCATCGTCACGCGTGACATGGTGCGTACGCTAGCTCAGGAGGCGGTGGGCAAAGGCGTTCTCGACACTCGCGAAGCGCACTATATCGACAAGATCATCGATTTCGGCAACAAAACGCTGGAAGACGTAATGACTCCAAGGTCCGCTATCTTCTATCTGTCCGCCGACATGTCGGCCGGTGAGATGGTCGACAGCCTGCGGCGGTCACTCCATACCAAGGTACCGATCTACGAGGGGGATCGCGATCACATCCTCGGCCTGCTCTATGCGAGGGATCTGCTGGCGCTGGATCTGAGCGAGCCCAACGACTGGCCACAGCAGCTCAGAGCGCTGTTGCGCGAGCCCTATTTCGTACCCGAGCGCAAACCTGCAGCGGAGCTGTTCCGGTCGTTTCGGCACCGCAAGCTTTCGATGGCACTCACGGTGGACGAATACGGCGGAGTCACCGGTCTGGTCAGCATGGAGGATCTGCTCGAATGCATCTTCGGCGATATACCAAGCCGCTCCGACCAGCTGACGACGCCCGGCTACGTGGAAATCGAAAACGGCATCCACCGCGTGGATGCGGCCATGTCCATCGAGGACTTCAACCGCCGGTTTGGAACCAGCCTGGCTGACGAGGAGGTGGAGACACTGGCGGGCCTGCTACTCCACCAACACGGCGAACTGCCGCTACCAGGAACCTCGGTTTTTCTGGACGGCCTGAAGCTCACCGTGGAACACATCGCCGGCAATCGCATCCAGGACGTGCTTGTAGAACGGGGTTCGCCAGCCTCGCAGGAGGCGGTCGAACCCACGATAGCAAGCAATCCCGGGGAGCAGACCCAGGATGACTGAGATTCTGCTCACTGTGCTACTCATGGCCCTGTGTCTGCTGGCGGAGGGCTTCTTTTCGGGTTCCGAAATGGGCATTGTCAGCGCGGATCAGATCAAACTCCGCCACGCTGCCGCCAAGGGTTCCAAGGGTG
>CBDVAK010000384.1:0-2686 GCA_965371945.1 uncultured Candidatus Competibacteraceae bacterium
AGATAGCGGGCCAGCGGGTAGTCGGTGAGGCAGGCCGTGATTGCTTCGACTTCCACCTCAGCCAGTCCCGCCTGCTTGAACAAACGGTACAGGGTTCGGCCCGAGTAGCCGTTTTGCAGGTACTGTTCGGTGCGTACCCGGGCCAGCGTACGCTCGGTTTCAGTCAGTGCGCTGTCTACCGATAACGTGCCCCAGTCGCTGTCCACCACCACCACCCGGCCGCCGGGACGGGTCACCCGAACCATCTCCGCCAGTGCGGACGATGGGTCACTCAGGTGCATGAACAGCCGTTCGCTGCGCGTGGCATCCTGTGATGCGTCGGCCAGCGGCAAGGCGCAGGCATCCGCGCATCGGTGGGCGGTCCAGCCGTCGATTCCGGCCGCTTCAGCCCGTTGCTGCGCCAGTGCCACCATCTGTGCATCGAAATCGATACCCTCCACACGCCCGCTTTGGCCGACCTGCGAGGCCAGCGCCGCAGTGTCGATGCCGGGACCGCAGCCGATGTCTGCCACATGCATACCGGGCTGCAGTTGCAGCAGTTCGTAGCTGCGGGTCTTGATCGGCGCCAGCAGGCGGCCGGCCGCGGCCAGATAGTCGGCATCGACATGACTGTTGCTCTGGCTCATGGTTCAGGCTCCTTCGCAGTCGCGTTCTGTGGGTGCTGGCAGGGGTTGCCGGTCGTGCGAGGCCAGCCGATGTGCTGCACGGGTGGTTTCCGGCAGGCGGTAGCGGGTCACGCATTGCATCACCAGCCGCAGCGCCGAATCCAGGCTGACGCGGTGGCCGATGGAGACGAAAATCGGATGTACGCCGGCACGGCTGCGCAACACCGCGCCGATGATCTCGTCTTTATCGGTCAATGGCGACCAGGCGCCGCGGTGTTGAGGTGGAGGTTCGAACCGGCCAGTGAGACGGGTCTTGCCAACCCCGATTGCCGGGATGCCACTGAGCAGGCCGAGATGGCAGGCAAGACCGAAGCGCCGCGGATGAGCAAGACCGTGGCCATCGCAGATCAACAGATCAGGCGCTGTGGTGAGTTTCTCCAGGGCCTCCAGCGCTGCCGGAATCTCCCGGAACGAAAGCAGCCCCGGCACATAGGGAAACCGGGTCGGGAGATCCGCCTGAGCGGTTTCCAGTGGTTCCAGCGACTCGCCATCGAGTACCACCACCGCGGCGCGCGTGATACGCCCCTGGTCGCGAAAGCCGATATCGATACCCGCGATCCTGCGCGGCATTCCAAAAGCATCCTCACGGATCACCTCGGCAGCAAGCCCGATCTGCAATGCCCGGGCTTCGGCAGGGGACAGGTCCCAGCGATGCGTCCTGTTGCCCACCCTGCGCACTGTGAGTTCAGCGATCCGCCAGCAGGCGATAGAAGAATGGCCCCCAGAACAACAGCAGTGCCGCGATCATCGCCAGATCCAGGAACAGCACGGCGCGGTACTTGCGCGGATTCGGGTGCACGCTGCCGACCAGGATCGTCACGCGCGACACGATGATATCGAATGGCAGTGACCACAGCAGCAGCAGCACCAGGCCGGGCATGACCTGCCCGGGAATTATCCACAGACCCTCGTGCGAGTCGCTGCGCAACAATGACATGGGTAGCGACGCCAACACCAGCGTGGCGATGGCGAGACGCAGGACGCCTACCTGGCGTAACCAAGTCATGCCGCCGCCTGCTTTGCCGGTCTGCGGATCCTGGTTGATATCTATACTCCCGGGGCCTTGCCAAGCCTGACAAAGGGGCAACATGATACGGCGTATCATCTTGTGGGCAAGTGTCGCGACCCCAATTGTGGAGACAAACGGCTGATGCAGCAGGTGGGCGAGGACCCCGGACGTGGATTTCAGCATCCTGGGCGGCACCGGTGAGCGTTCGTATCGGTATTGATTTTGGTGGCACCAAGCTCGAAGCACTGGCGTTGGCTGTCGACGGTTCTGAATTGGCGCGTGAGCGGGTGGCCACCCCGCGCGGGGACTATGTCGCCACCCTCGAGACCATCAAGAAACTGGTGACGGCCATGGAGCGGCGCTATGGCCCCTGCACGGTGGGGCTGGGCACGCCTGGTGCGGTCGCTCTGGACGGGCGCATGAAGAACTGCAACTCCACCTGGCTCAATGGCCGCTTGCTGCCTGCCGATCTGCAGCAATACCTGGGACGTCCGGTGCGGATTGCCAACGACGCCGATTGTCTGGCGCTTTCCGAAGCAACCGACGGTGCTGCGGCGGGGGCTCCGATAGTGTTCGCCGCAATTCTGGGTACTGGTGTGGGGGGTGGGATTTGCGTCGGTGGCGAGTTGCTGGTGGGCGCCAATCGAATCGCCGGGGAGTGGGGTCACAACCCGTTGCCCTGGCCGCAGCCTTCGGAACTGCCGGGTTCGTCCTGCTACTGTGGCCTGCATGGCTGCATCGAAACCTGGCTGTCGGGCCCGGCGCTGGCTGAAGATCACCGTCGCCACGGTGGGGCACGGGTGACAGCAGCCGAGATCGGTGAGCTGGCGCGCAATGGTGACGTCGTGGCGCAGGCCAGCGTTGAGCGCTACTGCGAGCGCCTGGGGCGTGCACTGGCCAGCGTCATCAATCTCCTCGATCCCGGCGTGATCGTGCTGGGAGGCGGGTTGTCGAATATGGACCTGCTCTATGATGAGGTGCCCGCTCGTTGGCGGCGCTATGTGTTTTCCGA
>CBDVAK010000385.1:0-2665 GCA_965371945.1 uncultured Candidatus Competibacteraceae bacterium
GGGATCCATTTCCAGTCGCAGGCGACCCTTCTCGATCAGCATGCCTGTTTCCCAGAAACTGATCGCCGAAACCGCCAGCGCACCCTCCTGAAGGGCATCATCGATCAAGGAACGGGTTGCACGTCCGAGCCTCTTGTTACCCTGATCCAGCCAGATGAGCACATGGGTATCCAGCAGGATCACCGTGCCGCGTCCCAGGATTCCCCGATGGACGCAACGATATCTCCTTCGATATGGACAACGCCGGCGTGGGCACCGAAAAGCGTATTCACCGGGGGGCGGTAAGGCAACAGCCGGCTGACCGGTACACCGTTCTTCGTGATGATAACGGGCTCCCCGGACTCTGCCACATTATCAATTATTTTCAAGCATTTAGCTTTAAATTCTGATGCCTTGAATGTCTTCGACATAGCGTGCACCTTTTCAATATGACCATAGTTATGACTATAGTCATATTAGTTTTTGCGGTCAACAAGACTTGAAAGTTTGCGATTGCAGGCCTGTTTTTCAAACTAGATGACGAAAAAAGACCGCGTCCCAACAAAGGCACGCCTTGCATTTTCGCGCGCCCTCGGGCGGTTAGTCGGGTTTGTTTTACGCCGGCGAAAGATACCGTCGAACAGACCCGCCTGCGGCGGCGCCCGAGTTTCTGGTCAAACGGGCGGTGCCCATGTAAGGGCCTGCTTAGCCCGACCCGGATTCGTTTGGGTTGATGATTCGGACCTGGGGACCATCGGCGTCACCCAAATACAATATGTGTGGCTGCGGGTCGCTATCGCGAACCACCGCTAACAATTCACACTCTGAAGATCCGGCGCAGGCGGCCGTAACCACCTGGCCGACTTCGGCCCCACCCTGGCCATTGTCGCGCGCATACAGGGTGCTGCCCGGCTGGGGGCATTGCGGGGATTCCAGCACTGCCCGGTGCAGATGTCGTTTGAGTTTGCCCAGATACTGGGTTCTGGCAACGATCTCCTGGCCCGTGTAGCAGCCTTTGGAAAAACTGACCGCACCGAGATGGTCGAGATTCAGCATCTGTGGAATGAACGCATCGGCCGTGGCGTCGCCGATTTCCGCCACACCGGCACGGATATCGAGCAATGACCACACCGCCGGACCCACCGCGGTGGCGTCCGCCAGCGAAGACCATACCGACCGCAACTGCGGCGCTGGGCCGTAGATCTCGAATCTTTGCCGAGATCCCACCGAAACCAGCAGCAAATCGCCATGACGGGAAACGCTGCCGTCCTCCTGCATGGAGGGCGTCAGCCATGGCGCCACAAGTTCTGCGGCGCCTGGTCCGCTGACACCGATCACCGCCAACTGTTGGCTGACGTCGGCCAGTTTGACATCTGCACGCATCACGAACATGTGCAGCCGTGCCATCACTGCCGTCAGTCGCTGTGCCGGCAAGCGCAGCAGATAGCCGTCTCGGTCAGCCAGCACCCGTAGGGTGGTCAACACCCTTCCCTTGGGACTGCACCAGGCACTGAGCTGGCTCCGGTCCCTGGTCACCTGGTGGATGTCGTTGGTCAATTGGCCCTGTAGAAAAACGGTCGCGTCGCCACCGCTGACGTGGATCAGACCATAATGAGTCAACGGGCAACGGATATCGTCGGCGGCGGTTTCGGCCTCGCTCCGGGGATCTCCAAAATCCAGCGCTGAGTCTGAGCGTTCTCTCGCGCCCTGTTCAGAAAGGTAGTTCATCCAGCCTTTGTTCATGGCGGATGATTCTAACAGATCAGCGCTGATCCGGTCGCTTTCGCGAGCACCGCCGACGCCTGCCAGCCGGGAGGGCGGAATGGCGATTCCGGTACCTGCCGAGCCTGCTCGCAGGACGAGTTCCCAGTCCGGTTCTGGCGTTTTATTGCACTGCGGCATACACTGACCGACTATCGGTCGGCTGAGACCACAGCACGGGGAGTGGTTGACTTGAAACACAACAAACCAGTACAGGGCAGCGATCAGAACATGGCAGAGACCTCGGTCAGCGAGGATCGTGCGGTGCCACCAAAACAACCAGCCGCGGGGGTTGAAATCGGTGGGCGAAAAGGTCCCGACCCAACCCGCTACGGTGACTGGGAAAAGAACGGTCGTTGCATCGATTTCTGAGTCTGGCAATGGTTTCGACGCGGCTTGCAGGAACGCCCCCCAACCGCTACGGTGAAGTGCCGCCGGGGAAGTTTATGGATTCGATGGACGGGTGTTACCGCAGATTTGGCAATGATGGGGGGTATTGATGGTTACCGACACCAGACCGTTGTCGCCTCACCTGCAGGTCTATCGACCGCAGATCACATCGATACTTTCGATTTTGCATCGTATGAGCGGCGTCCTGCTGGTCCTGGGCAGCGTCGTCCCGGTGTATTGGCTGAGTTCGGCGGCTGCCGGACCCGATGCCTATCGGGAAGCCGTGACGATACTGAATCACTGGTTGGTCAAGTTGCTGCTGCTGGGCTGGACCCTGGCTTTCTACTATCACCTGGCAAACGGTGTCCGGCATTTGTGCTGGGATGTTGGTCGCGGTTTCGAGCTGGCCGCGCTCGAGCAATCCGGAAAGGCGGTGGTGGCCGCCGCAATCATATTGACGGTGCTGACCTGGATGTTCGCCTAGGAGGCTGTCCGAGAACAGCCCTGGTAGCGAGGGCGAGCCCGATTGAGTCAG
>CBDVAK010000386.1:0-2631 GCA_965371945.1 uncultured Candidatus Competibacteraceae bacterium
ACAGAGGAAAAGCATCCGTCCGATCAAATCCTGAGTGGCAAGTGGAAAGATTACACGCCACCGCCGATGCCGAAAAAGCCGTAAGGTAAAGCAAACACAGGTGTGTTCTGGCCGCATCCGACCTGTGGTTTCAGTCCGCCTCTGGATCGTGTTGCTGATCGTTTGCTTCACGAGCATTCCATTCTCGTCGAAAGCCGACTGGATCAATCTAACCGGTGCCGAAACCGCCCCCAACATCGCCGAAATCACCATATTCGACGACCGGGTCGAGGTGGCACTGGAAATCTACATCGGCGATCTGGCGACCTTCGCCGAACTGGTGCCGAACGACTGGTTGAAACCGGGGGAGGTCGAGCGGCCACCTCCAGAGCAGCGGTTGCGGTACTTTTCCGAGCAGATACTGCAATTCGTGACCGACACGGGCGAGCAGCTTCAGGCACAGTTACGGGTGGCCGAGCCACGCTTGCGCAAAGACCGGTTCTCACCCTTTGCCGGGATGGTCATTCCATACACAGGCCGGCGCGTGCCCGAGGCCCCGGCCGACAAGCGGGTGTTGTACGCAGAGCTGGTATATCCGTTCGGTAGAGCGCCGCCGAAGACGCTGACGATCATCCCGCCGCTGGATAAGGAGGGCCGGGCTCGGGTCGATATCGGCTTTATCACCTATCACAAGTCGGTGCCGGTGATCGATTTTCGCTACCTCGGTGGTCGCAGTACTCTGACTCTGGACCCTGATCCCTGGTATTCCAGCTTCGACAACCCGAACCTCAAGCGTCACCACAAGTACGCGCTGATGTCATTCCTGTACGTGGAGCCTTACGAGGTACGCCACGAGATCCTCACCCGGATCAAGGACCTGGATGAGTGGATGGACCTGGGTCTGCGCGGCGATCGTTATATCGAGATCGATGAACTCGAGCCTCTGAAGCAACGCATCGGTGAGTTCCTGCTCCACAGGAACCCGGTGACGGTGGACGGTGAGGCCCTGAAGCCGATTCTTGATCGCAGCAACTACGTCAAGGTCGGACTCACCGGCATTCAGATTCTGGACCGGTCCGAGCGCCTGGAGATCGTGTCTGCCATCGTCGGCGTCATCATCACCTATATTACCGAGGGCATGCCGCAACAGGCCACCGTCGACTGGGAGCTCTTCACCGAACAGATCCAGCGTGTCCCTGCCACTGCCGTCGATCCGGCCGGCCCACTTTTCAGCTATGTTGAACCCGGAGACAATCGCCTCACCTGGACCAACTTCCTGAACAACTACGAGCTGCCCACGGTTCGGCAGATCGGCGTCACCGGTACTCTGGGGGAACTGCGTGTCCCGGTGCTTACTCTGCTGTGCCTGGTCGGCTTGCTCGGCACCGTATTCTGGTTGCTGGTTCGCGTCCGCCGCGGCAAACCCGTAGCCTTTCCGCTGGTCGCCGCAGCGCTACTATTGGTGGCCGCAGTAGTGGTGTATCCGTTCGCACGGTTCACGATTTTCCGGCCGGCGCTGATCGCCGGCGAGCTCGATGACGAGCATGCCGGCGCCCTGTTGCAGACGCTCCTCAAAAACGTCTACCGTGCTTTCGACTTTCGTGACGAGGAGGATGTCTACGACAAACTGGCTCTGAGCGTCAGTGGCGACCTGCTCACCAATATCTATCTGCAGAATCGCCGCTCCATGAAAATTCAGCGTGCTGGCGGAGCCCAGGCCCGGATCAAGGAAGTTGCGGTCGAACAGGCCAGCGCCGAGCGTCTCGATGGAGATGGTTTGACCTACGCCCTGCACGGGCGCTGGACCGCGCTCGGTACGGTGGGGCACTGGGGCCATGTGCACCAGCGCAAGAATCGCTACGACGCAGTAGTGACGGTCAGCGCGCGGGACGGTATCTGGAAGATTGTCGGCCTGGAACTCAGGGATGAGCAGCGCATCGACCCCTCGTTTCAGGCCGGGGTCGAAAAGCCGCCTGGTGCAACCGATTCGGCCCCGGGCGAAGGCGCATCGTGATCCGCATCCGGGGCCTCGAGTTCGCCTATCCGGGCGGGAGTTTTCGGCTCGACATCCCGCACTTCCAGGTTGAGCAGGGCGAAAAAGTCGCGGTGATCGGTCCCAGTGGGTCCGGCAAGACGACTTTGCTCAACCTGGTGTCGGGCATCATCTTGCCGGAGCAAGGTGATGTGCAGGTGGCGGATACCACGGTCAGCGCACTGGGCGATGCCGGCCGGCGTGACTTCCGCATCGGTACTATCGGTCTGGTGTTCCAAGACTTCGAGCTGCTGGACTACCTGGACGTTGCGGACAACATTCTGCACTGCTACCGCATCACCCGCGCCTTGCGTCTCGATAGCGCGGTGCGTGAACGGGCCACGGCGCTGGCCGGTCGGATGGGCATCGGCGACAAGCTGACGCGCCGGGCTGAGGATCTCTCCCAGGGCGAGAAGCAGCGTGTCGCTATCTGCCGCGCACTGTTGCCGGGACCGCGGTTGCTGCTGGCCGATGAGGCAACCGGCAATCTGGACCCGCGCAACAAGGGCCGGATTCTCGATCTGCTGTTCGACAGCGTGGACACCCACGGCGCCACCTTGCTCGCCGTCACCCACGACCACGAGCTGC
Source organism: uncultured Candidatus Competibacteraceae bacterium (assembly GCA_965371945.1). Taxonomy (GTDB): domain Bacteria; phylum Pseudomonadota; class Gammaproteobacteria; order Competibacterales; family JAHEDQ01; genus CBDVAK01. Next base: position 2,600 of record CBDVAK010000386.1, read on the forward strand.
TGCCGCGCTTCGACCGGGTGGTTGATTTCGCT
>CBDVAK010000387.1:0-2600 GCA_965371945.1 uncultured Candidatus Competibacteraceae bacterium
ATCAGCGGCCGTCTGGGCACGCCGCACGCGAAAACCGGGATCGTGAGAGCAGGGCATTTTCATCCCGTCCCTGATATTGAATCTCCCGTTTCTCCGCTCACCGGCGAGGGTACGATCGTTTGCGATGCGAGTATTCCCTACCTCGGCATCGGTATCCCTGACGCCCCCGTCATGCTCGAGGTCAGAGGAGGCAGGGTGGTGAGTATTTCCGGTGGCCGGGATGCGCAAACGGTAAAAGCGTCATGGGAAAGCATGAACGACCCGAATGTATACAATATTGCGGAACTGGGTGTCGGGATGAACCCTCATTGCCGTTTGATCGGCGTTATGCTGGAGGATGAAGGGGTGGCAAACACTTGCCACATTGGTGTCGGCACAAGTACCACCTTGGGGGGTACTGTAAAAGCCAAGTGCCACTACGATTTTATCATGCACGCACCTACGATCACCGTTGACGGGCAGGTGTTGATGAACGCAGGCAGCATGGTGCTGCCAGGATAACGATCATGGCCACGGCGCAGATCATGCCGCCGCAAAGCGGTATGGCAGGTAGTGCGGCTGCCACATTTGCGCATCGATGCGGCGGGTGATTTCAGCCGGATCAGGCATCATGTCACCGGCGCTTCCCTCGGCCACGGCCGCAGCCGCCACGGCTTGCGCAACCGCACGTGATACCGAGCGCAAGTTGTGCATTTCGGGATAGAACCAGCCTTTCGCCAGGTCGCTCCGTGGTACCTGATCCGCCACCGCATGTGCAGCGGCCAACAGCATTGCGTCAGTCACGCCGCGTGCTCCGGACACGATCACACCGAGCCCGATCCCCGGAAAACAAAAGACGTTGTTGCCTTGGCCGATGCGATGGCTGCGCCCGCCGAATTCGACCGGATCGAACGGGCTGCCGGTGGCGATCAATGCGCTGCCGTTGGACCAGGCCAGCGCGTCGGCCGGCGTCACTTCGGTTCTTGAAGTCGGGTTGGAGAGCGCGAAAATCGCCGGGCGTTCCACGTGCCTGGCCATCTCACGGATCAGCGGTTCGTCAAAGCAACCGCATTGGCCGGATGTGCCGATCAGCACCGTCGGTCGGAAATTCGCGACCACCTCCTGAAGCATGATCCGTCCCTGGTCGGCGACCTGCCAGTCGGTGGTCAGCTGCGGGTCGGCTGCGAAAGCTTGTTTGTACAGCTCCAGGCCGGGCCGGTCGGCCCGCACCAGACCGCGGCTGTCCAGTCCTACGACACGAGCCTTCGCGTCCACCGCGCTCAAGCCGGCGTTCATCAACCCGGCCAGAATGACGTGGATGATTCCGCCACCACCTGCGCCGGTGCCGTGCACTACGAAACGGTGGTCGGTGAGTGGTCGATTGGTGATGGTACAGATTCCCAGCACGCCGGCCAGCGTGATTGCGCCGGTACCCTGGATGTCGTCATTGAACGAACAGATCCGGTCGCGATAGCGATCGAGCACACTCCAGGCTTTCTGGCGGGAGAAATCCTCCCATTGCAGCAGCACGCCGGGAAACACCTCCTCGACCCCCGCGACGAAAGCATCGAGAAATGCGTAGTACTCCTCGCCCTGCAGGCGCGGCTGCTTGCGCCCCAGATACAGCGGATCGTGGCGCAGTTCCGCGTTGGCGGTTCCCACGTCGAGGCAGATCGGCAAACACCGCGCCGGGTGGATGCCCGCGCCCAGCGTGTACAGCGACAGTTTGCCGATCGGGATACCCATGCCGCCCGCACCCAGATCGCCAAGCCCGAGGATACCCTCGCCATCGGTCGCGACGATCACCGACACTCCCGAATACGGTGCCTCCGCCAGCAGCGTGCGCATCTGACCCTGATTGTCCGGGGTGATGTAGAGGCCGCGCGGTTTGCGGTAGATATGGGAAAAGCGCTGGCATGCCAGGCCGACCGTCGGTGTGTAAACGATCGGTGTCATTTCCTCGGTATGTTCACTCAGCAGGCGGTAGAAAAGCGTCTCATTGCGATCCTGCAGTGCGATCAGGTAAAGATAGCGGTTCAGGTCGTCCGGTTGCCGGGCATAGTTCGCATAGACCCGTTCGAGTTGCTGCTCGATGGTGTTGCTGGCCGGTGGCAGCAGGGCCTGGATACCAAGCTCCGCACGCTCCGCGGTCGGAAAGGCTGTGCCCTTGTTCAGTATCGGATCGGTCAACAGCTCCTCGCCTTTGACGCGCACCGGCAGGAACGGCGCGCCCGTGACCGGATCCATTCTGGGCTGATAGCGATGCATGGCGTTCTCCTTGTTCGGCAAACAACAGATCATTCCCAAAACAACCGGTACACCGGGGCTTTGCGTTGCCCAGCATAGGCCGAAGTTCGGGTGCGAATGTTGATCTGCGTCAACGAGCCGGTCGGGCATGTAGGTGATGCCGGCACTGATGTATTGCCAGGGAGTTGCCATGACTACAGAGACCGCCAGACACCCCGGGACATACCACGCCACCTGTTGCAAGAGGGGTTCGAAGTGCCTTGAACCTGCACGCTGGTAAGGCCATCGGGGCCGGGAAGACCGAACAGAGGTCAGAACACGACCCCAGGCGCTATCCGAAGCGCACGGACCAGGCGTACGCCTCGCACCAGACC
>CBDVAK010000388.1:0-2596 GCA_965371945.1 uncultured Candidatus Competibacteraceae bacterium
ACCGCGAACACCCGTTTGCTGACCAGTGCCCAGACAGCGATCGCCGCCGGAATCGAGGACACTGCTCCGGAGGTGATAAACGCCATGGCCGCACCCGGTGACATCCCCATATCCAGCAGGCCGGACAGCATGGGTATGGCTGCATAGCCGTTGAGATAGGAAGGAATGCCGACCAGTGCCCCCAGCGGAATCGCAAACCAGTTATCGCCGCCAACCAGACTGCCGATGAGATCGGCCGGCAGATAGCGAAGCATCAGGCTCTCGATCAAAAAAGCGAGCGCCAGCCACTTGAGCAAAAACCAGCCGTTGTCACCCGCTGCCTGAGCGAATTGACGGCGCCGGGCCGGCTCCCGCCAAAATTTCCAGGCGACTTTGACTGGCGCCTTGGGATCGAATCCGGGTTTGCAGCTACAGCATGAGGGTGCCGCGGACAAGGGCTGGAGCAACAGGCCTGCGCGCTGCAACCCCAGTACCGCAAATCCGGCTAACAGCCCCATGCCCACCGTGGCAATCGCCTTGGCGATGGCAAAATCCAGGCTGATGCCGGCAGCCGTGAGTATGAACATCTCCGGGTCCATGATTGGTGAGGCAATCCAGAACGCCATTACCGGCGCCAGCGGTACACCGGCGGCCAGCATCGCCGCGATCAGGGGAATGACGCCGCAAGAACAAAACGGCGACAGCGCTCCGACCAAAGACGCCATCACCACGGCACCGGCCGGATGACCCGAAAACGCCCGTGCAATCAGAGCGTCCGCACCACTGGCCCCGGCATAGCCGGCAATGGCGACGGCCAGCAGCAGGAACGGGCCTATCTGCAGCAACGAACCCAGCATGAACCGCAGGCTCGAGGCTGCCTGCGCAGGGTCGTGCAGCAGCAATACCAGGACCAGCAGACCGAGCGCCCAAACCACGCGGTCGCTCAGCAGGCGGACCAACAACGGCGGCCAGCCGCTTTGCCGCAGGAAACCCGTCAGTACCGCCATGACAGCGCTCCTTTGGTAGTTCCGGCACGTTCGAATTTATGGAACCAAAAAGAGGTCACGCAGATTTCGCCTGACCACTTTCCCCCTGCTCGCGTGCGCAGCACTCGGAGGTCAGGAAGCGGATCAAGGCATCGATCCGGTCGTAGCTCATCGAACAGTGCAGCAGGGTGCGCTCGCGGCGCTGCGTCACCAGCCCCACGGCACGAAGATGGTTGAGATGGTGGGACAGTGTCGATGCCGGGATGCCCAGTTGCCGCTGCACTTCACCAACGGTCATGCCCTGGTGACCGGCGGGCACCAGCAGGCGCACGATACGCAGCCGGGTCGGGTTGCCAAGTTGCTGCAACAGACCGGCGGCAGTATCCAGGTCAACGTTCATGGACTGAACCATAGTGCTGTCAGCGGACTCTGTCAACGGTATTTCCGGAATAATAGAATTATCGCTGTACACCCGTCGCATGCGGATTTTCGTGACACCGCAGACTATGAAGAAAACATTGAGTGAACCCGCGAAATCCTCATTTGACGCCCGGCGTGAACCCTCGCAAGATCGCTTGTGTACTTTGGCCCTGGCCTGGAGATGGACGAACCAACAATCAGCAGTGCATCGCTTGCGCTGGGTGGCGACCGGCAGACCGCGGCCTACGCCGGTGCAGCCGATTCCAGAAGCATCGCCCTGGTGCTGCTGGCCGGGTGTCTGTGGAGTACCGCCGGGGTGGCGGTACGGCTGATGGAGGTTGCGGGTCACTGGCAGATCCTGTTGTACCGCTCGTTGTTTCTGCTGCCGGTGGCCGCGCTGTTGCTACTGGTCAGCAGCGACACCCCGGTGACTCGCGCCTATCGCGGGATCGGCCTCGCCGGCCTTATCGGCAGTCTGTGTCTGGCGATATCGAGCATCATGTACATCATCGCGCTGACCCATACCACGGTCGCCAACACGGTCGTGCTGGTGGCGACCGCACCATTCTGGACCGCGCTGCTGGCCCGGGCGATCGTCGGCGAGCGGGTACGGTCGGTCACCTGGGTCACCATGTCGATCGCGGCAGTGGGGATCGTGGTAATGGTCTGGGGTGGGCTGGCGAGCGGAAACTGGTGGGGTAATCTGGCGGCGCTGGTCGCGGCTCTGGGCTTTGCGGGTGTCACGGTCTCGCTGCGTTTCGGGCGCGCGGTCAACATGTTCCCCATGGTATCCGCGGCCGCGGTATGGACCGCCCTGACCAGCGCTGTATTCATCAGCCTCGACGGAGCCCGTTTCGCAGTGCCGTTGTCCGATCTTTCGCTGGCTCTGAACATGGCCGCCGTACAGATGGGGCTGGGGGGATTGTGCTACACGCTGGGTTCGCGCCGGATCGCGGCGGCCGAACTGACTTTGTTGTCTTTCAGCGAGGTCGTGCTCGCACCGCTGCTGGTATGGCTGGTGATTGCCGAGACCCCCGCGGCCAGCACTCTGGTGGGCGGCGTGATCGTATTGAGCGCGATCGCGCTGCGGGCACTGCACGGAATCAAGAGACCGCCGCCAGTGCGCATGATTTGAGCAGTGCCCGATTTCTACTGCACGGCAAGCCGCCGCTGCGTACGCAATGCCAACGTAAAGGACGCCAGGGCTGCCA
>CBDVAK010000389.1:0-2579 GCA_965371945.1 uncultured Candidatus Competibacteraceae bacterium
TCGTCTTCGAGCCGTTTGGCGGCCTGGCGCGACAGGTAGTAGCCATTGCCGTAACTGACGATACACAGATCCCGGCCGTCGCCGTGGCGAGCAAACTGACCGGGCTGAATCGCATCGCCCTGCCCCGGTGGCTGGTAGACGCTGGCCCACAGATCGTCACCGGGCTGGTGCAGGTCACGGGTCATATAAAGGGCGATGGGTTCCAGAAAGATGACCACGCGTCGCTCACGTTCGGCCATGTCCATACAGGTGCGCAACATCTGCACGGCGTCGTCACCGTTGGACGGACAGGCGATCACCAGCCCGGGAATATCACGAAACACGGCGAATGAGTTGTCGTTATGAAAGTGACCGCCGAAACCCTTCTGATAGGCAAGCCCGGCGATGCGCAGCACCATCGGGTTGCTGAACTTTCCACGGGAGAAAAACGGCAGCGTGGCGGCTTCGCCGCGGATCTGATCCTCGGCATTGTGGACATAGGCCAGAAACTGTATCTCCGGTACCGGCAGGAACCCGTTGTGGGCCAGACCGAGGGCCAGGCCGAGGATGGTCTGTTCATCCAGCGGGGTGTCGATGACCCGTAGTTTGCCGAACTTGGCCCGCAAACCGGTGGTGACACTGTATACGCCGCCCTTGGTGCCTACGTCTTCGCCGCATACCACCATGTGATCGTATTGCGCCATCAGGTCGGCCAGCGCCAGGTTGATCAGCCTGGCCATATTCTGTGGAGCATCCAGCAAACGCTGTTCGCCGCGAAACAGCAACTGCCGTTTGGATTCGGGTACCGGAGCTGGCGGGGAAGTCTTTCCGGGCACCGCAACCAGACACGACATCACCTCGTCCGCGGTTTTCAGTTTTGGCCGGGTGATCGCGATCTCGGCGATTCGCTCGATGCGTCTTTGCACCTGCAGCGACAGGGCGTCTATCCCTGCGGCGTCGAGGATGTCGTGATCGAGCAGCAATCGCGCGCTGTGAAACAACGGGTCCTGGCCGCGTTCGCTTTCGATGTCGCTTGCTGCGCGGTACTTGCTCTCCACGTCGGAACCGGCGTGGCCCATCAACCGCAGCGTGCGCAGGTGCAGAAACACCGGTTTGCCGCTGCTGCGCGCGAGATCGACCGCCTCGATCGCGCCACGCCAGGTATCCAGCAGATCCAGACCGTCGGCATAGCGATATTGCAGGCCCTTGCGATCGCGCCAGGATGCGGCGATCCAGCCGGGTGGCGTGGTGGTGGAGATGCCGATGCCGTTGTCCTCGCAGACAAATACGATCGGCATGCGCGCGCCCTGGTACGCCGCCCAGGCCGCGGAGTTGATCGCGCCCAGCGTGGTTGAATGGTTGGCGGAGGCATCGCCAAACGTACACAACACCACCGAATCGTGTGGCACCACGCTGTGCGGGTACCCCAGTTGCTTTGCCAGGGCGATGGCATGCGCCATGCCCATGGCCTTGGGCAGATGGGAGGCGATGGTGCTGGTCTGTGGTGGCACCCGCAAAGCATGGCTGCCGAGCACCTTGTGACGACCACCGGACACCGGATCATCGCTGGAGGCGGCAAACGACAGCAGTATATCGTACAGCGGCGTTTCGCCGGGTCGCTGTTTGGCGCGCTGGATCAACAGTGGGCAACTTCGATAATGCAGAAACGCCATGTCATCGACGCGAAAAGCCTTGCCCAGTACCGCATTGCCCTCGTGGCCGGCACTGCCGATGGTGTAGAAACTCTCGTTGCGGGCCCGCAGCCGGCGTGACATGAGGTCCAGATGCCGGCTCATCAACTGGGTTTCGAACAGATCCACCAGTTCCTCGCCGCTCAAGCCGCAGTCCCCGGGCGTGAGCGTGTTGAGGCGCACCGGCAGCAGACCGTTTTCGAGTCTGTGGCGGAAGTCCTGCTGGAATTCTTCGCTGATGTTGCTCATGTCGGCTGGCGGGACTCGCGGCGGGCAGCGATGGCCGTGATCGAAGGACCTATCAGAGGATCTACTGTTGTGGCTCGGGCCACGGCAACACGGGTACCGCGGTCACACTGTTTTTCGGCGAGCCTTCCACTACGCGGTCGCTGTAGGTCAGGTACACCAGGGTGTTTCTTTCGGGGTCGTAGAAACGCACGACCTGCAGGGTCTTGAACAGTATGGACGTGCGTTTGCGAAATACCCGCTCACCATCCTGGTCACCGCTGCGGATCTCTGCGGACAACTCGATCGGGCCCACCTGACGGCAGGCCAGGGACGCATCCGAGCTGTCTTCGGCCAGTCCGACCGCACCGGACATGCCTCCGGTCTTGGCTCGGCTGAGGTAACAGGTCACACCGGGTACGTCGGGATCATCGAAAGCTTCGATGACAATTTTGTCGTCCGGGCCCAGCCATTGAAACCGGGTATCCACGCTGCCGATCTGCTCGGACATGGCGATGCCGGACCAGCACAGCATCAACGTGATCAGCAACCGGTGTGTGCCACCGACCATGTTCCAGTATCCGTTACCAGGCCCGTTGAGATTCATCGACACTTGCTCGCCACAGTCTGTGGCGAGCAGTCTACACACTGGGGCGAGTTGCGATCCACCTGAATCCGTGGGTA
>CBDVAK010000390.1:0-2538 GCA_965371945.1 uncultured Candidatus Competibacteraceae bacterium
CAGAAACCCTGATCCGTTACCGCAATCCAGAGTGCGGCCCGTTGCGTCGATGCGACGGGCCGCCAGGAGCCCCGCACCATGAAACTTCTGGTCGATCTTTTCAGCAGCCCGGTCGGGCTGATGTCGCTGTTAACCATCGTTCTCATCATCGCCATCGGGGTGTTTATGCTGGTGTTCGTGCTGCGGAAAGTGGCAGAGGAGGAACACCAGAAGACTGCTGGCGGGTCCGGGACTGATAGCAAACAACCGCACTGAACGACAAATCCATCATGCAGAACATATCCAGTGTGCAACGCTTTATCTCGGTATTGTGGCCATCTTTCCTGATGGCAGGCGCTGCAACCATCGTGCTCGCCACAGCCATCGACCCGGTGGAACTGGGTCGCTGCCTGGGTGGTTTCGAGCTGGAGTATACTGCGGTGTATACGGTGGAATTCTTCCTGCTCTGGCTGCTGACCATGAGTTCGTCACTGCTGACCCTGTTCTTCCAGCGCCCCTGCCACAACCCTGTGAGCAGGCCCTACGAGCAAGAGTAGCCCGGAGGACAGCCGGGCATTGATACAACGCAATGCCACGCTGCCAGACCAGGTGCACCATCCGGCATCCAGACGGCGTGGCGACACGCCCTGATACCGTCGTATTCGCATTTGTGGAGCCCAGGCGACCGAGACGTTGATGAACACTGATGCCACACCCAATGCGCCGGAGAGCCCATCAGGGGGCCTCTACATCAAGGCCGCCAAGATCCATCCCCGTGAAGTGGAAGGCCGGTTCGCCCGTCTGAGGGTACTGGCAGTGTGGGTGTTGCTGGGGCTCTATTACGTGGCGCCCTGGCTGAACTGGGGAGGCCGCCAGGCCATCCTTTTCGATCTGCCGGCGCGCAAGTTCTATGTCCTCGGCCTGGTGTTCTGGCCCCAGGACTTTATCTATCTGGCCCTGTTGCTGATCATCGCGGCGTTATCCCTGTTTTTCTTTACCGCCCTGGCCGGGCGGCTGTGGTGTGGCTACGCCTGCCCGCAAACGGTATGGACCGAAGTCTTTGTCTGGATGGAGCGGCTGGTCGAAGGAAGGCGCAATCAGCGTATCAGACTCGACAAAAGCCCCTGGACGGCCCGCAAGTTCCTGCTCAAAGGCAGCAAACACGCCTTGTGGATCCTGTTCGCTTTGTACACCGGGTTCACATTTGTCGGCTATTTCACGCCGATTCGTGGATTGTGGAGCGAAATCGTCGGCTTTGGGCTGGGTCCCTGGGAGACGTTCTGGATTCTGTTCTACAGCTTTGCGACCTATGGCAATGCCGGCTGGATGCGCGAGCAGGTGTGCATCTACATGTGCCCCTACGCACGTTTCCAGAGCGCCATGTTCGACAAGGACACGCTGGTCATTTCCTATGACGAGACGCGTGGAGAACCGCGGGGTTCGCGGAAACGGGGTGCCGACTATCGCGCTGAAGGCAAAGGTGACTGCGTCGACTGCAAAGCCTGCGTGCAGGTCTGCCCCACCGGCATCGACATACGCGAGGGCCTGCAGTACCAGTGTATCGCCTGTGCCGCCTGCATCGACGTCTGCGACGATATCATGGACAAGATGAGCTACCCCCGCGGTCTGATCCGCTATACTACCGAACATTCGATCAAGCACGCACAAACCCACGTCCTGCGCCCACGCATGTACGTCTACGCCACTCTGCTGGTGGCCGTGATCGTCGGGCTTGGCGTCAGCATCTCGCAGCGCACGCCGCTGCGACTCGATATCATCCGCGACCGCAACGCACTCTACAGAGAGACCAACCAGGGCTTGGTGGAGAACGTCTACACTCTCAAGATCCTCAATATGGAGGAGCAACCGCACCGCTACGAGCTGACGGTATCGGGACTCGAGGGTGCCAAACTGCTGCTCGACCGGGAGCAGATCGAGGTTGCCGGCGGCGGCGTGTTGACGCTGCCTGCACGAGTCCGTATTGATCCCGAAGATCTCGATGCAGCCAGCAGCGAGCTACTGTTCACCATCCACGATACCGACGATCCGGAGCGGCTCACAGTCACTGAGCCCGCACGCTTCCTGGGTCCCACCGGAGGCTGAGCCACCATGACCGACAACCCTTCACCACCGCCGTGGTACCGCCAGTTCTGGCCATGGGTGCTGATCGCACTGCCCGCAACCGTGGTGGTGGCGTCGATGGTGACCATCGCCATCGCCATTCACAACCCGGGCAGCCTGGTGGTGGATAACTACTACAAGGTAGGCTTGGCCATCAACACCGAGCTGGTCCGTGACCAGCAGGCCGACCAATTCGGCCTCGAGGCAAGGGGGCTACTGGAGGATGACACTCTGGTACTCAGCATAGCCGGCAACCCACCGCCCCTGCCAAGACAGATCACGCTGGAGCTGATACATGCCACCCGCGCCGATCAGGATCGCAGCGTGGTCCTGACCAAAACCGGTTCCCGGCAATATACCGCCATGCTGCCACCATTGCCCACCAGCCGCTGGCTGCTACAGTTACAGACCGACGACTGGCGTCTGGTAGGCAGACTG
>CBDVAK010000391.1:0-2475 GCA_965371945.1 uncultured Candidatus Competibacteraceae bacterium
TCCACAGGGCCCCGTGATCGACCCCGTTGCTCCAGTCGCGGGCGGTGCGCTCGAGATGTGCTTCGATGGCGTCGAGCTCAGCGGCCATTTCCGCCACGGCCCTTTGCGTTTCCGCGTGCCAGGCCATGGACTGTGGTTTGGCAACGGAGGTCTGCTCTGGCAGCGACGCGAGCGCCTTGTCAAAGGCAAACCGGGCCAGCCCAAAACAGACATTGCCCGATCCGAGTGCCTCCCAGACGGAGATGCCGAGAACGAACCGGTCGATGCCGTGCATCCCTTCATCGGTCACTCGGGCGATGTACCGGTCCGGGACGAAAGCTGCGTCCAGCAGGATTTCATGACTGCCGATTGCGCGCATATCCATTGCGTCCGGAGTCTCGCGGATCTGACACCCCGGCGTACCGCGAGCCATGAAGGCGTGGACGATCTTTGGCTGTTCCGGGTTCGAATCGTCAAGGCCATGCAGCCCCAAGCGGCTCCACATCGGCGACCGGGTGCCGATGTTCCTTGTGCCCGTGAAGCAGTAGCCCCCGTCCACCCGTTCGGCCTGGCAGGTCGAGCGCAACACCGGGGGTTCGTTGCCCGTTGCTCCGTAAGCGGTAGCGACTGTTTCACCTGCGCAGGCGTCGCGCAACAGCCATTCCAGGGAGGAGTCACCGCTTCGCCACAGGTCGGTGGCGACCCCCGTCCAGCAGATAGGCAGGTTCACGGCCAGGGCCCCGGCCGGGGCCCAATAGGCGAGCCGGCGTTGTTGCCGGCACACCTCGGCAAAGGACAGACCGAGCCCGCCGAGTTCCTCAGGCACGGCCTGGATGAGATAACCCGAGGACTTCAGGGTTTCGAAATCCTCATGGTAGAACTCGTTGCTGTCATCGTGTTGCGCCACCCGGGAGCGAAACGCCCGCAGTTGTTCGATGGACAAAATGCTATCCAGTGTGTCGAATTCACTTTCCGCCATCATCAGATCTCTCCAGGCTTTGGCAACGGGAGGACCGCCACTGTTTATGCCCGCGGGGCGATATTCTGGTTGACGCGAAACAGGTTGCCTGGATCGTAGCCGGCCTTGATTGCGGTCAGGCGGTCGAGATTGGTTCCGTAGGCACCGCCCACGCGTGTGACTTCATCATCGGCCATGAAGTTGACGTATACACCCCCGTTGGCATGGGGTGCGGTCGCGTCGAAGAATGCCCGCGCCCAGGCAATGCATTTGTCGTCCTCGCTGGCGTCGCTCCAGCGGGTATGGACATTCAGAACAAACTCGGTGTCGCGATGAGGATAGGCGGTTGCATCCACGGCGATGCGATTGGTCGCGCCACCCATCTGGGCGATGAAGATCTCGCACTCCGCCGTCGGCAGGCGGCCGGCATAGTCGATGATGGTGTCCACCGCGGCGGAGCCCAAGTCCGAGAAATCATGTGATTTCCAGTAATTGCGTGCGCCCGGTGTGAGCAGGGCATCGAACCCCGCCTGCCAGTCCACGAATTTGTGGGGGGAGATGACATCCGCGATGGGCTCGCCCCAGGCGCGCAGTGGCGCCATGACCCGTTCGCCTTCCTGCGGGTCGCCCACGTAGCAGGCCGCAAATATCATCACCTCCCTACCGTGCCACTGTTCCGGCAGGAACGGCAGGGGTGGAGCCTTGCGCAATAACACCCAGCAGGTCATCTCGTCGGGCAAATCTTTGACATAGTCGAGATACTTGGCGAACAGTTCCGGGGCCTGGTCGACGGGATGGACGATGAGCCCGGAAAGCACCTCGTTACCGATCGCATGAAGCGCGAACTCGAAACTGGTCACCACACCGAAATTTCCACCGCCACCACGCAGCGCCCAGAACAGATCCCTGTTCTCGCTGTCGCTGGCATGCACAAGCCGACCATCGGCGGTGACGACATCGGCGCCAAGCAGGTTATCGACAGTCAAGCCGTATTTGCGGCTCAGCCAGCCGAAGCCGCCGCCCAGGGTCAGGCCCGCCACACCGGTGGTGGAATTGATCCCGAGCGGGGTTGCCAGGCCAAAGGCCTGGGCCTCCTTGTCGAAATCTCCAAGAGTTACGCCGGGCTCGACCCGGGCGGTCTGACTCAGCGGATCAATTTGTACCGATTGCATCGGGCTGAGATCGATCATCAGGCCATGGTCGCAACTGCCCGTGCCGGCAATGTTGTGGCCACCGCCACGCACCGCCAGCAGCAGCTCATGTTCGCGGGCGAAGTTCACGGCCTGGATCACATCCGCCGCGCCGGCGCAGCGAACGACCATCCCGGGTCTGCGATCGATCATCGCATTCCACAGGGTGCGTGCCTCCTCGTAGCCGGATTCGCCGGGCAGGCAGAGCTGCCCGCGCAATGACTGTTGCAGTGCTTCGAGCTCGTCTGCGCTGATTTGCAGCGAGTCGTCACCCAGCGTTCGTAGTGTTGCCTGAGTCATTGGAGTCTCCTTCGGTGATTGACCGTTTGGCCTGTACTACCGCGAGTT
>CBDVAK010000392.1:0-2475 GCA_965371945.1 uncultured Candidatus Competibacteraceae bacterium
GAACTGGAACAGAGGTTTGCGCGCGCCCATCGGGTTGGCCACGCCGAGACCTTCCTGAGCTGGGATCAGAGCGTGATGATGCCGCCGGCGGGTGCCGAACCCCGTGCCCAGGCCTTGGCCGAACTGCGCGCCATCGGACACCGTATGCTAACCGCTGCGGATATGCCGGACCTGTTCGAGCAGGCCGCTGCCGAGTCGCTGGATGACGAGCAGCGCATCAATCTTCAGGAGATGCGGCGTAGCTGGCGTCAGCAGGCCTGTTTGCCGGCAGATCTGGTCGAGGCCCGTTCATTGGCGACTTCACGTTGTGAACACCGCTGGCGTCAACAGCGCATCGACAACGACTGGCAGGGTTTCGAGCCCAATTTTCGGCAGGTGGTGGCGCTGGCCCGCGAGGAGGCCGCCGCGCGCCAGGCGGCGGAGCCCGGTCGCTTCGACAGCGGCTACGATGCCTTGCTCGATCTCTATGTCAGCGGCGAGAGCGGGGCCGTGATCGACGCTCTGTTCGCGGAGCTAAACTCAGCCCTGCCGGATATCCTGCAACAGGTTATCGACCAACAGGCCGGTCAGTCCCGGGTATTGCCCGCGGAACAGTACGCGGTTACGCAACAGGAGCGTGTCGGGCGGGATCTGATGACCGCGCTGGGGTTCGATTTCGAACGTGGGCGTCTCGATGTCAGCACTCATCCGTTCAGTACCGGGGATCTCGGCGATCATCGCGTCACCACCCGCTATAGCGAAGGTGACCCGCTGGAGGGTTTGCTGGCCATCGCCCACGAAACCGGGCATGCCAGCTACGAGGCCGGGCTGCCGGAGAGATGGCACGGCCAGCCCGCCGGGCGCGCCCGCAGCATGAGTATCCACGAGAGTCAGAGTTTGCTGTTCGAGAAACAGATCGCCATATCCCGGCCCTTTTGTGTTTTCTTGGCGAGGCTGCTGGCAAAGCGGGTTCCGGTACTGGCGGGGCTGAATGGCAATCGGTTGTGGCGGGCCTGTACGCGCGTCCGTCCCGGGCTGATCCGTGTTTCCGCAGACGAAGTCAGCTATCCATTGCATATCATGCTTCGCTACGATATCGAAAAGGCGCTGATCAATGGCGACATGGAGGTCGGGGACGTGCCCGCTGCCTGGGACCAGCGCATGCAATCTGCGCTGGGACTATCCACCCGGGACGATTTTCGCGACGGTTGCATGCAGGATATCCACTGGCCCATGGGCGCGTTCGGATACTTTCCTTCCTACACCCTGGGCGCACTCAATGCCGCGCAGTTGTTCGCGGCGATTCGTCGCCAGCACGACGACCTCACCGCACAACTGGAAACCGGCGACATCGGCGCCGTGGCGGTCTGGTTGCGGCAACGGGTATGGCGCCTGGGTTCATTACGCAGTACCGCCGATATCATGCGTGATGCCACCGGCTCGGAGACCCGGGCAGATGTGTTTCTGGATCACATCCGGGGTCGTTACCTGGACGAAGCGTATTGACCCGATGGGTCAGGCAGGTCGTTCGCGTGCCTGTGCCACCAGGCTCGAGTAGATCGTCCTGGCGCGCTCCGCCAGATCCTGGTCCACCGGCATATCCACGGGACGCTCGCTGAGCCTGAATGGCTGGTGATTGGCCGGATTTGCCGGAATCTCCGCCAGCGTTGCCAGCCGGGGCCAGGTCTCTTCATCCGCGCACAGATCCTCGTAGCAGACAAACAACGCGGACGCGGGTTTCGACTCCTCCAGCCAGGTGTAGGTTCGGCACCACAACTCCAGCCAATAATCCAGGCTTTCAGTGGCGTAGGCGGAAGGCTTGACGTCGTCACTACGGAAAGGGCGATGGTCAAGGCCGAATTCGTGATGGCCAAGCCATGTCATGTAGGACAAGGCAAACTTGTTAGTGGCCTGCAAGGTGGAGAAGCGCAGATGCTGCCGCAACAGGGAGAGTGCATGCTGCAACGGCTCTCGAAACGGTATCAGGATCACGGCATTTGGAAACGCCTGACGGATAGTACCCAGGCGCAGGATATTGTTGTTGTTCTTGGACAAGTAGCGCGCGGACTCGAGCGGATCGGAATACAGAATCACGTTGACGTAGCGGATGTATTTCTGCACCACGTCGGCGGTCGGTGCATGGGGTTTCAGGTAAGACTCGGAAAGATACTCGTCACCGCAGAATGTCCTCCAGAACACTTCATCGAAACTCTCCGGGCTGTCGGCGTTGACCAGCACATTGTCGCCATGCGCCCGTTCCACGCTGTCGATCTCTTTCTTCGAGATCCCCGACATGCGCCGCCACAGGTTGGGCGCCAGCACGAAGGGCATGTCCCGATAGGTGAGCGAGCGGTAGAGACCCGTGGCATGAAATTTTCTCATCAGCACGGTGGTGCCGGCGCGCGCCAGCCCCGACACAAACACATGGCATTGTGCATTTGCGCTCCTTCGATCCGCGGGAACCATCCGCTGGTCCACATCGAAGCTCATCTCGGC
>CBDVAK010000393.1:0-2450 GCA_965371945.1 uncultured Candidatus Competibacteraceae bacterium
TGGGACGGTGAATCGATGAAATCACATGCACGAGTCATTGTTGTTGGTGGGGGTTGCGTCGGTGCTTCGATTATCTACGCGCTGACCCGGCAGGGTTGCAGCGATGTGGTGATGCTGGAGCGAGCGCAACTGACGGCAGGCTCGACCTGGCATGCGGCGGGTCTGCTGGTCACCTATGCCCGCTCCCACAATTTTGGGCGCATGGCGCAAGAGACGATCCGGATATACCAGCAGGTGGCAAAAGAAGCCGATACCGATGTCGGGTTGCATCTCTGTGGTCAGTTGCGCGTGGCCAACACCCGACAGCGCATGGATGAATTTCTGAGCTATATCGGTATTGCCCAACCCGCGGGTATCGAAGCGCATATCCTGACCCCGGCCGAGATCCAGGAACTGCACCCCCTGCTGAACCCGCATGAGAATATCAAGGGCGGGATCTACCATCCCGGCGACGGCCACATCGCGCCTGCGGACATCACCATGGCGATGGCGAAGCTGGCCAGGGACAAGGGGGCGAAAGTCTATCTGGATACCGAGGCCGAGGAATATGAGCAGCTTGCCAACGGCCAGTGGAAGGTGCGCACCAACCGCGGTGAGATCAGCTGCGAACACCTGGTCTTCGCCACCGGCAACTATGCCCGCGAAAATGCCCTCAAGGTGGGTTTGGAACTTCCGGCCATCCCGATCGTGCATCAATACTGGACTACCGATACCGTTCCTGAACTGGTTGAGCGCCACCAGGCCGGTTTGCCGGAGCTGCCGATCCTGAGGGATGAGGATTATGGCGCCTACCTGCGCGAAGACGTGGGGGGAATCCAGTTCGGCCCCTATGAATTCACCCGGGATCTAAAACTCTTCGCGGTTGACGGCGTACCCGGGACGTTTGGTACGGACCTGTTGCCGGAGGATTTCGATGCGGTGCAAACACAATGGGAGCGCGCTCTCGAGCGGGTACCGGTATTGGGCAAGGTCGGCATCAAGGCCAACACCCGCGGCCCGTTTCAGATGACGCCGGATGAAATGCCCTTGTGTGGACCGGCCTGGGGAAAGCGCAACCTGTGGTTGGCCGAGGGTGTGCCGGGCGGAATACTGTGGGGCGGAACCCTGGGTGAACACCTTGCCCAGTGGATACTGAGCGCTGATCCGGGCATCGATATGGCCGAGGTCGACCCGCGCCGCTTCGGCTCCTATGTCAACAAGGCCTGGACCATGGAAAAGGTGCGTGAGACCTGGGGCACCCATATGGATGTTCATGTTCCTGGCCAGGACATGCCGGCCAGCCGCCCGGCCAGGACGGCGCCGTCCTACGATCTGCTGACGCGCAAAGGCGCCGTCTGGTCGGTCATGGATGGCTGCGAGATACCGCGGTGGTTTGCGCCCTCGATTGACAAGGCCGTCCCGGAATTCAGCTTTCGCCGCACCAGGCACATGCAGTATGTGCGTGAGGAAGTGCGTGCCGTGCGTGAGGTCGCCGGCCTCAACGATATCTCACCGATGACCAAGTTCATGGTCACCGGCCGCGGTGCGGCGAACTGGCTGGACGCTATTCTGGCCAACCGCTTGCCCGGGATCGGGCGGATCGGCCTTTGCGTTCATTGTGACGAAAAGGGTGCGGTCAAGAGCGAGTACACCGTCACCCGGATTGACGACAGCCGTTTCTATCTGGTCAGTACGCCCGCTGGCGAACGCTACAACTGGGACGAACTTTCACGTCTCCTGCCGGCTGATGGCAGCGTGGTGCTGGAGAACATTTCCGAGCACATGGGGATCTTCACGATCTGTGGGCCGAACGCGCGCGAAATACTCCAGCAGTTGACCGATACCGATCTCTCCAACGAGGCTTTCCCCTGGTTGAGCGCCAGGGTCGGGGATGTGGGGCTTGCCAGCAAAGTCCACATGCTGCGAGTGAACTATACCGGTGAACTTGGTTGGGAGCTGCACCATCCCATGGCCTACCAGCGTCACCTGGTGACCGAGTTGCTGCGGGTGGGTGAACCTCTGGGGATGAAACTGTTCGGGCTGGAGGCCCTGGAATCGTTACGGCTTGAAAAGTCCTACCGTGCGATCCGACGCGAGCTGAACACCGAGATTACCGCTCTGGAGGCCGGCCTGGAGCGGTTTGTCCGCTTTGAAAAACCCGCTTTCATTGGACGTGAGGCACTGCTGAGACAGCAGCAGGAGGGCCTCCGCAAGCGGATCGTGACCGTGAAACTGCCGGGCGGTGAAACGGCCGTGGTCGCGCACGAAGGCGTCTATCACGATGATGCGCTGGTCGGGCGGGTGACCTCGGGCGGCTATTCCTACCATTTCGACCATGACATCGCGATGGCCCTGCTGCCGGTCGAACTTGGCACGCCGGGAACGAATGTCAGAGTGATGGTGCATGGCGAGATGCGCCAGGGTGAAGTGGTGGCCGACAGTCTGTACGACCCGTCGAACAGCCGCAGCCG
>CBDVAK010000394.1:0-2410 GCA_965371945.1 uncultured Candidatus Competibacteraceae bacterium
GCGCGCGCCTGCCGCGGGTTGCCGGTAGCCGGCGACCTGGGCGTTGCGCTGGATGCACTGGAGCGCGACCAGCAAAAGCCCCTTGCCGACGCACTGCGCCGGATCCTTGACGGCCAGCGAACGCTGTCGGTGCTGGCTGCCCGGATCGCTGATGACGACAGGGTCGTGGTCGAGGCGGTACTGACCGGAATCACCAATCCGGACTCGCTGCCAGACCCACAGTTGGAAGCAGATCCTGGCGCGGCGGCTCCCGGGCTGGCGAGCATGGTGCACGCCGCGGCGAAAGGCGATGCGCAAGCGCTGTCAGCGGTCTCCGCCATGGCCGAACAGATGCTGGCTGCCGGTGGCGACATGGCACGCCTGGGCGGCATCATGCGCAGACTGATCAATGGCGAGCGTGATGCCGATCCGCTCTCGCAGGGCATGAGCGCTCATGGGCGTTCGCTGGTGCTGGCGCTGCTGGAGGAACTGGGAAAACTGGAAGCCCACTAGCCGCCGTCTGGGACCACTCTTGGTTCGCCCACCTCGTCGATCGCCACGTAGGTGAACACGCCCTGGGTCACCTTGACCCTTTCCGAAGCGCTGGCGCTACGCACCACCCAGGCCTCGATCGAGACCGTGATCGAGGTGCGCCCGGTGCGATCGATGTGCGCATGGCAACACACCACGTCACCTACAAATACGGGTCGATGGAAGGTCATGGCATCGACGGCGATCGTGACCACCCGCCCGTGGGCCCGCTGCTTGGCCGCCAGACCGCCTGCGATATCCATTTGTGACAGCAGCCAGCCGCCGAATATGTCGCCGTTGGGGTTGGTGTCGGCAGGCATCGCCAGGGTGCGCAACACCAGTTCCCCCCTGGGTTGCTGATCGGTATCCTGCATTCCAAAGAACCTCTGATCTATTCGTGAATTCGCATCTTGCGACCATTTTCTTCCACAAGCTGCTTCGTCCAGAATGAATCAGAGGTTCCCCAAAAGAACCCTGGAACCACTCCGGATCGGGACGCGGGTACTCTATCAAGATGGTAACGATGGATTCCAGTGCCGGTCACTCTGTCGCCAGCCTCGCCACCGCTATCCGCGATGGCAGCCTGGACTCTCAGGCAGTGACCGAGCGAGTGTTGGCGGCGGATCTGTCTGGCTATCTGAACCTCGCCAGCCACAACAGGCCTCGGCATGTCAGTCGCTGCCGGGGCATGCTGGCCGGGGTGCCGGTATCGGTCAAGGATCTGTACGCAGTGGAGGGACTGCCCTGTTTTGCGGGCACCGGCCGCGAGTTGCCGCCGGCATGGCAGCACGAGGGTTCGCTGCTGGCCAGACTGCGCCGACAGGGTGCGTCGATTATCGGCACCACCCATACCGGGGAACTGGCGCTCGGCGGCCTTGGCGTCAACCATCATTGGGGTACGCCAGTCAATCCGTGGGACCCTGGGCGGGTGGCTGGAGGATCGAGCAGCGGCGCGGCGCTGACGATCGCGTACGGCGCGGCAATGCTGGCGCTGGGTACCGACACAGGGGGCTCGGTACGAGTACCCGCGAGCATGACCGCGGCGGTTGGCTTCAAACCAACCTGGGGCGTGCTGCCGCTGGACGGTGTGGTGCCACTGGCTGCCATGTATGACAGCGCCGGATTGATCGCTCGCAGCGTAGCTGATGTCGCCTGTGGATACGCGGCACTGTGCACGGCTGACGATTGCACTGCGGCCATCACAACTGAAGTGCCCCTGCACGGCCTGCGGTTGGCGCTGGCCGAGCCCTTGTTCGAGGGCTGCGATCCGGGCATCGCCGAGACCGTGGAAGACGCGCTCAGACAATTGACCGTTCATGGAGCCGCACTCCACGCGATCGCATTCGACGAGGCCAGACAGGCCTTGCGGCTTACCCGCGACTACAGCTTCGTGGCTGCCGAATGCAGCAACTTTGTGAATATCGAGCTACCGGGCTGGCAGTCGTCGCTGGGCCCTCTCACCCGTCAAACCCTGGTGGAAGGGGCTGCACTGGCAGATGCCGAGGTGCTGGTCCGTCAACGTCGCTTCGCCGCCCTGCTCAGCTCTGGCTGCGCATCGCTCACGAACAACGATCTGATCATCTCGCCCACCGTGGCGATCACCGCGCCGCGCCTGCCGCAACTGGCGAAACCGAACCGCTACCGCGAGCTCAATTCCATGGCACTGAGAAATACCGTAGTGGTGAACCTGCTGGGCCTGTGTGCGCTCAGCCTGCCGGTCGGATTCGACCGCGCGGGCATACCGGTCGGCTTGCAATTGATCGCGGCGGCACACGCCGAGCCCTTACTGCTGGGTGCGGCACGGAGCATCGAGCGGGTGCTGGGCGTTGGCGGTCCTGGTGGGTGCGGGTACTGAGTTCCGGGACCGTCAGCGGCAGGGAAGCCGCTGTCGAGCCTACAG
>CBDVAK010000395.1:0-2316 GCA_965371945.1 uncultured Candidatus Competibacteraceae bacterium
GCGGCGCCCGGATGCAGTGGTACCGGCAGACCGGTAATGGCGTCGCCGATGTCCATCACCTCGGTGGCGTCGTGAATGGCGTACAGAAACGGCAGATTCTCGTACATGGTCTTGGTAATCAGATACACGGTTTCCTCATCGATGTCCGCGCGCACCGCCAGAAAATTGGGCTGAGCGATGGTGTCGATGGCCGCCTTCTGGCCGGGATAGGTATCCGCCTCGATCACATGCCGGCTCCACAGCCCCAAACCGCCATCCGCGCGTTCCATTTCCCGGTCGCTGAATCCGAGCACGGTGATCTTGTCACCAAGCGCCGCAAACGCCTTGCTCACGGCGATGGTCGGTGTACCACCCGGGGTGCTCATGCCCTGCACCTGGCCTTCCTGCAATGCCAGGGCGCTGGCATCATAGGGCAGGTCGACCAGTTCGAAGTCGGAGTCGATATCGATCCCGAGCTTGTCGAGCAGATAGCGGGTGGATCCGATGGCGCCGGAATTCTGCTTGCCCATCGCCATTTTTTTCCCTTTCATGGCGGCCAGATCGGCGACCGTGCCGGACTTGGCGAATTCACTGCGCACCGTGATCTGTTCGACGTTCTGCCACAGCATCGATATCGAGCGCAGCCCGGATTGGGCGCCATCGGCCCGCAATGGACCGGTACCGGTCCAGGCATAGTGGCCGTAGAGTCCCTGCAGGATCGCGAACTGTGCCTCGTCGTCGCGCAGCAGCCCGATGTTCTGCTTGGAGCCGGCGGAATTGATCGCGGACATGCCGATCTTGTGCCCCGCCTGCAGCTTGACTTTGACCAGTGTGGCGATGGCGACGCCAACCGGGTAGTAGGTGCCACCGACGCTGGCAGTGGCCAACAGATAGTCGCGTTCTTCCGCGGCAACGGCGCCTGCACTGGTCAGACCGAACAGCACCACGACCAACATGACCACCGCCGATCGCCTCCAGCCACCGCAATCTTCAATCGACACCATGGAGCTGTTCCTCAACTTTGGCAGCCGCCCGACCAGACGAGCGAACGGTGTAGCCGACCCGGGGGCGGGGGTCAAGTATAGCTCACAGGGCCAATCGCTCCGCGGTCACACCTCTGGCACGATTCCTTCATGCTTTCGAGCCGGTCATTCCCGAGACAGCATCGCAAGGAAGCGGAGGCTGAAACCATGACCTCGAACACAATCGACAACACGGCAGTGGCAACCAGGGGCACAGTGGTCCTGGGGCTGATGTTTGCCGTTCCCATCGCCTACACCGTTCTGGTGCTGACCCTGGCGGCCGTGAGCCCGTCGACTGCCGCCACTCTTTTCCATGCTCTGGAACCGGTCACCGAAGTGGTCGCCGATTTTCTGCCGGTAACCAGCCGCTATTCCGCACAGTTGATCGAACACGGTTACCAACATCGGGTATCGATCGTCCGACACTTGCTGCCAATGCAGTTCTTGTTTGGACTCCCGTTCTTTTCGTATCTGCTACTTGTCTCCCCCACCCGGCGCTCATACTATGCGCACCATTGCCTCACCACCAAGCAAATGCAAACGCATATTCTCGGATTGATCTTAGGGATTGGTTTGTTTTCTGTTATATCCATTACTGGTACGACAATAGATTTTTCGGACGAACCAAGGCGCTATACTGTTCGACTACACGAAAGCAACATCTGGTTCTTCCTTAGCGCAACCAGCTATCCAATGCTATGGATGCTGTTTTCAGGAGTATTACTTGCTTCTAAGAAAGACTGATTGAATTATAATCATAGGGGAGATGAGTCATGGAAGACTCAGTCACAGAATCAAGGGAAATTGATGAGGCGCTTGAAAGGCTGCTCTACATTTCCGACAAAACAGCAAGTTTTGCGGAAAATTCCGCAAAATCATATCTTGAAAGAACAGGCAAACAGATTGTAACTCTTTCAGATATTGTCAATGATATCTGGAGCACCGACGCTGCCAAAACAATTCTGGCAGAAGGCCAAGATGCGAAAGAACGATTCCTCCGCGTAGGGGGGAAGATGTCAACCTTCCTGAAGTTCTCGGGAGTAGGAATCGCCATCAGTCTTGCCGAGCTCGTACGTGCGTATGAAAAAGATGGAGTCCCTGGTCTAATCGATGAGAGCGGCCGAATCGGTGCGACAGCCGTGGGCATGATCGGAGGGAACGCGATCGCGGGAATCACCCTAGTTGGAGCCACGGCAGCCGGCGCTCCTGTTTTGGCCGTGGCCGCCTTGACAGGCCTGTTCATAGTGGTGGGTGGTCTCACTGGAGCGTTCTTGTATGACCTTGCAACCGGAAAACATGCGGCCCTGCTGCCACC
>CBDVAK010000396.1:0-2310 GCA_965371945.1 uncultured Candidatus Competibacteraceae bacterium
GCCTGCTCGCAGTGCAACAGTGTCATCGCGGTCACCAGCATCCCTCGCGGCGGCTGCTACGCTGGTAGAGTGTGTCGGTACAGCGGCGACAGGTCATCGGTGTGTGTTCCGCTTGCAACTGGATACGCCCAATTGTAGGAGAAGAGTTGATGCAGTGGGACTCGGTCTGGACCAACCTGTCGCTGGTGACGATGGCGGCAAGCGGGCCGGGCGTCATCGAGGATGCGGCGCTGGCCGTGCGTGACGGGCGTATCGCCTGGCTGGGGGAGCGTTCGCGGCTGGCCGCGCCGGGTGATTCCACCAGGCAGATGGATGGCAAGGGCTGCTGGCTTACCCCGGGACTGGTGGACTGCCATACTCATCTGGTCTACGCGGGGGATCGTTCGCGGGAGTTCGAACTGCGTCTGCAGGGGGCCAGCTACCAGCAAATCGCGGCCGCGGGCGGCGGCATCCGCGCAACGGTGGCGGCCACCAGGCAGGCCGGCGAACAGCAGTTGCTGGACGCTGCGCTGCGCCGCTTGGACCGGCTGCTCGCGGAAGGTGTTACCGCGGTGGAGATCAAGTCCGGGTATGGCCTCGATACCGAGACCGAAATGCGCATGTTGCGGGTGGTGCGCCGGATCGCCGGGCTGCGGCCGGTGACGGTACGTTCGACCTTTCTGGGCGCCCATGCTGTTCCGGAGGAGTTCGCCGACGATACCGATGCCTATGTGCGTCTGATTTGTGAGCAGATGCTGCCGGCGGTGGCGGAAGCCGGGCTGGCGGATGCGGTGGATGCCTTCTGCGAGACGATCGGCTTCAGCCTGGCGCAGGTTGCGCAGGTGTTCGAGGTGGCGGGAGACTGCGGCCTGCCCGTCAAGCTGCATGCCGAGCAACTCAGCAATCAGCATGGCGCCGAACTGGCCAGCCGCTACTATGCATTGTCGGCCGATCACCTGGAATTCATCGACCGGCCGGGTGTCGAAGCCATGGCTGCTGCCGGTACGGTGGCGGTGCTGTTGCCGGGCGCATACTATTTCCTCGGCGACAGCCGACCGCCACCCGTGGCATTGTTTCGTGAATACGGTGTGCCGATGGCGGTGGCCAGCGACAGCAACCCGGGCAGTTCACCGGTAGGTTCGCTGCTGCTGATGTTGAACATGGCCTGCACGTTGTTCGGTCTCACCGTGGAGGAAGCCCTCAAGGGCGCAACAATCCACGCCGCGCGCGCCCTGGGTATCGATGCCCGCTGCGGCTCCCTGGAGGTGGGCAAGGATGCGGATTTCGTGCTGTGGCAGGTGCAGCGACCCGCCGAACTGGTCTACGCCATCGGCGTCAACCCCTGCTGGCAGATAGTGCGCGGCGGACAAGTGGTTGGTGGTCCCGGGCAGCCAAAATACCCGCGGCACACCGCGGGTATAGAAGGCTCTGACTGATGGACAACTGTGAACTGCTGGCGGGTAGTACACCGCTGCTGATGAGTATCCCGCACCTGGCAACCGAACTCCCCGGGCAGGTGCGCTCGACCATGAGCGCCGCCGGGTTGGCCGTGGAGGACACCGACTGGGAACTGGACCGGCTCTATGATTTCAGTGCCGAGCTGGGTATCGGTGTGCTGACACCCCGCTATTCGCGCTATCTGATCGATCTCAACCGGCCGCCCGATGACCAGCCGTTGTATGCCGGCGCGCGCAACACAGAACTGGTGCCTACCACGACCTTTGCCGAGCAGCCGATTTACCTGCCGGGCCGCGAGCCGGATGATGCCGAGATCAAGAGACGTTTACACAGTTACTGGGAGCCTTATCACCAGACCCTGCAGAGGGAACTGCGGGCACTGCGGGAGCGCCACGGGGCGGCGTTGTTGTTCGACTGTCACTCGATCCGCTCCCGGGTGCCGCGCTTTTTCGAAGGACGATTGCCGGATTTCAACCTCGGTACCGCGGACGACGCGAGCTGCGCGCCGTCGTTGCGCCAGGCGCTGGCCAGGGCACTGTCATGCGAAACCTACACGTTGGCGACCAATGGCCGCTTCAAGGGTGGCTATATCACCCGCCACTACGGTCAGCCGGATCAGGGAATACACGCTTTTCAACTCGAACTGTCTCAGGCGACCTATACTGAAACCGAGTTGCCCTATCGCTTTGATGAGAACAAGGCGGCTGCAGTACGTCCACAGTTACGGCACATGCTGGAAGCGGCCTTGTCGTGGGTGGAAAATCGAGATCCGCATGTCATTGACAGGATCTAGAATGGCATCTCGATAGGTCGGGATGTTAGCGGCAGTGACGTGGGTGTGGGTGATGCCTTGCGGGACCGTCAGCGGCAGGG
>CBDVAK010000397.1:0-2304 GCA_965371945.1 uncultured Candidatus Competibacteraceae bacterium
TTCGGCGTCGGTCTGCTGGCTTCCTGGCTGAACGCCAAGGCAGTGGTACTACCTCCCAATCGGCTCGATGAGACCCTGCGGGATATCCGCGGCCGATTCAATATTGGCTTTGAATGTGATGCGGATTGGGGTTCGAAGCTGCCGGGCAATGACGCCAGGGCGGGGCACGGTAGTTGGGAGGCGCGGGTCGGCAACGGGCACAACGCCGTGAAGCTGTTCACCTCGGGTTCCACCGGCACACCGAGTGTGGTCGTAAAGTCGGTCGCAAATCTGCTTGATGAAGCCAGCGCCATCGCCACGGAGTTCGAGTGGCCAACCGGACCCGTGGTGGCCGGTGTGCCGCCACAACACCTCTATGGGCTGACCTTCTCGGTATTGCTGCCTTGGGTACTGGGCAACGCGTGGGTCGATGACATGCCCCGCTACCCTGGCGATGTGTTGGAAACCCTGCAGCACACGGGCGGAAAAACACTGATCAGTGTACCCACCCAGTACCAGGCGATGTTGAGAGACAAGACCGACTTGCGCGGCATAGCGTGCGTGTCCGCGGCGGCACCATTGTCCGGCCGCCTTGCCAGGCAGTGGCAACAGCACAACGGCGCTGACATCCTGGAAATCTACGGATCCAGCGAAACTGGCGTGGTAGGCCACCGCAGGCAGGTCACCGCCGAGGGATGGCAACCGTTTCCCCAGGTTCATCTGTCCACGGAACGCAGCTTGCTGCGGGTGGATTCACCGTTCGTCAGTGATGAATTCACGGGTGGATTCGTCACTGCCGACCAGGTCACATTGCTGGAACAGGGACGGTTCCGGCTGCTGGGTCGCGCGGATGCGGTGGTCAAGATTGCGGGCAAGCGGGTCTCCCTGACCAGTATCGAGCGCATGATCTGTTCCTGCCCCGGGGTCGTGGAGGCCGCCGTGATCGCCGTACCGGCCAGCGGGCCAATCCGCGATGTGGCGATCTGGGCCGCCGTGGTTGCGGACAAGGGCTACCCACTGTCCCCCAGACGGTTGCAGTCGGATCTTCGCGGCAAGCTCGAAGGCATCGAGATTCCCCGGCGGGTGCTGGTAGTCGACCGGTTGCCGCGAACAGCCAGCGGCAAGCTGCCGGGCAAGGCTGTGGCAAGGCTGTTCGATGAGCATGACCGGGCCCGTGTCCGGTCTTGACGGTGTGTTCCACTTTGAAAATCTCCACCGGTCCCGTACCGGTGACGTACTCATCTGCACCTGTGTTATCAGCGCGGACATGCCCTTCTTCAGCGGTCATTTCCCGGGCATGCCCATCATGCCGGCGGTTGCGCAGATCGAGATGATTCAGTCTCTGCTACAACAGCATGCCGGCCGGAGCACCATCATTGCAGGTGGAACCGGGCTAAAATTCACCAGCCCCATAGCGCCGGGTGACATACTCACGATCAGACTGCAGCGTGTGCCTGACGGTGAAATCAGCTTTGCCGTGGAACACGATGCCGGCGTGGCATCCAGGGGTAGGTTGAAACTGACGGGTGGCGCCCTTGGCTGAAACGGTGTGCGGACTGGTTCCTGTCTACAACAACCCCAAAACGATCGGCAAGGTCGTCAAAGGGCTGCAACAGACGATCGGGGACGTCATCATCGTTGATGATGGCAGTGGTGACGAAACGCGGACCCTGGTCGACCGGCTGGCTGACCACGACCCGCAGCACATCCATGTACAGCATCTGCCCGTCAACCGCGGCAAGGGAGCAGCCGTCAAAGCGGGGCTGAGAAGGGCCATGGACCTTGGCTTCAGCCATGCCCTGCAGGTGGACGCCGACGGGCAGCATGACCTGGGTGACGTTCCACGGTTTCTGGAATGTATGCGTGCGGTACCGGATGCGCTGATACTGGGTGCACCGGTATTCGGCGATGACATTCCGGCCATCCGCAAATACGGTCGCAAACTTACCAGGCTGATGATTGCTCTCGAGGCCGGCACGCTGACACTGCCCGATGCCATGTGCGGCTTTCGAATCTACCCGGTTGCTGCGACCTGTGAACTGCGTAGCCTGTGCTCGAGAATGTGCTTTGATCCCGAAATCCTGATCAGGGCCTATTGGGCAGGCCTGCCGGTACGCACCGTATCCACCCGGGTACGCTACCTGTCCGCCGCGGAAGGGGGCGTGTCGCACTTTCGTGGCGTGCATGACAATGTACTCAACGTCGGATTGCATACCTGCCTGGTGCTGCAGGCGCCGCTGCGCTGGTTGCAACGCCGTGCCAGGATGCGCCAGACATGAACGAGTGGATCACCGCCAGGGAACGAGGCGCATCCTGGACCATCAA
>CBDVAK010000398.1:0-2288 GCA_965371945.1 uncultured Candidatus Competibacteraceae bacterium
CTGATCGCCAAAGGTGTGATCGGGGCACTGATCGCGAATCTGCCGGAGCTGGGTCGCAACACGGACTCCGTAGGCATGTATTCGCCCGCCAATGGCAGCTTCGAGCTGGCCGATTCGATCGCCACCGGCAAGCGGTTGAACTCTTTCAAACGCCCGGCCAGAGACATCTGGATACCACTGGCCGGTGACTGGAACGGCAACGGAATCGATACCACCGGTGGCTACAATCTAGGTACAGGCAAGTTCCGGCTGGCCGTCAGCAACGGCCCCAACACCCGCTACAAACGGTTCCTCTTTGGTCCGGTCGGCAGTGGCTGGCTGCCAATTACTGGCGACTGGAATGGCAACGGGCGTGATACCGTGGGACTCTACGACCCATTCGAGGGCCGGTTCAGACTGCGCCTCAGCAACGCACCCGGTCGCGTGCCTGAGCGGGTGTTCCGTCACGGCCCGATCGATGCGGGTCTGCTACCCGTCGCCGGCGACTGGGATGGTGATGGCATCGACACCATCGGTCTCTACGACCCGTTGACCGCGCGCTGGCGGATCAGCAACCGCAACAGCAGGGCCAGACCGACCCACCGGTTCCGGTTCGGGCCAGTCGACCCCGGGGCGAGAATACTGGCTGGCGACTGGAACGGTGACGGCATGGACACGCCGGCGCTCTATCTGGCCGATCAATCCAGGTTCCTGTTCCGGGGCTCCGACTTTGCCGACCCGCCCGCGAGAACGCTGCGGTTCGGAATGCCGGGGTCCGGCGCACTACCGATCGCGGGCCATTGGCGGTCTGACATCAAGCCCTGACGACGCTGCGGGTTAACCCCGGCCGATCGCACCCAGGTGTCTATGGAAATCACTCTGCCCCATCAGCGCCATACAGCGCTCGAAGCGGGCCAGTGAATAGGCCCAGAAGTCCTCCGCGGGATTCTGGTTGGCATGCTGGATGAGACCCCAAAGCGTCCACAGCAGATCACACATAGCCTTGTAGATGACCATGCGTCCAAACTGATCGCCTGAGGGCTCCGCCCCGCACCAGGCCAGCATCATCTCCTCATCCCGGCTACTGTCAAACCCGGCTTCCACCGACAGATCGCCAAGATCCCAGAACGGATCGTTCATCCCTGAGTACTCCCAGTCGACGATCCACATGCGCTCGCCTTTGTCGAGAAAGTTCTCACACAAGGGGTCGCAGTGACACGGTGCCAGCTCACCAGGATACCTGTCGAGTACCCGCCGCACTTGCTCCGCCTCCCCGACTGCCTCCTGATAACCATCCGGCAGTGGCGCCCCCAGGCGATCAAGATGCCCCAGATAGTCATCGATCATGGCAAACAGTTCAAACCGGAAACGAAAGGCCTGTTTGCATCCATGAAGCTGCTTCAAGGCCCGCGCAGCGCGCGCCGGTGCGCCCTCGGAACGTTGGAACAGTTCGGGGTTCATCGTGGTCGTGCCCGGCAGGTATCGGGTCAGCATGAGGCCGTCGGGCGCGCCGAACAGCACCTCGGCGGAGACTCCCGCGCCAGCCGCCACGGCAGCATTGTGCAGCTCCACGACGCGGTCGATATAGGCTTCGGTGCCCGCACCAGGGATCCTCAGTACATAGTCCGCACCGGCTGCGTTGACGTGATAGACGAGATTGGTCAGGCCACCGAGGCGCTCGGCTACCACAGTGGAAGGATCGACATCGCGCAGCTGTGGTATCCGCCGCATGGCCTGTGCCAGCGTTTCATCCATCCTGATATCTCCTATATTCAGGGTATCAGCGAACGTGAGATGGGAGCGGGTTGTCAAGAGGCCACCTGCACCGCGCCCGGAATGCAGCAGGGCCTCGGGTTCCGCATAGAACGGCTCCCCGCAAAAGCCAACCCGGCTTCCTCCTCCCACAAAGGCACGGTGGTCACGATACCGCTCATTCCCAGGTCTTGTTTCTATTGATTGATCAGGCGGAGGCCGGCAGGCCTCGAAGGGGCCGATAGTTTTTGCACGCCTACGACGTAATCGCGTGCGGTTCCGCCTTTCCCGTCGATATTCCAGTCGGACGTGAACAGGACCCTGGAACCGTCGGGACTGACGACCGCCTTCGCCTGGCTTTCATAGGTGCTATAGGTAGACCTGCTGAAACCGAGAGGTCTGATCGTGCCACTGCCATCGAGTTTCAGGTAAAACATTTCAGTACGGCTGTAGTACGAAGGATAGCCATTGTTGCAGTCGTCTGTGCCCGCGGAAATCAGTACCCATCCGGGCATGTCGAATGCGCGCCCGGATACGTGCCCGCAAATCCAGGGATT
>CBDVAK010000399.1:0-2147 GCA_965371945.1 uncultured Candidatus Competibacteraceae bacterium
AATCCCGCTATCCGGCGCGAATCGTGGTGTTCGATTTGCCACCGGTACTGGTGGCCGACGACGTGGTTGCATTCTCGGGGTTGGTGGATGCCTTGCTGCTGGTGGTGGAGGATGGCAAGACCCGCGAGGACGATCTCCAGCACGCCTACGAGCTGTTGGAAGGAGTTGAGTTGATCGGCAGCGTGTTGAACAAGGCTGAGCAAACCAGTCGCGGATATGACCAGTATTATTGATACTCGCACCCGTGCTACACCGTTGGGTGGAAATCCGTCCGATAGCCTTTGCGTAGTGGTCGACCTCCATGTATGAGCCATTTTTCGGGTTCACCGAGCGGCCCTTCACGTTGCTTCCGGATCCCGATTTTCTGTTTTTGACCACCAAGCACCGCAAGGCGCTGACGATGCTGGAATACGGCATCACCAGTCAGGCCGGGTTCACGGTGATCACCGGTGACATTGGCTCCGGCAAGACCACACTGATCCGCAAACTGCTGCAAACCGAAGAACCGAGCACCACCGTGGGGCTGATCAACAACACCCAGGCCCAGAGTGTCGATGAATTGCTGCGTTGGGTGGCGTTCGCTTTCAACCTCGACTACAGCGGTCGCTACCACGTAGAACTCTATGATGTTCTGGCGGAGTTTCTGATTCGGGAATACGCCGAAAGTAGGAAAGTGGTGTTGATCATCGACGAGGCCCAGCACCTGGGAGTCGAGTTGCTCGAGCAAGTCCGTATGTTGTCAAATATCAATGCAGACAAGCACCAGGTCATACAGATTATCCTGGTCGGACAGCCGGATCTCCGCGACCTCCTGCGCAGACCGGAACTGCATCAGTTTGCACAGAGAATTGGCGTTGACTATCACATACAAGCTTTGGACAGGGATGAGGGGGCTGCCTATATTCGGCACCGTCTGCAGGTGGCGGGAGGGGATCCCGGTCTGTTCACCGCCGATGCCTGCGAGCTGATCTGGCGCCAGAGCCGCGGTGTGCCGAGGTTGATCAATGTTCTGTGTGATACCGCTCTGGTGTATGCGTTTTCGGACCAGCGTCACAGTATCGACCTGGCGCTGGCTGAAGATGTCGTTCGTGACCGGCACCAGGGACTGGCGCCGATCGGTGAGTTTCACGCGATGTCCGCCGGACTCTCGGATGAAAGTGAATCCCGGCAGCCGGCTGCCGTCGGCAGTCAGGGAAACATGATCGAGCGACTATTCGGCAATTGATCGTCTGATCACCCCGCGTATGCCTGGTTCCCAATCTGGCCGAACAGCCGGTTCCCATGCTTTGAGCCGCGTCCCCGCGTCAGGGCATTCTGGCAACGATTTTGCGTGCACCGGGGAATACCGGTTTCGGGATGCCGGACAATGATGCTTCACAGGAGAGTTATTGGATGAAGGCCGTAATTCTTGCCGGCGGCTACGGCACCAGGCTATCGGAAGAAACCGCCATCAGGCCCAAACCGATGGTCGAAATTGGCGACAAGCCGATCATCTGGCACATCATGAAAATTTATTCCCAGCATGGTATCAATGACTTCGTGATCTGCTGTGGTTACAAGGGGTATCTGATCAAGGAATACTTCGCCAACTATTTCCTGCACACCTGCGATATCACCCTGGATCTGCGTAATCAATCTATGGATGTACACCAGAATTCCTCCGAGCCCTGGAAAGTGTCGTTGGTCGATACCGGCGAGGGCTCGATGACCGGCGGGCGACTCAAACGAGTTGCCGACTATATCGGTGACGAAACTTTTTGCTTTACCTATGGCGATGGCGTTGGCGATGTCGATATCACGCGGGTGATCGAGTTTCACCGCGCCCAGGGGGTGTTGGCCACGCTGACTGCAACCCAGCCTCCCGGCCGCTTCGGTGCGTTCTCACTGGGCAAGGATGAGGACATAGTACGCAGTTTTCGAGAAAAGCCCGAAGGTGACGGGGCTTGGGTCAACGGTGGCTTTTTCGTTGTCGAGCCGGCCGCGCTGGACTATATCGACGATGATCTGACGGTTTGGGAGCGTGAACCCATGGCCAGGCTGGCGCACGATGGCAAACTGGCAGCCTATCGCCACCAGGGATTTTGGCAACCCATGGACAGCCTGCGCGACAAGAACGTGCTGGAAGACCTCTGGAGCAGCGGTAAAGC
>CBDVAK010000400.1:0-2143 GCA_965371945.1 uncultured Candidatus Competibacteraceae bacterium
CGGCAGGCGGACATCCTGTTGATCACCGGCTATGTGTCGATCAAGACCCTGAAGCGGGTGATACTCACCTACGAGCAGATGACGGCACCCAAATATGTGATCGGAATCTGCTCGTGTACGGTCAACGGCGGCATGTACTGGCAAAGCTATGCCACCGCCAAAAAACTGAATGAATACATGCCCGTGGATCTTTACATCGCCGGCTGTATGCCGCGTCCGGAAGCAGTGCTGGCGGGCATGCAGGAACTGATGACCAACATCCGCGCCGGCGAGGCGGAATCCTGGCGCGATTACTACCAGCGCTACGATTACTATCTGGGCAACCAGCAACGTCTGTTCGGTGACAACTGGCAAACACCCACCGACATCCTTGCCGAGGCCAGCCACTATCAGCTCGAAGGCCCCGATACCCGCGGTGAACACACCGCCCTGCTGGAGCGCATGGAACAGCCGCTCGATGCCCTGCGTACCGAGATGCCGATCTTCAGGTTCAAGCGTCAACAACGGGTCGGTCCATGAGCAGCCGCGAACTCGCGACCTGGCTTGACGACCTTTTCCAGGAAATCGAAGGGATCAAGTTCCGGCGCAAGAGTTCGCGGCGGGTGCGCGTGGACGTGTCCGCGGAAGCGTTGCCGGCCCTGCTGGAACTGATCCAGGGCCGTGCCAGCTATGTGCATCTGTCGGCGATCACCTGCGTCGACTGGGTCGATGAGAACGAATTCGAACTGGTCTATCACGTCTGGTCCTACGAAACCCACTCGCTGGTTTCAGCGCACATCCGTATTCCCCGCAATCCGGGGGTCTATCTGTCGGTCTACGACCTCTACAAACCGGCCGGATTCTTCGAGCGTGATATCCACGAGATGTACGGCGTCTATTTCGAGGGATCGCCGGACATGGGCAAGTTCATCCTCACCGAATGGAACGGGCCTCCGCCCATGCTCAAGACCTTCGACTCCGAAGCGTTTGTCAACCAGACCTTCAACTGGCAGGAATACCGTCCGCAGTGGTTGCAGGATATCGAGGAGCAGGGCGGCGGCATCACCGTACGCCCCGAGGACGTGCGCAAATGAGGCCGGAGAACTATCAGGAAATCAGCCACCCGCCCAGCAATGAATACGAGCTGAACTTCGGCCCCAATCACCCGGGCATCGAGGGCAACTACGCATTCAAGGTCAAGCTGCAGGGTGACGAGGTGGTGGCTGCAAGGGCCGACGGCGGCTATTTACACCGCGGTTTCGAGAAGCTCATGGAAGGGCGGCTGTGGATACAGAACATTGCCCTGGTACCGCGCATCTGCGTCCCGGACCCGGTGCCCATGGAGGTCTGTTACTCGCTGGCCATCGAGGAACTGTCCGACATGGAAGTACCGGAGCGTGCGCAGTGGCTGCGGGTCATGCAGCTGGAGCTGTCACGGGTGGCCGCGCATCTGTTCACTTTCGGCGGTCATGCCGCCACCACCGGCATGTACAGCCCCATGTTCTGGGGCATCGCCGACCGCGATCTGATACTCGATCTGTTCGAGGAACTCAGCGGCGGGCGTGTCTACCACATCTACAATATTCCCGGTGGCGTGCGCCGCGATGTTCCGGAAGGCTATCTTGGCCGGGTCAGTGCTTTGCTGGACTATCTGGAATCAAGGCTGCCTGATTATGACAACCTGATGTTCACCAATCAGGTCTTTGTCAACCGCGCCCGCGGGGTAGGGGTGATCAGCCAGGAGCAGGCGCTGGCCTGGGGGGTTACCGGTCCCAACCTGCGTGCCTGCGGCCTGCCATTCGACGTGCGCCGGGACGATCCCTACCTGATCTACGACCAGCTCGAGTTCGAGATTCCGGTCGAAGCGGCCGGTGATGCCTGGGCGCGCACCCTGGTGCGCCGTCAGGAACTCAAGCAAAGCATCCATATCCTGCGTCAGATCGTCGAGCGGCTGCCCTCGATCGCGGGCCCGGTACGCACTCGCATCCCCAACCCGCTGGCATGGAGAGT
The DNA here is from genome assembly GCA_965371945.1 of uncultured Candidatus Competibacteraceae bacterium. Lineage (GTDB taxonomy): Bacteria > Pseudomonadota > Gammaproteobacteria > Competibacterales > JAHEDQ01 > CBDVAK01. The sequence continues at coordinate 1,990 of CBDVAK010000400.1, forward strand.
ACCCGCCGGGGAGTCCTACACCCGGGTGGAGTCGTCCAAGGGTGAACTGGCCTACTACGTAGTCTCGGATGGCGGCGAGTATCCGTACCGGGTCCACGTGCGCGGGCCGTCCAGCATGCATGCGGTGCAGGTGCTGGAGAACCTGGCATTGGGC
>CBDVAK010000401.1:0-2112 GCA_965371945.1 uncultured Candidatus Competibacteraceae bacterium
GGGCGCAACCGATGAAGATCGACAGCTTCATCATGGTGTCGTAGTCGTTGAGATCTAGGATGTGCAGCGATGACAGCCAGCTTTGTGCGGATGGTGTGACCCCGAAATAACTGCCCACCAACACGCCGAAACCGACTGAAGTACCGAAAATCACCGCCAGCAAGTTGCGGGCGCGTTTGCCGTTGCGACTGGCTCCGAGGCGCTTCCAGGATACTGCGAGCCCCGCGCACAGCACCAGCGCGTAGCCGGCATCGGCGAGGATCATGGCGAAGAACAGCGCGAAGGAGAAGAATACGATGCTGGATGGATCCCAGTCCCGGTAGCCCGGTGTCTGGTAAAAATTGACCAGCGCCTCGCCTCCACTGAGATTTTCGGGGTTGGCCATCAGTGTCGGTGGTTGGTCGCCACGCTGCGGTTTTTCCACCAACAATGCCAGCCCCCGCTCATCGGCGAAGGCCTCGAGCTGCACAATCCGTTGCACGGGAATCCATCCCTGGACTGCGAACATCCCGTCTTCGGTGTCCAGGGTCAGATCTTCGGCGTGTTGCCGCCCCGCGTAGTCTTCGGCTCGATTGAAGTGGCGGTTGAGCAGCATCAGCCAGCGGGTCAGTGCCTCACGCTCGGCGGCCAGCTCCTCCAGCTCGATTTCCAGTTGTTCCAGTTGGCGGCGCAACTCGGTAAGCGAATGGGCGCCGGTGTGCGTTCGGGGTACCGGCAAGGCCTCCGGCGCAGGCTCATCCCTGGCGATCACCACCACGTAACTGAACTGCTGGGTGCGGTGCACGACCTGCCAGATCAGGTCACTCTCCCTGATCTTTTTCATGTCCTTCGGTGGAACGATGTAGAACCACAGCAGATACCCCCGCAGTCCTCCGGCACCGGGCAGGCGGAAGTCGCCCCACGGCGTCAGTTGTTCGATCCTATGTGCCACGAAGTCCTGTTGATCGCCGATGTCCCGGGTCTTTTGCATGTTGTCCAGCACGGCTTGTACGGTGTGCTGCACTCTGAAGCTCGGATCACTTTGGATCTGCCGGCGTTTGCGCGGCGTGTCGCCCAGATAGCGCAGGGCCCTGCGTGCATCCTCGGCGTGCTCCGGGGCCAGTTTTTCCGGTGCCGCCGGGCGTTCCCGCAACGAGCGCAGATGCATGCAGCCGAGCTCCTGCAACCCCCGCAGGATGGCGGGTTTTTCCTTCAGCAGCCCGTAGATCGATACTTTGCGTAAAGCGACGATACTCACCGGGCCGCCTCCTGTAATTCCTCTTCGGCCTCGCGTTTACGTTTCGAGATCTTCGAGTTCACCACGCTGACGCGCTCGGCATCAGACAGGTAGATCTTGATACGTTTGATATTGGCGCGGGACCTGGGGATCAAAACCTTGTCAAACAGATTGACTCTCTGGGTGATGATGCGCAGCGATGCTTGCAGAATCTCGACACGGCGTTCCTCGACCTGGGCGCGCATGGACAGTTCCATCACCGCGTGCAGTTCCCTGGCTACGGCGTCCACCCAGTGCGGCTTGGTCATCAACGGATAGCTGCGTATTTCCACCAGTATCGATTTGAGCTGCGGCAGACGGGTACCGACGACGTTCTGCTCACCCAACTCCATACCGGTAAGGCGCACCAGCCCCTCGAGGTCGACATCCTCCCCGGCCATCATCGGCAGCCGCTCGCCAACACCGGAGGTGTATTTCTCAATTTCGTTGCGAGTAGCCTGCACAACCTTGCGCGCCTTGTTTCGTTCCGCCATCAACTGTCGCCGCTTGAGGTCCAGCGAAGGCAGAAAACGCTCATAGGTCTTGAGATTCTGCTGCTGTTTGCTCAGCGAAGACTTGCTCAGCGCCAGCCGTGCCATGCTATTGCTCCTCCGTTGCCACCTCGGCCGGCTGTGGTGGGGTCGTTTTCGCAACCCGTGGGAAATACTTTTCGATCAGTTCATGCTTCATTAGCAACTCGTCCGGCTCAAAGCATTCCGCCAGGGTCGTCCAGCACAGATCCAGCGCTTCCTCCAGCGGCATGGAGACATCGATATCCATGAAGCGCTCGCGAAACAGCTTGCCGAACTTCAGCAGCTTGTGGTCGAAGTCCGAGAGGTCGAAGGCCATGGCCTCCT
>CBDVAK010000402.1:0-2088 GCA_965371945.1 uncultured Candidatus Competibacteraceae bacterium
TTGTTGCGATCCTGGGACAGTTGGTTGCGCGCCAAAATGGCAATTCCATCCGTCACCAGTCTTGACGCTGTCTCCTTCGCGTCCTGCCGGTCTTCGATGTAGTTCAATGTCTGTTCTGCACTCGGCCAATCGAAACTGACGATGGCACCCTTATAGCCTTTTTCCAGCAGTCGCTTTTGCAACAGGTCATGCCGCTTCATGACTGCTTCCATCGAGTTATTGTAGCCATGGACGAAAATCAGAATATCGCCATACGCAAAGCCACTGACGACGCTCTTGTCGTCCTTCTTGTGCTTGCCCGTGACCGCCCGATCCAAGACTCGCTTCAGCCACTCGGTTTGCGTGATCTTGTGCTTTTCGGGATGGGGCGTTTTCCCGTCCGGCACCTCCAGGTAGCGTGTCGGACCCGGCTCAGTACCGAACCGGGCGGATTTCCCCTTCGGTTTCCTGACATTCCTCACGCTGATAAAAAAGTTGGTCATTCCCATGATCGACTCCTTGGCCGGTTGTTGGCGAGTGACACATCATCGAATGCCGCGTGTTTGCGCCGAGTAGGATTGCTTGCGGCGCGGCCACGGTGGGTGTTGCTGAAGTATAGTCAACAAAGCGTGGTCGTGTTTCGTTGTCGACGGACCCCGGTCTGGTGCCGGAAACACAGGCCGCCACCGCGGTGGCGGCACCGGTTTTTCTGCTTCACCGCCCGTCGCGCACGGTTCACTCGATCAGCAACGAGCAGCTCGATCCTGGGATCTTCAAGCTGGGAAAAATGTCCATGGATACCGGTTGACACGTGAAGCTCATCACGTTGCTTCGCCGCAGTATCTCCTACCTCGTTGCCCTACAAGAAGTTTATGCCCGCCTGTGCGGGTAGACTTGATCCCTGCGACCTCATTCAAGTCATTCAGAATGTAACCGCTCGCATCGCTTGTTCTTGTCCACTCACCCCATGGGAGAGTAAGGTGAGGGTCTTCCAATGCGAAGGGTTGGACCCCCTCACTCCAATGCTTTCCCCCTGGAGAGGGAGCTGAAGGGTATAGAACCAGGTCTTGCTGATGTGGCCACCAGTTCACTGTACGGCAGGCTTTGATTGACGACATCATGATCGAATCGTTCACCCACCGTCACAAACGGTACCGGCCAAGAAAGAGCGTCTATGGATATCCACGGCACGACAGAATCAGGACCAGGGTGGGAAGCTCTCAAGTCCGTCGTCCTCATCGGCAACTACCTCCCCAGACAGTGTGGAATCGCCACGTTCACTACCCACCTGCTTGATTCAATCGCGCTGAATGCACCTGACAAAGCCTGTTGGGCGGTCGCGATGAACGACCGGCCGGAAGGCTATTCCTACCCACCTCAGGTGCACTTCGAAATCAACCAGAGTCAACTGAACGAATACAGCCTGGCGGCCGACTTGTGCAACCTCAGCCAGGTGGACGTGATCTGCCTCCAGCATGAATACGGTATCTTTGGTGGCAAGCGGGGCAGCTTTGTCATCGACCTGTTGCGTGATCTCAAGATGCCGGTCGTGACGACTCTGCACACGATACTGAAAGATCCGAATCTTCAAGATCGGCACATCATGCTGCAACTTGCCGAACTCTCGGACCGACTGGTGGTGATGAGCGAGCGCTCGATTGAGTTTCTGCGCGATATCTACCAGGTGCCGGAGGAGAAGATCGTCCTCATACCCCACGGCATCCCCGACGTGCCGTTGGTCGCATCCGATACCTACAAGGAAAAGTTCGGATTATCCGGAAAGAAAATCATCCTGACCTTCGGGCTGCTTTCGCCGGGCAAGGGTATCGAGGTGGTCATCGATGCCCTGCCGGAGATCGTGAAGGCTCACCCGCAGGTCATCTATATGGTGGTTGGTGCCACCCATCCCCATCTGAAGATGGAACAAGGGGAAGATTACAGAAACAGCCTTCACATGCGCGCAAAAGAACTTGGTGTTTTGAACCACATCGTTTTCCATGACCGTTTCGTTGCCGACGAAGACCTGCCGGAGTTTTTCGGTGCGGCCGATCTTTATGTCACTCCATACCTGAACGAGACGCAGATTATTTCCGGTACGCTCGCCTATGC
>CBDVAK010000403.1:0-2076 GCA_965371945.1 uncultured Candidatus Competibacteraceae bacterium
CGTTTCCACACCTCTACCGGATCGAGCACGGCCGAGACACCGGCCATTACAATGATCAGGCCGGCGAACGACCACAGTGCCGGACCCGGATGGATGGCAGCCAGTTTGATCAGCTTCACCACTGATACCAGGATGCCGAGCATGAATACTTCCAGCATGCTCCAGGGGTGTACACGCTGTAGGGCCCGGAACACATGGTCCAGGCGCCAGGGCGTACGATCCAGGTAGAGCGGCACGAATACATAGAGCAATGCGGCGATCTGCAGTCCCGGTGCGACGATGCTGGTCAGCAGCACGACCGTCGCGACGAACGGTTTGTGTGACTCGTACAGCAACTGTACGCCGGAAATCAGCGTGGCCTGGGTGGTGTCACCCTTGAGGTCGAAGGTGAGCAAAGGATAGCTGTTGGCGACTACGTACAGTAAAAGAGCTGCGATAGTCAGCGCCAGGGTACGCTCGATACTGTTGCGTTTGTGCCGGTACAGCACCGCGCCGCAACGGCTGCAGGTGGCCCGGGCACGTTCTGCCACTGGCGGTATTTCCTCGAGCAGATCGCACTCGTGACAGGCCATATACATGGGGAACAGGTTATACAGCCTATTGGGTATTGGTTACAGACCATTGCGCGCCACCTGTCCGCATCGGCGTGCGGCTATACTGGGTTGATCGATCGCTGTGGGCGGTCAAGTCAAGGGGATGGATCATGCGCTTGAATGCTTTCGCATCATTCGGACTGGTGGCAGCACTGCTGCCCGGCACGGTGCTGTCGCAAGACAGCGAGGCACTGGTGAGCTTTCAGATGCTGTCACCCGACGCAGCGCTGAAACTGGCCCGGGCGGCACTGCAGGATTGCCGCGACAGGGGCTTCCAGGTGTCGGTGTCGGTGGTCGATCGGATGGGGACGCCACAAGTCATGTTGCGTGACCGCCTGGCAGGCGCGCACAGCCCTGAGACGGCACGCCGCAAGGCCTGGACCGCAGCCAGTTTTCGCACCGCGACCGTGGATATGGTCGAAGTCACCCAGGCCGGTACATCGCAGTCTGGGGTCCGGTTCGTCGAGCAGGCACTGATGGTGGGTGGTGGCGTGCCGGTGGAAGCCGCCGGTTCGATGGTCGCGGCGGTCGGTGTGTCTGGTGCGCCCAGCGGGGCGGAGGACGATGCCTGCGCCCGTACCGGGATCGAAGCCATTATCGATGATCTGGAATTCTGATGCCGGGAGAGCGAGCGGATGTCGATAGAGATCAATTTCGACAATAAGGTGGTGGTCGTGGTCGGTGGTACCAGCGGTATCAACCGCGGTATTGCCACCAGTTTCGCGGCCCTGGGCGCAAAACTTGCGGTGGCCAGCCGCAGCCAGCAGAAAGTAGACGACACAGTCGCGGAATTGACGGCGTTGGGTGCCGAGGCCATGGGTTTTGCCGCCGATGTTCGTGACCCGGAGGCGGTGGCGCGGGGCCTGCACTCGGTTCATGAGCGCTTCGGGGACTTCGACGTGCTGGTGTCCGGTGCGGCCGGCAATTTTCCGGCGCTGGCGAACGACCTCAGCGTCAACGGCTTTCGCAGCGTGATCGACATCGATCTGTGCGGCACCTTCCATGTCATGAAGGCAGCGTTCCCGTTGCTCAGGAAACCCGGCGCCAGCGTCATCAATATCTCTGCCCCCCAGGCCTTTATCCCCATGAAGGCACAACTGCACGTGTGTGCCGCCAAGGCAGGCGTGGACATGATCACCCGCACCCTGGCGCTGGAATGGGGCAGCAGCGGGGTGCGTGTCAATTCGGTGGTGCCGGGGCCGATCGCGGGGACCGAAGGAATGGCACGGCTGGCGCCGACCGAGGCGGCGCGCGCCAAGACTGCTGCCAGCGTGCCGCTGGGCCGTCTCGGCAATACTGCCGACATCGGCAATGCCTGTTTGTTCCTCGGCTCGGAACTGGCCAGTTATATCAGCGGCGTGATACTGCCGGTGGATGGTGGCTGGTCCCAGAATGACTGTGGCGGCTTGAGTGACTATCTCGGCGCCCTGGCCTCGGGCTGAGCCGCGACGGATTCAGGTGCAGCACAAGCCGGTGGGCATAT
>CBDVAK010000404.1:0-2076 GCA_965371945.1 uncultured Candidatus Competibacteraceae bacterium
GTTAGAATCGCGCACTTTGCCATATCCTGACTGTTTCAGGCGACCGTATCCGAGCCCAGATCTGTGGGCAAAACCCAGTCCTGAATTCGACTGGTTGTTGGGGCAACAATGATGCGAAATCGAAAAGTCGCGCTGCTGGGCGCCGCCGTGGTAGGGCTGACGGTAGGCTTGCTGCTGCAATTCAAGATCGGTGGTAGTGGTGGCGGCGGCCCGGCGCCCCTGATCCAGGGCGCCGTCTACGAACAACCCAAACCGCTCCCGGAGTTCGAATTGAACGATGCGCAGGGCCGCCCGTTGACGCGGGACAGTTTCAAGGGGCAGTGGACACTGGTCTACTTTGGATACACTTATTGCCCCGATGTATGCCCGACTTCACTGCAGACCATAGCCTCTGCCGAGCGGTTGCTGGCTGGCGATGGCGTTGATTCCGGCTTCTCGTATTTGTTCGTATCGGTCGACCCGAAACGTGACACGCTGGCGCGTCTGACCGAATACACGGCGTTTTTCAGTGACCGTCTGCAAGGAGCGACCGGGGACCACGAACAACTGCTGGCACTGAGCCGGCCGTTGGGGGTGATCTTTGCGATAGTCGGAGATGACCCGGACGACTACCTGGTCGATCACAGTTCCTCGTTCCTGCTGATCAATCCGAAAGCCGAGCTTCAGGCGGTGCTGACGGCACCTCACAACGCGGAGAAGCTCGCCGAAGACCTCCGCGTCGTACATGACTATTACCAGGATTGATCCGGGAGATTGTCGTGAACTGGAAAAACCGCCTGGCCACCGCACATCAATATCTGCTACCACAGAAAACACTGACCGGGCTGGTTTACCGGCTGACCAGATTGCAACACCCGCATGCCCTGGTCACAGCGATGATCCGGCTGTTCATCCGTGTCTTCGACGTCGATATGAGCGAAGCCACGCAGCCGGAACCCTCGGCCTACGCCGACTTCAACAGCTTCTTTACCCGGCCGCTTCGTGACGGCGTGCGGCCCGTTTGCGCAGGGCCCGGAGCCCTGGCCAGCCCGGTCGACGGGACGGTCAGTCAGGCCGGGGCAATCGCCGGAGACCATATTCTGCAGGCCAAAGGACACCATTACTCGGCGCACAGCCTGCTGGGTAACGACCCGCGCCGAACCCGGATATTCGAAAACGGCGGGTTTGCGACCCTCTATCTGTCGCCGCGTGACTACCACCGTATCCATATGCCCTGTTCCGGTACCTTACGTGAAATGGTCCACGTCCCCGGCAGGCTGTTCAGCGTGTCGGCACAGACCACACGCGGTGTGCCCGACTTGTTTGCGCGCAACGAAAGGCTGGTGTGTCTGTTCGAGTCGAACAGCGGACCCTGGGCGCTGGTGCTGGTGGGGGCCATCAACGTCGCCTCCATGTCGACCGCGTGGGCAGGGGTGGTGACACCACCCTACGGCGGCAATATACGAACGACTGGCTATCCCGCTGCCGGGGAGACGGGGGCTGTCTCGCTGGACAAGGGGATGGAAATGGGGCGTTTCAATATGGGCTCGACGGTGATCCTGCTGTTCCCGGAAAACACGGTGTCGTGGCTGGACTCGGTGGTGTCCGGAGCCACCGTTCGCGTCGGTGCGCAGTTGGGACAAATCGGCTCGGGCTGAACGCATCTGAGCCCTACACTCAGGCCCGGTCGTGGGAAAACGCCATGACCTGATCGATACTATCCGCCCCAATCGCCAGCATCAGCAGCCGGTCCAGGCCCAGCGCCACGCCGGAACATGCCGGCATGCCCGCTGACAACGCAGCCAGCAGGCGTTGATCCACAGCCACCGCCGGCTGGTGACGCAACCGTCGGAGCCGAACTTCCTGCTCAAACCGATGGCGCTGCTCAGCGCTGTCGACCAGTTCCTGGAAGCCGTTGGCGAGCTCGATGCCATTGATATAGAGTTCGAAACGCCGGACCAACAGTGGATTGTCAGGCTCCAACTGCGCCAGCCCCGCACGCGAGGCCGGATAAAGATGTACGAACACCACGCGATCGCGAGGCAGATTCGGCTCTATGCACTGTGTCATCAGCAGATCAAGCCAGGCGTCCGCGTC
>CBDVAK010000405.1:0-2013 GCA_965371945.1 uncultured Candidatus Competibacteraceae bacterium
TTTTCATGATACTCGCGCTTGCCCTCAATCTGCAGTGGGGCATGACCGGCATGGTGAACTTCGGCATCGCCGGATTCTACGCGGTGGGTGCCTACACCAGCGGCCTGTTGACCGTCGAGGCGGGCTGGCCGTTCGTGGCGGGGTTGGCCGCGGCCGGTTTGCTGGCGATGGTGCTGGGTGTTGCGCTGGCGTTGCTGTCGCTGCGTCTCCGGGACGATTTTCTCGCCATCGTCACGCTGGGATTCGCCGAACTGGTGCGCCTGGTGGCGCTCAACGAGGACTGGCTGACCCGCGGGCCGCGGGGTCTGCCGATCGACGTGCGACCGTTGTCCGGCGTTTTCGATCGTGACGGATATGGCATTTTTTATCTGTTGTTGGTGATGGCTGCGGTAGCGGTGATCTTCATGGTGGTCGAACGCATCCGTCGCAGCCCCTACGGCCGCGTGCTCAAAGCCATACGCGAAGACGACCTGGTGGTGTCGGTGCTCGGCAAGAATGTGCTCAGGTTCCGGGTCCAGGTGTTCGCGCTGGGTGCCTTGTTCATGGGCGTGGCCGGTGCGCTGTATGCGCATTACACCCAGAACATCAGCCCCGACCATTTCACACCCATGGTGGCGATCTATATCTGGATGTCGGTGATTCTGGGTGGCGCCGGCAACAACAAGGGTTTGTTGCTGGGGGCCGGACTGGTGATGATGTTGCTCGAAGGCAGCCGGTTTCTGGGCAACGTGGTGACCTTCCTGGACGCCGAGAAGCTTTCCGCCATCCGCATCATCCTGATCGGTGTCATCCTGATCCTGGTCATCCGATTCCGTCCCCAGGGCCTGCTTCCGGAGCCGAAGTTCGTCCGTCCCCGGGGCCCGGTTCCCGAAAACTGAAGAGTCTGGTTACGCAAGAGTGACCGGGCGACGACCCGCTCAACCATCGCAGGAGCAAAGGAGAACGATATGACAAGCAAAGTATCAAGACGCGAGTTTCTGGCTGCGGCTGCCGCCACCGGAGTGGTAGCGGCCACCGGTTGGCCGCGGTTGTCGCTGGCCGCGGAACCCATCAACGTCGGCAGTCTCACGCCCAACACCGGTGGTGGTGGCCCGTTCGGGCCCAAGATCACCGCGGCTCACAAACTGGTGGTGGATCTGGTCAACGACAACGGTGGCGTACTCGGCCGCCAGGTCGCCCTGTTTCAGGAAAACAGTGAGACCAACCCGGAGACTGCGATTCGCGCAGCACGCAAGCTGGTGGATGTGCACAAGGTGATCGGTGTGCTCGGTACCTGGTCGTCTTCGGTGACCCTGGGGATCATGCCGCTGTGTCAGGAGGCCAATGTGCTCCAGATGTGCACCTCGTCATCGGCCGATATTCCGGTCAAGGACAAGAAGGGTCTGGTATTCAACTTTCAGGCGTTGAGCCCGGTGTGGGGTACTGCCATCGCTGCGCTGGCGGAGAGCCGGGGCTATCAGAGTTACGGCGTCATGGCGCTCAACAACGACTTTACCAAGTCGATGGTGGATTCCTTTGTGTCCGCGGTGCGGCAAGCGGGCGCTAAGGTCACCAACGAGCCCTTTTACTATAACGGTGGCCAGTCCTCGTACCGCGCCGAGGTCGGCAAGCTGCTGGAGGGTGATCCGGAAGCCGTGTTCATTCCCAGCTATGTCACCGACTTTACCGTGGTCTACAAGGACATCTTCCGGTCCGGATACGAAGGGCAGGTGATCACCGTATCGATTTCAACCGGCGCCAAGTTCAAGGCGGTGGTCGGCGATGCGGCCAATGGCATTCTCCACGGCCTGCCGGTTCCGCCGCTGGAAAGCCCTGCCTACAAAGGTTATCTGCAACAGGTCGGGTTGGCAGACGACGGCAGCGTCCAGCATCCATTCGGGACCGCCGGTTTCGACCAGATGAGCGTCCTGTTGCTGGCGGTGGAAAGCGCAGGCAGCGACGATGTGAGCATGGTTCGCGAACACATCCGCAAGGTTGCCAATCCGGGTGGTGAAACCGTCACCAACGTGCTCG
>CBDVAK010000406.1:0-1940 GCA_965371945.1 uncultured Candidatus Competibacteraceae bacterium
GCCCTCCAGCACCGGCAGGGTCAGTGCGTCGCCCCGGTGCGACCCAACAATGCCAGGATTGCGTTCTAGCCGGCTCATCGTGGCGCGGTGGCGTGCCCGGCGGTGACTTCGCATTGCGCGCTCACGACGGCTTGATCGTGCGTCCCGGCAGCAGGAGCGCCGAAGGGCACATCCGTGGCACCAAAATATACCGATCCGCATATATTCGATCAACCGAATATCCGGCTCCGGCGGCGCAGGTGCGCGCGGGGGTCCGGTTTTGCCGCGACCAGCCCTTGACCTGTGCCCAAGGCACAGGTTGTAGTCTGGCTTTGAAAATGGCCTGAAGTGCAAATCTGCGTTCTACTGCCAGTGGCTGATCCGCGAAAACTCTCATCACGAATTTTCGGCTAAGCACACCAGGGTACTGCGTCAACGCGATCAAGCAAGGGAACGACGATGTCGAACCATATCGATGAGACACCTTCCGCCGGAACACAGGCAATCGATCCTGTCTGCGGTATGAAAGTTTCCGCGGACAGTGAGCACCGGCATGAGTTTGCGGGTACCAACTACCTGTTTTGCAGCAGCTCATGCCGTGTGAAGTTTGTTGCGGCGCCCGAACAATATCTGCACCCGGAAGAAACAGGGTCGGTAATCGGAGTCGGAACGTCCAGCAATCATCCGGACCACAGCGTTGCGGGTGGCGACTCTCTTTATACCTGCCCCATGCACCCGGAGATACAGCAGCCTGGCCCCGGGGCCTGCCCCAAGTGTGGAATGGCGCTGGAACTGATGACAGTACCCCTGGCAGCGGCGCGCACCGAGTATACCTGTCCCATGCATCCGGAAATCGTTCGCGACCGACCGGGTAGTTGCCCCAAGTGCGGTATGGCCCTGGAGCCGCGCACTGTGGAGGCGGAAGAGGATACCACCGAACTCGACGATATGACGCGGCGCCTGTGGGTCAGCGCGGTGCTGGCGATACCGGTCTTCATCAGCGCCATGGCTGCCGAGTTCTGGCCCGAGGTCATGGCGGACATAATCAGTCCACGCTACCGGCAGTGGTTTGAACTGGTACTGGCGACACCGGTGGTGCTTTGGGGTGGTTGGCCCTTCTTCGTCCGTGGCTGGCAATCGGTGCGAACCTGGAATCTGAACATGTTCACCCTGATCGCGCTTGGCGTCGGTGTGGCCTGGTCCTATAGCATCGTCGGCGTGCTGGCGCCCGGCATCTTTCCGGTGTCGGTGCAAAACGCGATGGGCGTCATACCGGTGTATTTCGAAGCCGCCGCCGTCATCACCGCTCTGGTGTTGCTGGGCCAGGTGCTGGAACTGCGCGCCCGCAGCAGCACCAACGCTGCGATCAAGGCATTGCTGGGCTTGGCACCCAACACCGCCCGCATCGTCCGTGAAGATGGCAGCGAGGAAGACGTACCGCTGGAGCAGGTCAAACCGGGGGACATCCTCCGCGTGCGCCCCGGTGAGAAAGTCCCGGTGGACGGCATCGTCCAGAATGGCGAAAGCAATGTGGACGAGTCCATGGTCACCGGTGAACCCATACCGGTGGAAAAAACGGCTGGTGAAAGGCTGATAGGAGCCACCATCAACGGTACCGGCAGCTTGTTGATGCGTGCCGAGAAAGTGGGTGCGGACACGCTGCTGGCGCAAATCGTACAGATGGTGGCCGAGGCGCAACGCTCACGGGCACCAATCCAGAAACTGGTGGATGTGGTGGCCGGCTACTTCGTACCGGTAGTGGTCGTGGTTGCCGCCATCACCTTTGTAGTGTGGGGCCTGTGGGGGCCGTCTCCGGCGTTGGCCTATGCCATGATCAACGCGGTCGCGGTATTGATCATCGCCTGCCCCTGTGCGCTGGGACTGGCCACCCCCATGTCCATCATGGTCGGTACCGGCAAGGGCGCCATGATGGGCGTATTGATCAAGAATGCCGAGGCACT
>CBDVAK010000407.1:0-1931 GCA_965371945.1 uncultured Candidatus Competibacteraceae bacterium
ATCGTCACTGCCTGTCCGCCATGGTAGACGAGACTCGCCCCAGCGTCCCCTGGTGTCGTGCCGACGAGTCACAGATCTGTTCAGGCGGTCACAAGCTCGGTATCATCACCGCGGACTGGAGGCTGTCCGAGAACACCAACACTCGAATCGAGAGGGGGCGCGGGTGCGAAGCAGTACGTTGATAGTGGCACTGCTGGCGCTGTGGATGCTCCTTTCGGGCATCTTTGAACCCTGGCTGCTGAGCCTGGGGGTGCTGTCCGCGGCCCTGGTGACCTGGATCAGCAACCGTATGGGCTTGTTGCAGGGCGCGCCACCGCATCTGCACAAGCGCCGTGTCATCACCTATCTGCCCTGGCTGGTCTGGGAAGTGGCCAAGTCCAATGTCCAGGTGGCGCGCGTCATCCTGGACCCGCGTCATCCGGTACAACCCACCGTTGTGAATCTGCCGCCGGCCCCGCGCGGCGACGCCGGCCGGGCCCTGTATGCCAACTCCATCACCCTGACACCTGGAACGGTCACGCTGGCGATCGACGATGGCGGTTTGCGGGTTCACGCATTGACCCGGGAAGCAGCGGCCGACCTGCAACGCGGGGAAATGGGGCGTCGGGTTGCCGCGCTGGAATCGCAGCGATGATTTATTGGTCCGCCACCATCGCGATCCTGATCGCCATGGCATTGACGCTGGCGCGCGCACTGCTCGGCCCAAGCGTCTACGACCGCATACTCGCGGTCAACGCCTTCGGCACCAAGACCGTGCTGTTGATCGCTGTGTACGGATTTCTGACCGAGCGTCCGGAGTTCCTCGATATCGCCCTGGTCTATGCGCTGATCAACTTCATCGGCGTGGTCGCGATACTGCGCTTCATGGACAGCGGCGGACTGGCGCCCGGCAAGGGCTGATGGAACTGCTGCGAGACATCCTGACGGCCGCCTTCCTGTTCGCCGGCGCCGGATTTCTGGTGATCGGCGGTGTGGGTCTGCTGCGCATGCCCGACGTGTTCGCCCGCATGCACCCGGCCGGTGTCACCGATACCGGTGGTGCCGCATTGATCTTGTGCGGGCTGATGTTGCAGGGCGGTTTGAGCCTGGTCACCGTCAAGCTGGGGCTGATCCTGCTGTTTCTATGGCTAACCAGCCCAACCGCGACTCACACCCTTGCCGAAGCTGCGCTGCGCGGCGGCATGCAACCACAGGGAGCACCACGCTGGGAACCCTGATCGACATCTTTCTGCTCGCGATACTGGCTGTTACCGCGCTGGCAGTGGCAAGGGTCGCGAGCCTGTGGGTGGCGGTGGTGTTATTCGGTATCTACAGCCTCACCAGCGCCAGCTTGTTCGTGACCCTGGATGCCGTGGACGTGGCGTTCACAGAAGCCGCGGTGGGTGCCGGCATCTCCACGATCCTGATGCTCGCCACGCTGCGCCTCGTCGGCTATCGCGAGGCGCCCCGCAAACACAACACCATAGTACCGCTACTGGCGGTGCTGGTGACCGGCGGGCTGTTGATTTACGGCACCTTCGACATGCCACCCTTTGGCAGCGCCGATAACCCGATACACCAGCACGTGGCGCCACACTATCTACAACTTTCCCCGACCGAGATTGCGGTCCCCAATGTCGTCACCGCAGTGCTGGCCGGCTATCGTGGCTACGACACCATGGGTGAGGTGACCGTGATTTTCACCGCAGGTGTGGCAGTGCTGGCACTGCTGTTCCTGGCACCTTCCGGTGCCTCCCGAAAGGACCAGCAATGACCCCGCGTCTGGTATTGCGGGTGGTGGCCCGACTGCTGGTACCGCAAATCCTGCTGTTCGCCCTCTATGTGCAATTCCACGGTGATTTCGGCCCCGGTGGTGGTTTTCAGGCCGGAGTGATATTCGCGGCCGGCTTCGTGCTGTACGGTCTGGTATTCGGATTTTCGGAGCTGATGCG
>CBDVAK010000408.1:0-1922 GCA_965371945.1 uncultured Candidatus Competibacteraceae bacterium
ATCCTGTCGCGCCAGCAACGCACCGGCAAGGCCCGCCACCGCCGACTCGCCAGCGACCAGACCGGCGTCACTCCCGACACCGTCGGCCAACAATTGCATACATTGAACGGCAGCCTTGTCGGTCACGGTCAGGATGTCGTCTGTAGCCTGGTCCAGGATCTCCCAGGCCAACAACGAGACCTCGCCACAGGCCAGACCCGCCATCAGAGTGCCAAGGTCACCGCGCACCGTGGTGGGCCGACCGGCCTCGATACTGGCGTGAATACAGGCTGCCTGATCGGGCTCCACCAGAACCATGCGTGGTCGATCGGCCCCGCGTTCCATCCAGAAGCTGGCCATGACGGCGGCCGCAAAGCCGCCGACACCACCTTGCAGGAACAGATGGGTGGGCCAGAGCGCGTCAGGCAGTTGTTGAATACACTCCCGGGCGAGCACCGTGTACCCCTGCATGACAAAGCGCGGAATCTCCATATAGCCGGGATAGGAGGTGTCCGACACCACGACCCAGCCGTGTTGCTCTGCGTCCCGGGCCGCCTCGCGGACCGAATCGTCGTAGTTGCCGCGAGTGCGAACCACCCGCGCACCATAACGTTCAATGGCCTGTTGGCGCCCGTCGCTGACGGTGGCATGAACGTAGATGACACAATCGCAGCCGAATCGCTGCGCGCCCCAGGCAACCGAGCGCCCATGATTGCCATCGGTGGCACAGGTGACGGTCACCTCACCGACAATGTCGCGGTAGCGACCCGCGCTCAGATCGGCGGCGGATGCACTCGCGCCAGTGCGTCGGCGGATTTCGCCGATGAGGATGCGGTCAACGGCGTATGCCCCTCCCAGGGCCTTGAAACTGCCGAGCCCGAAGCGGCCGGACTCCTGTTTGTACCAAAGCCGCTTGAACCCGGCCTGGCCGGCGAGACCCCGCAGCTCGAGCAACGGAGTCGGCGCGTATCCCTCCCAACTCGTTATATCCCGCCAGGCCGCCGCACATGACTCCCGATCCAGGACCGCGCGCTGACGCGAACCATAAGCCACACCGACTGCAGCATGAGCGTTGTGCAGGTGGTTGACGGGCAGATTCGGGTCGATTGCCGACATGTTCATCGACCACCCTGGCCGGGCATCTCGGTAATTACGCCGTAGTGCTGGGGCTGACGGTGGAGCGCAAAATTGAAAATATGATCGCGGATCTCGGCGCAGCGATCCAGATCCGCCGTCGCGGTGATCAGCTCGTCGTCCAAGGTTGTGGACAGGGCAACGATCTCGCCAGTGGGTGCGATGATGCAGCTGTGGCCCAGCAGCATGCAGCCCTCCTCTTCGCCCGCCTTGGCCGCGGCGGCGATCCAGATACCGTTCTGATAGGCCGCCGCCTGCATCGGCAACAGGTGATGAAAACTCTGCAAATGGTCGTGCTGGGGTACTGGTGGATAATGCACGGGCGTGTTGTAGCCCAGCATCACCAGCTCCGCGCCTTTGAGCCCCATCACCCGCCAGGTTTCCGGCCAGCGTCGATCGTTGCACAGACACATGCCCATGCGGCCCCCCAAAGCCTCCCAGACCGGAAAACCCAGATCGCCGGGCTCGAAGTAGCGCTTCTCGAGGTGCTGGAAGGGCCGCCACGGTTCATGCTCGGTGTGACCGGGCAGATGCACCTTGCGATACTTGCCCACGATCCGACCAGCGGGATCCACCAGAATACTGGTATTGAAACGCCGCGTCCGACCATCCTTTTGCGTGAGTTCGGCATAGCCCAGATAGAAGCCGAGCCCCAGACGTTTTGCTGCCGCGAACAATGGCCGGGTAGCCTCATTGGGCATCCCGATCTCGAAGAACTCATCCAGCTCCCGCGCCCCGTCGATATACCACCTGGGGAAAAAGGTCGTCAGCGCAAGCTCGGGGAAGACCACGACATTGCAGCCCCGATC
>CBDVAK010000409.1:0-1918 GCA_965371945.1 uncultured Candidatus Competibacteraceae bacterium
TGGACATCGGCGACGCCATTACCGGTCTGCCGGTACCACTGCATCCGGGCGCCGCACGATACTATCGCGAGGTCGGCATCGAGATTCCGGAGCAATAAAGGGGACGCTACCCTTTTTGCGAGCAAAAAGGGTAGCGTCCCCTTTATTGGAAGGTCAGTTGGTGGGTGTGGACGGCGATCATGCGTTCTTCGTCGGTGGGGATCACCCACACTTCAACTGCGCTGTCGTCGCTTGATATGCGCCCCTGCGGTTGTGAATTTGCCTGTGAATCCAGCTGTACTCCCAGCCAGCCGAGCCGGGCGCAGATCCGCTGGCGGATGGTTGTCGAATGCTCGCCGATACCGGCGGTGAAAACCAGACCATCGAGGCCGCCAAGCACGGCGGTGAGCGAACCGATTTCCTGCAGGACGCGGTAGACGAACAAGTCCACTGCCTGCACCGCGGCAGGTTCCGGGTTGGTCTCCAGGTCGCGCATGTCGCTGCTGATGCCTGAGACTCCCAGCAAGCCCGATTCGCGGTACAGGAGGGTTTCAAGCTGGGAGACCGTCATACCCCGTTCGGTGAGCAGATAGAGGATCACGCCGGGATCCAGGTGGCCGCAACGGGTACCCATCATCAGTCCGTCCAGAGCTGTGAAGCCCATGGTGGAGTCGAGGCTTTGGCCATCGCGGATGGCGCACAGGCTGGCGCCGCCGCCCAGGTGCGCCACGATGGTGCGGCCGCGGCTGATAGCCGGTGCGCGCTCGGGTAGCACACTGGCGATGTACTGGTAGGAAATGCCGTGAAAGCCGTAACGCCGGATGCCCTGTTCGTAGAGATCGCGGCTGAGGGCGAAACGGTCTGCGACGGGCGGATGACCCCGATGAAACGCAGTGTCGAAACAAGCCACCTGGGGGAGGCTGGGCGCAACTTCCGCGATCGCATGGATGCCTGCCAGGTTGTGGGGCTGGTGCAGTGGCGCCAGTGCGGCCAGGGAGCGCAGATCCGCCAGTACCTTGGCATCGATCAGTACCGGCTGGGCGTAATGCGCGCCACCATGCACCACCCGATGTCCCACCCCCAGCAATGTTTCGCCGTTGGCATGTTCACGCAACCATTCGAGCAGCCTGCCGAGCGCGTAGTCGTGGCACTCGCCGGGTTGCCGCCGTGGCCAGTGCAAGTCCGCGATGATGGTGCCTTCGCCGTCTCTGGCCTGAAACCGCGGCGCGCTCGATATGCCTTCGATCTGCCCGCTGAGGATGACCGCAAGCGCGTCGTCGTCGGCGTCGAACAGCGAGAATTTGATGCTGGACGAACCCGCGTTGAGCACCAGAATCGTATTGTGCGTCATGTGATTCTGCAGCCTTGTTGCCTGCGGTGGGGCTGAGCCGGTTGGCCTGGACAGCTCAATCCGGGAAAGGTGGCACACGGGCGATGAAATGGCCTTTCATGCCCTGCGGCCAGCTTCGGTAGGGTACCTGCCCGGTTGCCGAATCCAGGTATTGCCCGAAGTAGCTGACAATGGCTTCCGCACTTTCAGTTGTCGGCGCAAACCGACCCGCGATATAGCAGATCTTCCCCGGTGCGCGCAGGTGGACGTTGCAGTGCTCGGTACAGGCCATCAGACAACGGGTGTCACGGATCTCGTATTGCCTGTCACCCAGACGGGCAGCCGCGGTTGTCCGCAGCGCTGCCATCAGCAATGTGCCGCCACTCCTGCCGGTGTCATCCTCAGCCTGCCCGGCGCTGTAACGACAGGTCACGCAGACGTAGATGCAGGGTTTCACGAGGATGCCGGGGCCTAGGAGGCTGTCCGAGAACAGACTGATCTACTGCGGACAATCCTGATTGGCCATATTTCCCGATCATTTTCGTTAAATAGCACAACTATTCGCCTCAAATGATCGAAAAATCTGACTCAATCAGGCTCGCCCTCGCT
>CBDVAK010000410.1:0-1847 GCA_965371945.1 uncultured Candidatus Competibacteraceae bacterium
CCCGGTGCAGCCAAGTCGGTCACGTAATTCGATCGCAAGTCTGAGCGCGAAACGCGGCAAGGCACTGCCGATCCCTTTCCCCTGATAGCGTTCCTCCACGACCAAGTCATCCGGAATTTCACGCAGGGCCTGGAGATGGTGCTGGAGAGCGTCCTCGATCAGCCGAGCCCTGGTCACGCCACGGCTGGTCACGAATGCCTCCAACTGGGCCTTGGTTTCGTCGGAGATATGGGCTGAGATCTGTGTGCTCATGGGGTGTTCACGATCACCTCTACAAATCTGTAGAGGTGATAGTTTATCATCGCTGGAGGGCTTCAGAAAGCGTTCGGCGGCGCTTGCCGACGCCGACGAATATTTCGCCATCGAGCTGCGGAGCGCCGCCGCTGGGCCAACCGCCGGCAACAGCTTGCTGTCCTCGAAGTACTAACCCACGTTGTAGACGATGCCTCAACTGTTCGGCGCGCCGGCCTCGGGTGCGTGCGTCGACCCGGAAGACCTGAGCGCTATCGTGCGCGCCTACCAGGACTGCTGCGCGGGCGTCGTCAGCCGTTTCGAGGGCTACGTCGCCCGCTACATGGGCGACGGGATGTCTCCTGCGGACCCTATCGGGTCTCTACGACCAGGCCGCGCGGGCCGCTTCGTCGCTTTGAGACATTGGCCAGATTGGAGAACGACACGGGTGCAGTGTCCCTGAATGCGCAACCATCCGACGCAACGAGACGAGACGGGATGTGCTCTACACACCCGAGGGTCCCTGGCTGCAGACCAGCGAGATTGGTCCCACGGTGAACTCACGCTATGGCTGAAATAGCTATACTATCGCTGACAAGCTGCCTACGTGAAATCAGCAGTGGGGAAACAAGCTGATGGATACCAACCTACCGGTTTTGAGCGAAGCGCAGAGCAGGACGTTTCGGCGCGATGGCTGCGTCTGTTTGCGCGGGGTATTCAATGACTGGGTGGATATCATCGCCTCGGGCGTGGACAGCAACATGCGTTCACCGGGTCCGCATGCATCGGAAAATATAAGTGTAGAAGACCGTGGCCGCTTTTTTGACGACTACTGCAACTGGCAGCGGATTCCCGAGTTCGAGCATGTCGTTCTTCATTCGCCGGCCGCAAGAATTGCGGCAGCATGTATGGAATCGAACAGCGCGCAGTTCTTTCACGACCATGTACTGGTAAAGGAACCGGGTACGACAAAGCCAACCCCGTGGCACCAGGACACCCCCTACTACTTCGTCGATGGCCGACAGACAGTGAGCTTCTGGATCCCGATCGATCCGGTCCGGGAAGCCACCCTGCGTCTGATCGCGGGATCACACCGATGGAAGAAGATGGTGCTTCCCGTGCGCTGGCTGAGCGATGATAATTTCTACCCGGAGTCTGACCAGTACCTGCCGGTGCCGGATCCGGACAGCGACCCAGAGGTCTACGAGATCCGCGAATGGGAAATGGAACCAGGCGACGCCGTACTGTTCGACTTTCGTACCGTCCACGGAGCACGCGCTAATATGAGCGCCAGCAGACGGCGGGCGTTCTCCATGCGCTGGATCGGTGACGACGTACGCTATGCCAGCCGGCCGGGGCCCACCTCACCACCGTTCACCGATCACGGGATGAGTGACGGCCAACGGCTTCGTGAAGACTGGTTCCCCGTGGTCTGGCGTGCCGGAGCGGCGTGCGTGGACACGCATGCTCCGCTGCGGTGCTGACTTGCCACAATCCTTGCAACCGGAGTCAATCACATGTCGAAGAGAATCATCGCGGTCGTTGGAGGCACTGGGTTGCAAGGCGGCGGCCTGGTGGATGAGTTGCTTGCGCGCGGACAGTTCAGCGTGCGCGTG
>CBDVAK010000411.1:0-1846 GCA_965371945.1 uncultured Candidatus Competibacteraceae bacterium
TGTCGTCGCGGGTCTCCTGGCGGATGTGTTGGCAGGGTGTGCGATGCGGCCGAAACCCGTGTACGACGGGTATACTGTGGGCGCGCAAGGGGAGCGTGATCGCAACGGAGTACAGGCAATGCCCGCCATCAAAGCGGTGACTTTCGATCTTTGGGATACCCTGGTTCATGACGATTCAGACGAACCCAAACGCCAGGCCAGGGGATTGCGCAGCAAACGCGATGAACGACGGTATCTGGTCTGGGAGGCCCTCAACCGTCACCAGCCAACCGAGCTGGAATCCGTGTCGCTGGCCTATGATGTCGCGGATGCCGGGTTCAACCTGGTATGGCGGGAAGATCACATCAACTGGCGACTTGAACAGCGCCTGCGGGTGGTGCTCAATGGCTTGGGGCGCTCGCTGCCGGAACCGGAGTTCGGGCAGTTGGTGACTGCTACCGGCGACATGGAGGTGGATATACCACCCGACCTGATCGAGGGAGCGGCAGAGGCGCTGCAGGCCTTGTCGGCCCACTACAAACTGGCGATCGTATCTGACGCCATCGTCACACCGGGCACCGGTCTGCGCCGACTGCTCGAACGCCACGGCCTGAAGCGATACTTCGACGGATTTGCTTTTTCCGACGAGGTCGGCCATTCCAAGCCGCACCGTTCGATGTTCGACAGCGCCGCCGGGCAACTGGGGGTCGAGGTCACAGAGATCGTGCACGTGGGTGATCGCGACCATAACGACATCAAGGGCCCGCACGCGATCGGTGCCCGCGCGGTATTGTTCACCGCGACCCGTGATGTGGACCGTGATATTACCAGTGCGGATGCGATTTGTGAGCGCCACCGGGATCTGCCGGCTATCATCGACAGACTGGCCTCGGAACAATGAAGGCGTCTGTATTGGCGGACAATGGTCTGCGTGTGTGACCGTCGCAATCAACAGGATTGTCGATAAGAAGGGGAGCGACTTTGATGGCGGTTGAACCTCGATTCCTGGTCGTCGACGGCTATGCGCGGGCCGGCCGGGAGGACTTGCAGGCTGGTGGCGCCACCACCGCCGGAGTGCTGTACAAACGTATGCTGGAAAGCTGCGCACCGGGCTGTCACGTCGATGTGTTGTATCCCGCCGATACCGGTGCCTCGCTGCCCCAAGGGGCGGGATTGCGGGAATACGATGGCATCGCCTGGACCGGCTCGAGCCTCACCGTGTATCACGACGATCCCCAGGTGACCGCCCAGATCGAGTTTGCGCGGGCGGCGTTCGAAGCCGGGGTACCGTCTTTCGGGAGCTGCTGGGCGGCGCAGATCGCGGTGGTAGCCGCCGGTGGCCTGTGCGCGGCGCATCCCGGTGGCCGCGAGATGGGTGTGGCGCGCAAGATCCGGCTCACCGACGCCGGCCGCGGTCACCCCATGTATCGTGACAAGAAATCGGTGTTCGACGGTTTTATCAGCCATGACGACGAAATCACCCATCTGCCTCCGGGCGCGGTGTGCCTCGCGGGCAATGACTACACCCGTGTCCAGGCGGTCGCCGTGACCTGGCGGGGCGGCGCTTTCTGGTCCGTCCAGTATCATCCGGAGTATGACCTGCACGAACTGGCGAGACTGGCCTATTGCCGTCGCGAGAAGCTGACACGGTTGGGTTTTTTCGAAAATGTCGAAGCAGCGCTGCAGTTCGTGGATCTACTGGAGACACTGCACGCCGATCCCCAGCGCAAGGATCTGCGCTGGTTGCTGGGTATCGACGATGATTTGATCAACACGGATGTGCGCCAGGCCGAAGTTCGCAACTGGATCACCCAGTTGGTACTGCCTTCGATGAGGCCTTAGGCGATTTCTCTCAACAAAGTTACCA
>CBDVAK010000412.1:0-1843 GCA_965371945.1 uncultured Candidatus Competibacteraceae bacterium
TGATGGCGGTGGCGCACTATCTGGAAGCACTGGCCTGGCAGCGTGACGTGGTCAAACTGCATGCGATTTTTGGTGGTAAGAACCCGCATCCCAACTTTCTGGTTGGTGGGGTCGCATCACCCATCGATCTCAACTCGGATTCCGCCATCAATTCCAGGAAGTTGTCTCAGGTTCAGGATGTCATCGTCAGCATGCAGCAGTTCGTCGACCAGGTATATCTGCCCGACACGCTGGCGATTGCGTCTTTTTACAAAGACTGGTTCAGCCGCGGCGAGGGCCTGGGCAATTTCATGACCTACGGTGACCTGCCGGTCACCAGCATGAACGCGCCGGACGGCTTTTTGTTTCCACGCGGTGTGATTCTCGACCGCGATCTGTCCACCATCCACGAGATCGATTTGCACGACGACGACCAGATCAAAGAGTACGTGGCGCACTCCTGGTACGACTACAGTGCCGGCAAGGAACAGGGTCTGCATCCCTATCAGGGTGAAACCGAGTTCAATTACAGTGGCCCGAAGCCCCCTTACGAGTTGCTCGATGTCGAGCAATCCTACTCCTGGATGAAAGCGCCACGCTGGCGTGGCAAAGCCGTGGAAGTGGGTCCGCTGGCACGAGTGCTGATGCTCTATGCCAGTGGCCATGAAGCCACTGTCGAGCTGGCGGGATACGCGTTGGGCAAACTGGACCTGCCGGTGGAAGCGCTGTTCTCGACGCTGGGTCGCACCGCGGCACGTACTCTGGAGAGCAAGATCGTTGCCGATGCCATGCAGGGTTGGTACGACAGCCTGATCGGCAATATTCGCAACGGCGAGCTGCGCACCTTCAACGATATTCTGTGGGAGCCGGAAAGCTGGCCCTCACATGCACGGGGCGCTGGCTACATGGAAGCACCGCGCGGCGCCCTCGGGCACTGGGTGGTGATCGAGAATCAAAAGATCGCCAACTACCAGGCGGTGGTGCCTTCCACCTGGAATGCCGGGCCACGTGACCCACAGGGCCAACCGGGAGCCTACGAAGCGGCTCTGCAGGACAACCACCAGGTCTACGACACCAGCCAGCCGGTAGAGATCCTGCGCACCATTCACAGTTTCGATCCCTGTATTGCCTGTGCGGTGCATCTCACCGATGCCGAGGGTGAGGAACTGCTGCGCGTCAAGGTGGTCTGATCCATCGACAGCGGCGATAGCGCCGTGACATCCCTCACCCGCATGTCATAATCCGGGCACCGGCCTCGCGCCGCCGAACAGCATGCAGGGAGCTGTGATGGGTGGACTCCCCCGTCTCTTGATCGTGCCCGTGTATTGGATACTGATGGTTCTGGCGATATCGGTGCCAGCTGTGGGGGCCTCCAACGGGCCGATGATCCTGACCGTTGCGGGTGATATCGACCGCGGTGGCAGCCAGCGGCCGATTGAGTTCGATCGGGCCAGCCTGGAACGGCTCGGTACCAGTGTGCTGCACACTTCGACCCCCTGGACCACGGGGACGGTCGAGTTCGAGGGTGTGCTGCTGTCAACCCTGCTCGATGCCGTCGGTGCGAGCGGGGATATGATAATTGCCACCGCGCTCAATGATTATATAGCCGAGATTCCGGTCAGCGAAGCTCGGCGCTATCCATTGTTGTTGGCGTTGAGGATGAACGGTGAGTATATGGAAGTACGCAACAAGGGACCGATCTGGCTGGTTTATCCTTGGGACCAGTATCCTGACCTGGATCTCCCTCTGTCCATGCGCCGGGCAGTGTGGCAACTTCAGGATCTGTTGATCCAGTGACCCGCGGGCGGGCCACCCTGGCGTATCTGCTATTGGTACTGCTGACCCTGATTTTCGTCGTCAGCGC
>CBDVAK010000413.1:0-1712 GCA_965371945.1 uncultured Candidatus Competibacteraceae bacterium
TGCCCATGGTCTCGGCGATCAGAAAAGCGAGTTCCAGACTCTGCGATGCGTTCAGGCGGGGATCGCAGTGGGTGTGGTAACGATCCGCCAGTGCTTCGTCGCTGATCGCCTGGGCGCCGCCCGTGCACTCGGTGACATCCTGCCCGGTCATCTCGAAATGGATACCACCCGGATAGCTTCCTTCCGCGCGATGAATGTCGAAAAAGGCGGACACCTCGCGCATGATCTGCTCGAAGGGTCTGGTCTTGTAGCCCGTTGCGGAACGGATGGTGTTGCCGTGCATGGGGTCGCAGGACCACACCAGGGCGCGGCCCTCTCTCCTGGCAGCGCGCAGCAACGGGGGCAGGCTGCGCCCGATACCTTCCGCGCCCATCCGTGTGATCACGGTCAGCTTGCCGGCGGTATTGTCGGGATCGAGTTTGTCCGCCAGGCGTAACAAGTCGTCGGGCTGGGCCTGTGGTCCCAGCTTGAAACCGATGGGGTTGGCCAGTCCGCTGGCGAAAGCGACATGCGCGCCATCGGGTTGCCTGGTGCGTTCTCCGATCCACAGCATATGGGCCGAGGTGTCGTACCAGCGGCCGTTGTCCTGGTCGCGACGCGTCAGACCCTGCTCATATATCAACAACAGCGCCTCGTGTGATGTGTAAAACCGGGTCTCGCGAATCTGGGGAACGGTATCCGGGTGGATTCCGCAGGCTTCCATGAACGCCAGACAGTCGGTGATGCGGTCCGCGAGATGGCGATAGCGGGCGGCTTGTTCGGTCTCCTCGACAAAATCCAGGGTCCAGCCGTGCACCTGGCTGAGATCCGCGTAGCCGCCATGCGCCAACGCCCTCAGCAGGTTGAGCGTCGCTGCCGATTGTGAGTAGGCACGAAGCTGGCGGCGCGGGTCCGGGCGCCTGGCAGCGGTGCTGAATTCGATACCGTTGACGATATCGCCACGATAGCTCGGCAGTTCCACGTTGCCGACAGTCTCGGTATCGGCACTGCGGGGTTTGGCAAACTGACCGGCCAGCCGACCGATCTTGACCACCGGGCAGGCAGCGGCGAAGGTCAGCACCACCGACATCTGCAGCAGAACCCTGAAAGTATCCCTGACATTGTCCGCGCTGAACTCGGCGAAACTCTCGGCGCAGTCGCCGCCCTGGAGCAGGAACGCGCGTCCCGCGGCAACCTCGGCCAGTTCCTCGCGCAGCCTTTCCACTTCTCCGGCAAATACCAGAGGGGCAGAGGCTTGCAACCGAGCCTCGACTTCGGTTTGTGCCGCCGGGTCGTCGTAGACCGGCATCTGTGTGGCCGGATAATCGCGCCAACATGCCGGTGTCCAGGCTGTTGTGCTCATCCGCCAACACCCTGGAGACTTCTCTTGATCGCCCTGGCCAGCATGCGCGGTGACTTGATCATGTCTCGCGCCGAGGCGTAGGGGTGTACCGATCTCCAGTAGGCGGCCTGGTAGCCGATCGCCTCGTTTTCGTGAATCCGCAACGGCTTGCTGCGTTGCTCGGGCAACAACACCGCCAGGCCGAAACCACACCACATCTGGCGGTAACTGGGGCCTTCGTCCTTAGGCATCAGGCGCCCGCTGACATAGTCCAGTTCGACCAGATGTACATGCGGGTTCGAAGACCACTCCGCGGTACGCATTCCACGCCTGCATCCGGGATTGAAACTGTCGTGCATGAGAATATAGAGAGGTGCATCGGGCTTGTAGT
>CBDVAK010000414.1:0-1663 GCA_965371945.1 uncultured Candidatus Competibacteraceae bacterium
TCGGGGACTTCGAACCAGAGCGACTACCTCTCCCACTTCGTTGCCAACCACATGTTCCTGCGGCTGGCGCTGCCGGGGTCGCGCCGGGTGCTGACCGATCACATCAGCTATTGCGCCCGCCATCTGCCCCGCTGGAATCCGGTCTCCGTGGTCGGCCAGCACATGCAGCAAGCGGGCGCGACTCCCGCGGAGGCCATGGCTTTTGCGTTGTGTACCGCTATCCAGTATGGCAACGACTGTGTCGCCGCCGGGCTGAAGCCGGACGACTTCCTGCCCCGCTTCACTTTCTTCTTCGACATCTCCATCAGTTTTTTCGAGGAAGTCGCGAAGTTCCGCGCCGGGCGACGCATCTGGCAGCGTATCGTGCGGGATCGGTTCGGAGCCAAAGATCCCCGCTCCTGGCGTTTCAAGTTCCACGCCCAGACTTCCGGTGCGGACCTGACCCGCCAGCAACCATTGACCAACATCTCCCGCGTTGCCGTGCAGGCCATGGCCGGGATCTTCGGAGGTCTGCAGTCGCTGCACACCGATGCCCACGATGAAGTTCTCAGCACGCCCACCGAGCGGGCGGCACGGGTGGCGGTGGCCACCCAGAACATGCTGCGTGAAGAAGCCCACCTTACCGATGTGATCGACCCGCTTGGTGGCTCCTACTACGTGGAGTCCCTGACCAACGAAATGGGTAGCCGGATCGAGCAGGTGATCGCCCGTGTGGACTCAGCCGGTGGCATGTATGCGGCGGTGGAAACCGGGCTGGTGCAACGAATGATCGGAGCGTCGGCGCTGGCGTTTCAGGACCGCGTCGAGCGCGGCGAGGAGACCATCGTCGGCGTCAACAAATACACCATCCCCGATGATGACGAGGACCCTCGCAAGCCACAGCAACGTCCCCGGCCCGAGGTCATGGAGGAGCAGATACGGCGGTTGCAGGAATACAAGGCGCAGCGCAGCCAGCGCGCCGTGGTCAAAACCCTGGATGACCTTGCGCGCACTGCTGCGGATGAGCCTGGCGATAAGCGTGGCAACCTGTTCGCCGGCATAGTGGCAGCGGCTGCCGCGGCGGCAACCCACGGCGAGATATGTGCCTGTCTGCGCCGGGAACTGGGCAACGGCGAGCCCCTGACCCTGTCATGAACGCCGCTCCGTCAGCACTGCTGACCCGTCTGCGCAACGGCGATCAACGCGCCCTCGCCAGGGTATTGTCCGTCCTGGAAAGGGATGCCACCCGGGCGCATGACCTGCTGCGCGCATTGCGCCCGTTGCCAGGCAAGACCCTGGTGGTCGGTTTCACCGGCCCGCCGGGTGCGGGCAAATCCACACTGATCAGTACGCTGATCCGCGAACTGCGTTTGCGCAACCGGACCGTGGCCGTGATCGCAGTCGACCCCAGCAGCCCGGTCAGCGGCGGCTCGGTACTCGGCGACCGCTTCCGGATGTCCGAGCACAGCGGTGATCCGGGCGTGTTCGTGCGCTCGGTCGCCTCGCGCGGGCATCTCGGTGGCCTGAATGCCGCGGCGGTACGCATGATCGACGCCTTCGATGCGGCCGGCAGAGACGTGGTGATACTCGAAACCGTCGGCGCGGGTCAGTCCGAAACCGAGATCGCCGCGGTCGCCGACCTCACGGTGCTGGTATGCGCGCCAGGTGCCGGTGACGAGGTACA
>CBDVAK010000415.1:0-1661 GCA_965371945.1 uncultured Candidatus Competibacteraceae bacterium
TTGCGTTACGAGTATCCGCAGGAACTGGTGCCGGCTGGGCAGACCCCGGGTAGCTGGTTACGTAGTCTTACCCTCTCCGGCATGCGCCGGCGCTGGCCTGCGGGGACACCCGTTCCGGTACGCCGTCAACTGGTTCGTGAACTCGCCCTGATCGCGGAACTGGGTTACGAGCCCTATTTTTTGACGGTTTACGATATCGTTGCTTTTGCACGTGGCCGGGGCATTCTGTGCCAGGGTCGTGGCTCGGCAGCCAATTCCGCGGTCTGCTACTGCCTGGGGATCACCGCGGTCGATCCGGGCAGGATGGCGATGCTGTTCGAGCGCTTCATCTCCCGCGAGCGCAATGAACCACCTGACATCGATGTTGATTTCGAGCACCAGCGGCGGGAGGAGGTGCTGCAGTATGTGTATGGAAAATATGGCCGGGATCGGGCTGCGCTGGCGGCTACCGTCATTTGTTACCGTGGTCGCAGTGCCTTGCGGGAAGTTGCCGGGGTGCTGGGTTTCGGCCCTGTGCAGATCGCCCGGCTTGCCAGCAACGTGGGCTGGGACCGTCATGCCGGTCTTTCACCCGAACGTCTCCGCGAAGCCGGTTTCGACCCCGATTCGCCACTGGTCCATCGTTTGCGGGTATTGGTCGAGGAATTGTCGGGATTTCCACGTCATCTTTCCCAGCATGTCGGTGGTTTCGTCATTTCCAGGGGGGCCTTGAGTCGTCTGGTACCTATCGAGAATGCGGCCATGAAAGGGCGTACCGTGATCCAGTGGGACAAGGATGATCTCGATACCCTGGGGCTTTTGAAGGTCGACTGCCTGGCGCTGGGCATGTTGTCGGCGATCCGCCGGGCACTGGATCTGCTGAATCAATTCCACGGCACCCGGCTGACACTGGCGGCAGTGCCAGCGGAGGATCCCGGGGTCTACGAGATGATTTCCCGGGCCGACACTCTGGGTGTATTCCAGATCGAGTCACGGGCGCAGATGTCGATGCTTCCCCGGCTGCGACCGGCCTGTTTCTATGATCTGGTCATCGAAGTGGCGATCGTGCGTCCCGGGCCCATCCAGGGCGGGATGGTGCACCCTTACCTGCGCCGGCGCACCGGCAAGGAGGCGGTTTCCTATCCCAACAAGGCGGTTGCCTCGGTATTGCAGCGCACCCTGGGAGTGCCGATTTTCCAGGAGCAGGTGATGCAGCTTGCTGTCGTCGCGGCCGGATTTACGCCCGGTCAGGCGGATCACCTGCGTCGGGCTATGGCGGCCTGGCGGCGACCGGGCGATCTCGAAGGGTTTTACCGGCAGTTTATCGACGGCATGCGCGAGCGGGGTTATCAGCTTGCGTTCGCAGAGCGTTTGTTCAAACAGATACAGGGTTTCGGAGAGTATGGGTTTCCGGAATCGCATGCCGCGAGTTTCGCTTTACTGGTCTATGTATCGGCCTGGTTCAAACACCATCACCCGGCAATATTCTGCTGTGCGTTGCTCAACAGCCAGCCGATGGGTTTCTATGCGCCGGCCCAACTGGTTCAGGATGCCGTCAGACATGGTGTTGAGATACGCCCGGTGGCCGTCAACCACAGCCATTGGGACTGTACCCTGGAGGGAGATGTCGAATCAGGGCCGGTGTTACGGCTCGGCTTGCGTCTGCTCAAGGGCTTGTCCCG
>CBDVAK010000416.1:0-1656 GCA_965371945.1 uncultured Candidatus Competibacteraceae bacterium
ATCCTCGAACACGAGGATGCGGGGATGATGGGGCAGTTCGTGGTCACCTCATAAGACGATTGGCGACAAGCGCCCTTCAGATCACCTTCGAGAAACGCTGGCCACGCTGCTCGCGGAGATAGCGGTCGAACACCATGCAGATATTGCGAATGAGCAACCTGCCCGGTGGCAGTATTTCCATGGCAGTGGATCCGAGTCTCAGCAGACCGTCGTCTGCCATCGCTTCCAGCGCGCCCAGTTCGGTCTCGAAATAACGGTCGAAGACGATGTCGTACGCTGTTTCCAGTTTGCTCTTGTCGAGCTTCAGGTTGCAGATCAGCGTGGTGATCACAGCACGGCGCAGAAGATCGTCGTGGTCCAGTTCCACGCCCCGGAAAACCGGCAGATCACCAGCCTCCAGAGCGGCGCTGTAGGCATCGATCTCACGCCGGTTCTGGCTGTAGGTGGGTCCGACCATGCCGATGGCGGTGGCCCCCATCGCCACCAGATCGCAATCGGCATGCGTGCTGTAGCCCTGGAAATTGCGGTACAACGTGCCCTCGCGTTGGGCCAGCGCCAGTTCGTCTTCCGGTTTGGCGAAATGATCCATGCCGATGTAGACGTAACCGGCGGCACTCAGATGTTCGATGACATTGGACAGTATCTGCAGCTTGTCGGCGGCCGATGGCAGTTGTGACTCATCGATCTGGCGTTGCGATTTGAACATGTGCGGCAGGTGCGCATAGTTGAATACCGAAAGCCGGTCAGGCGACAGTGCGATGACCTCGTCGAGCGTACGGGTAAAGCTGTCCACGGTCTGCAGCGGCAAGCCGTAGATGAGATCGATGCTGACGGAACGAAAACCGCGCTCGCGGGCCGCCGTCAGACACTCCAGCGTGACCTCACGCGGTTGGATACGGTTGACCGCGACCTGAACCCTGGGATCGAAGTCCTGTACACCGATACTGAGCCTGTTGAAACCCAGATCCCGCAGCAGCGCGATACTTTCACCATCCGTGGTGCGGGGGTCGACCTCGATCGAATATTCCCCCTGGTCGTCGTCGAGCAAATTGAAATGCTCGCCGGTTGCCTCCATCAACGCGGACATCTCGCCACGGTCGATAAAGGTCGGGGTGCCACCGCCCCAGTGCAGCTGGGTAACCGGGCGGGTCCCATCGAACAGCTCGCTCTGCAGACCCAGTTCCTTGTGCAGCCAGCGCAAATAGTCCGTCGAGCGCTTGCGATTGCGGGTGATGACCTTGTTACAGGCGCAGTAGAAGCAGACCGTGTCACAGAAAGGAATATGGAAGTACAGCGACAGCGGCCGGCCGCTGGCGTTGCTGGCGCGGGCATGCTGCCGGTAGCTGGCCGCGCTGAATGCCTGATCAAACTGCACGGCAGTCGGATAGGAGGTATAGCGCGGCCCGCTGAGATCGTAGCGGCGGATCAGATCGGGGTCGAAAACGATCGCGGTTTCCAAGCTCTTTCGTCCAGCGGTAGCCATCGTGACACGACAGCATATACCCGACCCTGTTCTTATAGTTGACCGGAGTCAAGAATCGCGCGAACAAGCCCTCGATGTGCGTTCCGTGGGTTGCAGCCACTGACCCCGGACCGAAAGGTCATGACTGACACAGCTGTTCTCTGGTTAGCAGAAACACCCCTTCCCCACCCTGC
>CBDVAK010000417.1:0-1652 GCA_965371945.1 uncultured Candidatus Competibacteraceae bacterium
AGCGACGCGCTGACCGTGTCATGGTCGAAGGAAACTCCGGCGAAGCGCTGGCTGTCTATGTTGAGTTGCATATAGGCGACCGCTTCGGCATCGGTTCCCGCGCCGATGGCGTGCTCCCGATAATCGACCACCGTCACCTTCTGGCCGCTACGCCGTGTCCAGGCATCGATGAAGGCCGAAATCGCGCCCTCGCCTTCACCGCGCAGCTGTTGCTGGCTGCCACTATCCACGATATCGGCTTCGATCACATCGTGATCGCTGCGGTCTATCCGGTAGCCCGACAGGCTGAAGGGTGTCTGATCGGTCACGAAATGCGACATGAACAGCGCGTGGATGGTGGCGCTGTCGATCTCGCCAGGTATCCGTTCGCTTTCGTGCTGTACCAGTTGCGCCAGTTCGACCTGAATCCAGCGTGGCAGAATGAGGCCGTAATCACGCTCCAGCACGAACGACACGCCGCCCTTGCCCGACTGGCTGTTGACACGAATGACGGCCTGGTAGTCACGCCCAAGGTCTCGCGGGTCGATCGGCAGATAGGCGACCTGCCAGGGCTCGTCCGTGTGCTGCCGATGCAGGCACTTGCTGATGGCGTCCTGGTGGCTCCCGGAAAATGCCGTATAAACCAGTTCCCCCACCCAGGGGTGACGCGGGTGCACCGGAATGCTGGTGCATTCAGTGGCCACTTCGATGATTTCGTCCGGATTGGACAGGTCGAGCTGCGGGTCCACCCCCTGGCTGTAGAGATTCATCGCCATGGTGATCAGATCGGTGTTGCCGGTACGTTCACCATTGCCGAGCAGCGTGCCCTCGACCCGTTCGGCGCCCGCCAGCAGCGCCAGTTCGGCGGCACCCACCGCGCAGCCGCGGTCATTGTGGGTATGCACCGACAATATGATGCTGTCGCGGCGACTGATGTGAGTGGCGAAATATTCCACTTGATCGGCAAACATATTCGGTGAGCCCACCTCTACGGTGGCGGGCAGATTGATGATGCAGCGCTGCTCCGGGGTCGGCTGCCAGGCGTCCAGCACCGCCTCGCAAACATCCACCGCATAGTCCATCTCGGTGCTGGTGAAGCTTTCCGGTGAGTACTGGAACATCCACTCGGTGCGCGGATATCTGGCCGCCTCACGGCGGACCCATTCGGCGCCCTGGCGGGCGATCGCGGTGATACCCGTTTGGTCGAGTCCGAATACCCGTTCGCGTTGCACTGTGGAGGTCGAGTTGTAGACATGTACGATGGCCCGCGGCGCGTCCTTGAGCGCTTCGAAAGTGCGCGTGATCAAATCCTCCCGGGCCTGTACCAGCACCTGTACCCAGACGTCTTCGGGTATCCGATCCTCTTCGATCAGCCAGCGCACGAAGTCATAGTCCGGCTGGCTTGCGGCCGGGAAGCCGATCTCGATCTCCTTGAAACCCAGCTTGATCAGCAGTGCCCACAGACGCCGTTTTTGTTTGACGTCCATCGGCTCCAGCAAAGCCTGGTTGCCGTCGCGCAGATCGACGCTGGCCCAGCGGGGGGCCCGGTCGATACTGCGCGACGGCCACTGCCGGTCTGGCAGGGCCACAGCCGGCGCCGCACGATACTTGCTGTGATCGAAAGCCTTCATGTCGTGCTCCTGTGGTACCGCTGTTGGCTGCGGGGGACGATC
>CBDVAK010000418.1:0-1600 GCA_965371945.1 uncultured Candidatus Competibacteraceae bacterium
CGGGAATATTCACCCGGTCGGGGTGTTCACCCACATAACACCAGCCGGTGTGACCATGGGAGACCAGGATATGAAACCCGCTACCTTCATCATCGCCTTTAGCCTGATTGTGTTCACCCTGCCGGCGTTTGCCTTTCAATGCCCGGGAGACATGAAGAAGATCGATGCCGCAATGGCCGACAACCCACAACTGAGCGAATCACAAATGTCGGAAGTAATGCAGCTGCGTACCGATGGCGCAGCCGACCACAAGGCCGGTAACCACCAGCAGTCCGTCGACAAGCTGGCCAAGGCCATGTCGATCCTGCAGGTTCAGTAGACCGCGAGCCAGGCGCCATGGAGCAGTTCGGTGACCTGCTGATCGAGCAGATCCCGCGTCTGCGCCGCTACGCACGGGCGCTCACCAGGGATAGTGGAACCGCGGACGACCTGGTTCAGGACTGCCTGGGCCGGGCCTGGAGCCGGCAACGCCGCTGGCAGGCCGACAGCAACCTGCGCGCCTGGCTGTTTACCATCATGCACAATCTGTATGTCAACAAGATCCGCAAGCTCAAACGCCAGTCAGGCAGCGAGCCCCTGGACGTGCGGGAACACCGTGATCCCGTGCGGTCGGGCCAGGATCGGGCCATGGACTTGCGTGACCTGGAATCCGGACTGTCGACACTACCTGACGATCAGCGGGAAGTACTGGTGATGGTCTGCCTGGAAGAAATGAGCTACCGACAGGTGGCGGACACACTGGCGGTGCCGATAGGCACGGTGATGTCGCGCCTGCACCGCGGCAGAGAACGACTCCGGCGCTGGATGAACGGTGAGCACCCGGCGCGACTGAGACAAATCAAATGAACACACCGCTACCCAGCGAACTGGAATCGCTGCATGCCTACGTAGATGGGCAACTGTCACCTGAAGCGCGCCGTCAATACGAGGTCTGGCTGGCCGATCACCCGGAAACCCGTCGCCAGGCTGAAGACTACCGGCGTCTCAAACAGGGCATGCAACAGCTCTACGCGCCAATCCTCGATGAAGCGATTCCTGCCAGGTTGCTGCGCCAGGGAGAGCCCAGGCGCGGCTGGCGCGGGTTTCGGATGGCGGCAGCGGCCGTCGTACTGCTGGCCACCGGCGTGGTGATCGGCCGAATCACGCTGCCGATTGCACCGCCCGGACAGACAATGACCGCCGAAGTAGCCGGGGTGGTACGCGATGCGGCCATGGCCTATGCGGTCTACACGCCCGAGGTCAAACACCCGGTCGAGGTCCCCGCGACGCAGGAAAAGCACCTGGTCGGCTGGCTCAGCAAACGCATGGGTACGGCCATCGAGGCGCCGAACCTGGAATCGGTGGGTTACAGTCTGGTGGGTGGCCGGTTGATGGCGACCAGCGACGGCCCCGGTGCCCTGCTGATGTACGAAGACCAGGACGGCCAGCGGGTTGTGCTCTATGCCTCCGCCAATACACCGGGAGATCACGCTACCGCGTTTCGATTCGCTCGCGAGGACCGGGTCTCGGTATTCTACTGGGTCGACGAACCTCTGTCCTATGCCCTGGCCGGCGAACTGCAACGATCTGATCTGCTGAAGATCGCCGAATCAGTCTACCG
>CBDVAK010000419.1:0-1505 GCA_965371945.1 uncultured Candidatus Competibacteraceae bacterium
CACCAGCGACCATTGGCTGGTGGCTTCGGGGTTGAGACGGTCAGCCAGCAGACGCGCCGGTTGGCGCTCGTCGACAGTGACGTCGAAGGTTCCCAGACCGCGGCCAAGCCCGGCCCCCAAACCCTTGAGATAGGCTTCTTTGCGGGTCCAGCAGCGAAAAAAGGCGGCACGCCGCTGGTTTTCGGGCTGACGCCAGAGCGCCTGCACTTCGCGTTCGCTGAAAAAGCGCTCGGCCAGATCCATGAATGGGTGTTGCCGAAAGTGACACTCGATGTCGATCCCCAGGCACCGGTCCCGGGTGACCGCGATGGCGGCCAGGGTACCCGAGTGGGACAGGTTGAAGTGCCAGCCCCGCGATTGCTCTGTACCTGCCAGCGTCGGTTTGCCGGTTTTCCCGTATGCAAACCGGATGCTGTCGGGCGGGCAGTCAAGATAGCCCGACAGCACCATCCGCAGTCGTGCCCGCGCCACAGTGAACCGGTTTCGATCGGTGGGACGTCTGAAGCGGTCGGCACGTTGTCGTTCTGCTGCGTTGAGCAGTGAGCGGTGATGCGCCAGTTGCGGTGTGTCGGCGTCGAGCGGAACGCACCAGATATCGACTCTGGCGCTGGCCATGGTCGGGATGGCTGCGCCCGGCCGATCGCTCACCCCGGATTGGCGGCCCGCCGCGGCACCGGGCGTAGCGCTTGAAGCGAAGCATCTGCCGGTGAGGGATCTTTTCGGGCCTCACTCGGGGTGGGTTCGTCATGATCTTGTTGTTCTGGTGCAGTACCGAGATTCTGGGTCAGGTGTTCGGCCAGATAACGCACGCTGGGTTCCTGGAACAGGTCGCCGTGTAGCGGTGCGTCGGACACCATGTGCACCTCCAGGTGATCGCCAACGACGCTACGCCAGCGGGCCGTCAAACGTTGCAGGTCCCTGAGTTCGAGTTGCGGCGAGAACAACAATGTGTGGCCGTCGTAATTGCCATACCGATACTGTTTCGCGGCACGCAGATAGATGCGACCGTGGCGCGCGAACCGCAACCGGTTGGGCAACGGTTTGTCCTGGGCGATGAGTACGTGTTCCCTGATTCTCTGATAAGCGCGGCGAACACTCCGCCTCAACCAGTGCGCGGGCCATAGCAGGATCATGGGCAGGTAGCCCAGTGCTTCCGAGAGTGTCTCGCGCAAGGGGCGTGGTGGCAGGGCGCCGGCTGGCAATGGCGGCGCTGGCGGGTCGAACAGCACCAGCAGGGCGACCTCTTCGCCGCGTTCTTGCAGCTGCCTGGCGACATCCAGCGCCAACAGCCCTCCGAACGAATAGCCACCGATGTAGTAGGGTCCGTGCGGCTGGATGGCAACGATCTCCTTGAGGTGATCGCGGGCCACTTCCTCGACGCTGGCGTGACGAAGCAGGGAGCCATCCTGTCCACGATGAAGCCAGTAGTAAGGCTGATCGGCGGCCAGGTGTGGCGCCAGTCGGCTGGGGTCGCCATGGATGCTGAAAAATGCCGGTCTGCCGCC